>CAZCRG010000157.1:0-1502 GCA_964501105.1 Candidatus Hydrothermarchaeota archaeon | reverse complement strand
CTATAAATATAGTTAAGCATCTTATTATTTACTAGAGGTGGTAGAATGCTCTCTAGAACAGCTCTTAGTGTGGATAGTAAGTTAATGCCTGTATATAGTGATATTCGTGAGCTTGAGGGGATAAGGAAAATTTATCAGTATAATGCAACTGTATGGGATGCCTGGGCAAAACATCTAAAAAGAGGCGGCAAAGTTGTAGGTGTACTGGAAAACTCACCCTTGGAGCTTATTCTTGCTTCAGATGTCTTTACTGTAATTTATAAAAGAAGGGAAGACTTGAACAGGAAGATAATAAAGGGCAACTATGAAATGTCCCGATATATATATCACTTTGGCGTTGGAGAGTGTGTTTGCAGATATATAGCCGGAAGCGCTGGTTCACCAATTATGGGTGCCTGCCCAGGCTACGACTGGGTTATAACTGACTTCCAGCCCAAGCATGAAGAGTGGATTTCTCTTCTCAAAGATGTAGGCACAGACTGGGACTTTGATTTTATTGAGATAGAGCAGGGCTTATCCAGAAAAGAAAGAAAGGAAGCCATCTACCAGAAACTTCTCTATATCAAGGAGAAGCTCGAAAAACTTACAGGTAAAAAAATAACAGACGAGAAGATTCTCAAGCAGATTCGCACTACCAACGAGGTAACAAGAGTTTTCTCCAACATAGATGAGCTTGTCAAAGCAGAACCTCATCCCCTGAAGAGCTTTGACATTTACAACCTAAAGGTTATATGTAGCGACTATATAGGAGGTAGAGTTGAAGAACTCCTCGGTGCCATGTACCTGCTGGAAGACGAGCTCAGGGATAGAGTTGAGAAGGGAATAGGCTACGAAGGCAAGAAAATCCTCCTGGCTGGAGGCTTCAGGAGCGAATTTTTGAATCCTATAGACTCCAATGGTGGAATTGTTACAGCTGCCTGGCCCTTCCAGCGCTTCACAATGCATCTCGACTATATTCCTGAAGATGGCGATCCATTGGAAACTCTCGCCGAGTGGTATGCCAAGCAGCCAGGCTTAGGAACTGCCCAGGAGGATGCAGAGCACTTCAAGAGGCTTGTCAAGCACTACGACATAGATGCAGTGATATACCACAAGCAGGATCCCTTTGGAAATCTCTGCACCTATAGCTCACATGATACCATAAAGGAAACTATTGATATACCTTTCCTCACCCTGGAGGCCAACGAAGGCTCTGAAAAAATTGAAGCCTTTATGAAGAGCCTCTAATTTTACCCTCTTTTTTTATTGTTATCGAAATATATAAATAGCACTAGAACTAACTACATCGAGGAGGTCGATAGTATGGCAGAAGACAACGTAGTATATATCGGCAACAAACCTGTAATGAGCTATGTGCTTGCTGTAGCGACCCAGTTGAACAACGCCAGCGAAGTAACCATCAAGTCAAGAGGCAGGGCTATTTCAAGAGCAGTGGATACAGCAGAAATAGTGAGGAACAAGTTTATGCCTGGTGTAAAGATAAAGGATATCCAGATCGGGAC
>CAZCRG010000156.1:0-1515 GCA_964501105.1 Candidatus Hydrothermarchaeota archaeon | reverse complement strand
GTGCTGGATTGATTGAAGAACACAGAGAAATAGACCACCAGGTTCTGGCAATAATTCAGAAAAAGGCTAGGAGCAGGCAAGACGGCACAAGAAAGCTCTCATTCTATAGACTGGCAAACATGGATCCGATGCTGCTTGCTGCCTGTACACAGGTAGCAATTGAGGCTGTTGGTGTTGAGGAAGCTAAGAGAATCGCAGAATACTCACGTAACTTTGAGAAGCCAGACTACCGCCTCCACGAGGCGGTTCAGCATTTAGTAAAGTTTAATGATCCCAGGAAGCTGGAGTTTGCTCTACTTGAGTGGAGCAAAGACCTTGGAATTCCTGTAAAGAAACTGAGGGAGGAAATGAAAAAATGGAAGAAATGGCCACTAAAGAGGCTATAAAGAGATTTTTGAAAATTTTCGTCGATTTGAAGTACCGTAAGGCGATATTGAGATCTGCGAAGTATTACCCGACTACCAAGAGTGTGGAAATAGACTTTGAAGACATAGAACGATATGACTTCCGGCTTGCTGAGGAAATACTACAAAATCCTTCAGAAATTCTCAAAGCAGCAGAGCGGGCTGTAAGATTGATATCCTCTACAATTAATGAAGATGCGCGGCTGACAGTCAGGTTCAAGAACGTGCCCAATCAGACACTAGTCTCTGATCTGGGTCGCTCCAGTTATATATCAAAGTTTGTCAGTTTTGAAGGTGTGATGGTCAGCATCAGCGAGATTAAGCAGAGGTGTAAGCTTGCTGCTTTTGAGTGCAGGCGCTGTAATCATGTGATGTATATAGAACAGGAAAATGGAAGTGATGATCTCATAGAGCCCTACATGTGCGACGAATGTGGGAAGAAGAGTAGCTTCCGCCTGCTGAAAGAAAAGAGTACATATAAAGATGTGCAGCTCCTCAAAGTGCAGGAACACTTTGAGAAAGCTCAGGGTACACAGCCCCGCCAGGTCACTGTGATTGTGGAGGACGACCTCACCCAGGAGAGAGTCTGGGGAGCTCATGTAAAGGTCTCTGGAGTGCTCGAAATACGCCACGACAGAAGAGGTAGAAAGAGAACCAGAGATGCCAGGAAGTATGTAGTAGCCAATTATGTGGAGTTCGAGGATGACCGCTCGAGGAGGTGGGACTTCACTCCTGAGGAGATAAGGGAGTTCAAGGAGCTTGCAGAGGACCCAAATATTCACCGGGAAATAACGCAGAGCATTGCACCGCATATTGTAGGCCTGGATAAAGTCAAAGAAGGCGTTGGGCTCTGGCTTTTCGGAGCTCCGCCTGAGAAGCTGCCGGATGGCAACACCCAGCGAGGTGATTCTCATATTCTGTTGATAGGAGATCCAGCAACTGCAAAGAGTGACATTCTTGAGTTCGTCGAAGCAAACTTCAAAGCACTCCGCACCTCTGGACCAGGGGCAACGAAAGTTGGGCTGAGCGCAGCCGCCGTGAGGGACCCCGATACAGGCGAGTGGACACTACGCGCAGGCCCCTTAGTGTTAGCAGACGGGTGGCTCTGCCT
>CAZCRG010000155.1:0-1524 GCA_964501105.1 Candidatus Hydrothermarchaeota archaeon | reverse complement strand
AAAGTTAAATAATTAAATAAGCTGACCTGGTAGCTCAGTTGGGAGAGCGGCTGACTCGTAACAGTTCAGCTGCGGGAAATCAGCAGGTCGGGGGTTCAAATCCCCCCCAGGGCTTACTTTTCTTATTTTTATGTGGGAGGGATGATATTGAGTGACTTTTTTGGATATGAGAAAAGTCTAAAGAAATACATAAAAGCGATGAAAAATAGTGACTTTATCAATGAAGAAAATAAAAGATTAATTTTAGAATTTGATGAGCATTGTGCTTCTGGTTCATTTGGTAAACAACTCAAAACTGCTGGTAGGAGAAGCCAACTACAATCTCTTTACAATTTCATGAAGTTCTGGCCATATGATGTTGAGTTTCATTATGCACAGGCAAGACATTTTGACGAAGCTCTAATTAAAATACAAAAACATTTTGAGAAGGTCAGGAAGGAAAGAAAAGCACGAGGGTTAGATGAGAAAATTTCCGGGGACTGGGCAGTCTACCACTTCAAAGTCAATATCAGAAAGTTCATGCGATGGTTGCGAGCAAAGTACTGGTATCCAGAAGATTATCCTGGAAAAGAGTCTCTCGACAGTATAAAGTACTTCCTTGTAACTGGTTTTTCTAAGAAAAGAAATCCTCTGTATCCACAGGAGGTAGCTCACATCTCTGTTGAAACACCAAACAGTGATGTGAAACGCAGAAATTTGCCAAGTTTCGATGAAATTGGTGAAATATGGGATAAACTTGCTTCAGTGGCTAACGCAAAGTATAGAGCGCTATTTAAATTACAGAAACTTAAGGGTCCCAGAATTGGTGGAATTGGTTCACTCCTATATGAGGATGTGGAAGAGATAGACTTGGGATTCAAATTTTATATTAGAGATAAAAACAAAGAGAAAGTTATTGCCACTTTAATTGTTTCAGCAGTAGATGACGTTGAGGCATATGAGGCAATAAAAGCTTACATCTTAGAACGTGAGATATTTCTTAAAAGCCTGGGATATAACCCAGATGACCCAAAATTACCTTTCTGGTTGAAAAACAGAAAAAATGCACCTGCTGCTATTGAGTATACTGATGTAAGAAATGCTATGAGGCATTATAAGACTAAGTGGAATAGGCTACATCCTGAAGACCAAATTACAAAGAGAATTTATACTCACCTGGCAAGGTTTTTTGCAGAGGGAAGGGACCAGCTTAATGGCGTGCCTGATAACGTGAGAAGAGCAGAACGTGGCTGGTCTCCAAAATCAGTAATGCCATCGAAATACGGCTCCAGAATTACCGATAAAGAGGTGGAAAACTACCACAGGAAGAGAGTTGGCCTTATCGAAGAGAAAAAGAAAAGAGGTGTCAAGTGTATTCGCTGTGGCTTTGTCAATAATGCTGAACTGGAAAAGTGTGTTCGCTGTGATACGTGGTTAGATCCAAAGAAACTCCTGGAAGTAGAAAAACTACAGAGCGCAAGAATATCTTCTATGGAGCGAAGGCTGGAACTTATAGAGAAAGCTCTGAAAGAGTTTATGGGATAG
>CAZCRG010000154.1:0-1649 GCA_964501105.1 Candidatus Hydrothermarchaeota archaeon | reverse complement strand
AGGAGGCGGTTTCAAAGGCTGTCTTTGGGAAGAGTGGGTATAGGCTGATAGTGGCAGATGAGGAGTATGTTAGGTTTGCCAGGAAGATGGTAATTGCAAGCTTTGTGGCGTTGCTTGCTGGGGTGGCGGCGGTGGTGTATGCGGGGTTGAGAAGGTAGAAATGTCCGTACTTTTACCTATACAGATACAGCTATATTGTGCAAGGTTTCACATCCTGTTCAATTGTTTCACCGGAGTGGTCACCCCCCATATTTATCCTGTACACAGGGAAAGATTTATAAGTAATTTTACCAGTATATCGGGTATGGATAAGGAAACGCTTAAGAGGCTCATAATACTTGCCCAGGATAGAGAGGTAGGACTGGTGGAGCGGGAGCTTAAGCCGCACTATGCAGGTAAGATAAACTCAATTATAGGAGCAAGAAGAGCTGGAAAAACCTTTTTCATATATCAGAACATGAACATGCTTAAAAGGAAAAAACTCAGGGACAGGATAATATACATAAATTTTGAGGATGAGCGATTATTGCCGATAAAAAAAGAAGAGCTTGATTTGATATTGGAGGCTTACTACGAGCTCTATCCTGAAAATAAGGGAAAGAAGATATACATATTCTTTGATGAAATTCAGGCAGTTCCTTACTGGGAGTATTTTGTAAGGAGACTCTATGAACAGGAGAATGCTGAGATATGCATCACCGGCTCAAGCTCAAAGTTGCTGAGCAGGGAAATTGCGACGCAGCTAAGAGGGAGGACGCTGAGCTACTTCATTTTCCCCTATTCTTTCAGGGAATTTTTAAGGGCTAAGGGATTAGAGCTGGAAAGGCACTTTGAGTATAAGCCGCAGAGATACAAGATAAAAAAGTTCCTGGGAGAGTATATAGAATTTGGAGGATTCCCTGAGATTGTTGATAAGGATGAAATGCTGAAAACAAAAATTCTTCAGGAATATTTTGATCTGATTTTCTACAAGGATCTTGTGGAGAGATACAGGATAAGGAACTTTGATGTGGTAAGGGAGATGCTCCTCTATCTCATCAACAACTTCTCCTCCTATTTTTCAGTGAACAAGTACTACAACTATCTGAAATCTCAGGGGAGAAAAATAAGCAAAAATACGCTGTTCACCTATATTTCTTATATAACAGATGTAAACCTGATATTTCTGGTTCCGAAGTACGGCAAACTCAAGGAGCAGTTTGCAAATCCAAAAAAAGTTTATGTTATTGACACTGGCTTAATAAATGCGGTTGCATTTAAAATTTCCAGGGATACTGGCAGGCTTTATGAAAATGCTGTTTTTATTGAGCTTAAGAGAAGAGGCAAGGATGTTTACTACTGGAAGAATAAGCATGAGTGCGATTTTCTGATTGTGGAAAATGGAAATGTAAAAGAAGCCCTGCAGGTCTGTTTTGAAATAAGTGAGGAGAATAAGGAAAGAGAGATCAATGGTTTGCTTGAGGCAATGGAGAAATTCGGTTTGAAATCTGGCTTGATAATAACCGACGACCTCGAAAGAAAAGAAGAAATCAGGGGCAGGAAAATCATCTATAAGCCTCTATGGAAGTGGTTGCTGCAGAAGTAGTTTTTAGTGGTTGTAAACCGCACTGTGAGAAGAGGCTACGACTATGTTGCCTATGAGGTGTGGT
>CAZCRG010000153.1:0-1654 GCA_964501105.1 Candidatus Hydrothermarchaeota archaeon | reverse complement strand
GAGTTTCGGGGCCCATCTGGTGTTATTCTGGATATATAACGGCATAAGAGGAGTAGAATACCTTCGTTACATTCTTTCTTACAGACTGTTCCACAATAGTCAGATTAATAATGGCTGAATTATGCATAATATCCGCATCGTTCTCACCTGTGAATACAAATCCAGCACCACCCATATCAGCCGCCAGCTGATATATCTCATCTATTGATTCATCTACAACAAGCTCACAAACCTTCTGGTCACGAAGGTCACCAATAATGAACTCATCTGCCTCAGTTGGTGCAAATTCTGGATACTTAAGATCCACGCCTCTGACCCAGTGTCCATCACGTTTCAGTCTCTTTACCAGATGGCTTCCTATGAAACCACCTGCGCCAGTTACCAATATTCTCTTCTTAGCCATATCTATATCACCTATCACAACTTGATACCGACATACTATTTATTATTAACTACTTTCTCCCGTAGCTGTCCTCAAACCTCTCTATGTCGTCCTCCTCTATATACTCTCCAGTCTGAATCTCAATCAGGTGGAGGTTGACTTTTCCAGGGTTCTCAAGTCTGTGAGTTACAGACTTTGGTATGTATATACTCTCATTCTCATGAACAAATACATTATCATCTATATCCCCTTTATATACTTTTGCAGTACCTCTGACAACAATCCAGTGCTCTGCCCTGTGGTGGTGCCTTTGCAGTGAGATGCACTTGCCAGGGTAGAGGCAGAGTCTTTTTACTTTGTAGCGCTCTCCATCCTCAAGTATTGTATAATACCCCCAGGGTTTGTGCACAGTATTGTGTATTATTGCTTCACTCCTTCCCTTTTTATTGAGTTCTTCAGCTATTATTTTTACCTCTTCAGCTCTTTCTTTATTTGCAACAAGCAAAGCATCTCTTGTATCAACTACAACAACATCCTCAAGTCCTAAGCAGGCTACAAGTCTATCCTCTCCATATATTAAAGAAGATTTAGTATTATAAACAACAGCATCACCCTTTACTGCATTTCCTTTTCCATCCTTTGGCATGAGTTCATAGACGCTCTTCCAGGAGCCTATATCCTGCCACTCGCCGTGGTAGGGCACAACTGCTGAGCGGGAAGACTTCTCCATTATGGCATAGTCTATGCTGATGGCGGGCAGCTTCTCGTAGTTGCTGAGAAGCTCTTTATAGCTGTGCATATACTGTGCTATCTCAGGAACATGAGTTCTGAACTCCTCTGCAAGTACAGAAGGAGAAAAGAGGAAAATGCCTGAATTCCAGAGACAGTCCTCTTTTATAAGCTGCTCGGCTTTATCTCTGGATGGTTTTTCAATAAATTTCTCAACTCTACTGCCCACACCAAGAGAATCACCTGGCTTTATATACCCATAGCCTGTGGCTGGATAACAGGGTTTAATTCCAAAAGTCACAAGATTTTCCTTTGAGATACCCTCTGCCTTCGAGGCTACCTGGAAAAAATCCTCTCTTAAAACGTGGTCACTGGGCATTGTAAGGAAGCTCTCGTCTCCATAATTTTCAGCAATAAAGAGCGAAGCCAGGGCAATTGCAGGTGCTGTATTCTTTCTACAGGGCTCCCTGATTATATTATCCTCTGATACAATATCCTCAAGCTCATCTCTGACATAGAAGAAGTGCTCCTTATTGGTGGCAA
>CAZCRG010000152.1:0-1961 GCA_964501105.1 Candidatus Hydrothermarchaeota archaeon | reverse complement strand
AAATATCAATGCTCAAATCCCTGCATAATTATTCCATATAACAAAGGATACTATACCACCTATGATAAGGCTATACCTTACCAAAACATTGATCGGAGAATTCCCGCATACACCTTCAATATATATCTAGAAAACTCAGATAAAATGAGGTATGTTCTCTGGACAAGCTATAAAAATCCAATAATAATAAGAAATTTGCTATTTGCTCTGCTTGTTGGTCTTTTTATACATGTTATTAGCATTCTTATTGAAAAGAGAGAAGAGTATATACAGATGATAAACTCATCTTATCACCGAGTAATAACAAAGCTACGCCGTTAAACATTTAGACTCAGCCATCAGGTCAAACAAGCAGTATTTGAAAAACTACAAATTTATGATAATTTTGGTAAATTTTAGTTCTAACTTAAACTATGGAAAACCAATACTAAAAAACCTATAGCAAATTAACCACCCTATCAGCAGTCACCTTTGCTTGATGAACACAGTCATTTATTCCCACACCTCTGTAGGCATTGCCAGTTAAGAACAGCCCTCTATGCTCCTTCAACCTTTCATCGAGCCTTTCAAGAATCTTGCTGTGCCCAACATTATACTGAGGTATTGCCCTTCTGTGCCTGTATATCTTAATAAACTCAGGCTCCGCCTCAATACCCATAATATCCCTTAGATCCTGCTTTACTGCTTCAATCATATCCTCATCGCCGAGCATTGCCTTGCTCTCTGCTCTTGCGCCTCCCACCATCATTCGAAGCAGTGCCTTGCCCTTTGGCGCCCTGTAGTCAAACATGCTGGAGTCCCAGAGGCAGCCCAGAATAGTCTTATTCTCCTCAAAAGGTACCAGAAAACCAAAACCCTGGAGATCATGATTAATCTCACTCTTATCATAGCCAAAGCAGATTACAGCCAGCTTTGTATAGGGAATCTGTCCAAGATTTGAAGTAATCTCCTCATCAAGATACTTCATGAGCTCTGCTGTAGAATAAGCTGGAGTAGCAGCCACAACTGCATCTGCCTCAAGGGCACCTGGCCCCTGCTCGCCCTCATAGGCCACAATATACTTACCATCCCTCTTTTCAACCCTTGTAGCCTTTGTATTAAGCCTCACACTCTCTCCAAGAGCTTTCTCAAGAGTCTTAGCAAGATATTCAATTCCATCAGGAAAAGAAGTGAGAACTCCTCCTGGACCAGCGGCACTCCCAGCCTTATAGGTCCTCTTTCCCTGCTTCTCCAGTTCCTCCTGCTTCTTTTTCATCTCCTTTGCTTTCTTCATTCTCTTCAGAGTTGCCTTAATCAGGCTGCCTTCCCCCTCCTGTTCAAGATGGTACATAATAGGGAAAGCGCTCTTAAGGCTCATTTTGTAGGGATCTCCAGCAAAGACGCCGCTCACCATGGGTGCAACAAGCTTCTTAAGAGCCTCCTCACCCAGGTGGCGTTTAACAAAACTTGCTATAGTCTCATCCTCCTCCTTGGGAGGCTCTGTGAAAATCTCAAGAGCTATTCTCAGCTTCCCCTTCCAGGATAAAATATCTGAGAAAACAAAGCCCAGTGCACTGGAAGGAAGCTCCTTCAGCTTCCCATTTATACATATAAACCTTCTTCTAGCATTGTCATTACTGGGCAGGAGTTTATCACTTATACCGAGATGGTCACAGAGCTCAAGAGTAAAGGGCTTGTTGTCAAGAAAGCCGTTAGCTCCAACTTCGCAGAGATAACCATCTTGTTTATCACTCAAGATTTTCCCACCCACTCTTCCAGAAGCTTCAAGAAGAGTAACCTCTACCTCTTTACCAGCCTCCTGAGAGAGCTTTTTAATATAGAAGGCAGTCGCGAGCCCTGAAATCCCGCCGCCAATTACAACAACACTTTTCATAATACCACCTTAATTTGAAAAGATTAAGAATAATCCGTTACTATTTTCTCAAGAGTACGTATAAAACTTTCTGAATCGTTTAAGGCTC
>CAZCRG010000151.1:0-2070 GCA_964501105.1 Candidatus Hydrothermarchaeota archaeon | reverse complement strand
GCCAAAAAAATGGGTTGAACGGGTAGGACTTAAAGAAGGTGACACAGTCTTTGTTACTGAAACTCATAGCTCTCTTACAATAGAGGTGAAAGAAAAGGAAGAGGAGAGCAGGGAGGTTGTGATAAAGGCATCTGAAGTTGAGAGTTCAGAAGCCCTTGAGAAGCTCCTTATCTCCTACTACCTCATAGGCTACGACACCCTTAAAATTATTCTGGACCATGCCCAGCATCTCAAATACAGAGAGGTGGCAAGACATATATCAGAGCTTTTAATTGGAGTTGAGATTGTCGAAGACACCGATGAAGCTCTAACTCTTGAGATTCTTCTCAATGAACGCAAACTTCCCACACCTAAAGCTCTGCGCAGAATTCATCTTATAGTTAGCTCAATGCTCTCAGAGCTTACCAAGGTATTTGAGGAAGGTGAAGAAGCTCTTGCCAGAGATATATCTGTAAGGGAGAAGGAAGTTGACAGACTTTACTTTCTTGTAGTCAGACAGCTTAAGAGTGTAGTGAGATATTCCCACCTTGCTGAAAAACTGGGAATAGCAAACCCGAGAGATGCCTTAGGTTACAGAATGGTGGTTAAAAACTTTGAGCGCATCTCAGATCACTGCGAGAATATTGCAGAGATTTACCTGAAGCTGGCTGAAGAGGGCACTAAAGATATGGCAGACTTTGCAAAAATCCTCAGACTGGTAACTCACACCTTCCAGAAAGCTTCAAAATCTTTCTTTTCCCTTGACATGGCCTCAGCCCTAGAGGTTTTTACAGACCTGATAGAGATAAGGGAAATCTGTGAAGATACCCTCAATAAACTCTTCGAGAGCAATATTAAAGCCAACAGAGCTATGCTCCTAAAAGGAGTAATGGACAGCCTCAATCGCATTGCCAGCTACTCCAGCGATATAGCTGAGATTGCCATAAATATGAGTGTAGATGTTCCCTGAAAATAGTGGAAGAGCATGAAAAGAGCACTTAAGGGCAGAAGCCGCAACGGAGAAGACGAGAAGATGGTATAGGAGCTTCCCTTTTATGAAAGATTTGCCGGAAGGGTGGAAGAGAGTAAGACTGGGAGAAGTTGCTGATGTTAATATGGGACAATCTCCACCTTCGAATGTAATTAATGAAAGGAGAATAGGAACACCTTTCTTACAAGGAAATGCTGAGTTTACCAGAAAATTCCATATCGCATAAAAATTAGTTACAAATTAGACAAAATTCTAAAAAAGGCATTTTGGTTAGTGTTAGAGCACATATTCGGTTGGTTTTGACTAATTTTCTGGAATTGTCAACTATAAAACTTGTCTAATTGCAGTACTTTTGAAGTAATAAATAAAAGTGGCCTGAAAAATCTTTCATTTCTGGTTCCTTCTTCCTTCCTTGAACAACACAAAATCTCCGAAATCTTTGAGACAATAGACAACGCCATAGAGAAGACCAATAGAATCATAGAGAAATACATACACATTAAGCATGGGCTTATGGAAGACCTGCTTACCGGGAAGGTGAGGGTTAATCATTTAATTAAAGAGAGAGAAAATATAAATCAAAAGGTGGGGACATGAGGAGTCTAAGAGAGATAAAGGAAATTCTGAAAAAACACAGTAAAGAATTAAAAGAAAAATTTGGAATTAAAGAACTGGGCATATTTGGCTCCTTTGTGAGAGAAGAACAGAAAGAAAATAGCGATATTGATATACTTGTGGAATTTAAAGAAGAATACAAAACCTTTGACAACTACATGGATTTAAAGTTCTACCTTGAAGAATTACTCAATATAAAAGTTGACCTTATCAGTAAAACCGCTCTAAAGCCAAGTCTAAAGTCATATATATTAGAAGAGGTGGTTTATGTCTAAACGAAGCTTGGAGATTATACTGGGGGATATAATTGAAGAAATTGAACGTATTAATAGATTTACAAAGGAAATTGTGGATGTGGAAGTCTTCTCAGAAAATGAACTCGTATTCTATGCAATATTAAAATCCCTTGAGAAAATTGGATATGTACATCTCAAATAAGGCTGAGAATATACAAACTGCTTGACTAACAGCACTATGTTGAGAAC
>CAZCRG010000150.1:0-2297 GCA_964501105.1 Candidatus Hydrothermarchaeota archaeon | reverse complement strand
TCTGAGAATTTTCAGTGCTTAAGAAAGTAGAGAATAAGGAGGTATGAAGGATGGTGGAGAATACAGAAACAAAAAGTAGCGTAAGCTATAAAGACGGTGAGAAATTCTTTGTTATAGCAAAAGATTACGAGAAATTATTTACAGAGCATGTGGATGAATACAGAAAGATGACTTTTCTTGATGACAAGATTTCAGTACTCGAGAGAGCTCTTGAGTATGCTGTTGGTTGCATCAACTACCTGAAGAAAAGCATAGAAGTGCAGGAGTCACGAGAGAACTTCTACAGTGAGCTGAAAAATCTATTCTCTCAAACCGCTCTGGAAAGGGCAAAGGTGATAATGGCTCTCGCCTGCAAAAACTCTCCTGCAAAGCCTGCAACAATTACTCAGATAGCAAAATGGGTGTATGGTGAGGGGTATGAGAAGAAAATTCAAACCATCAGCGATACTCTGAGGGCTCTCGAGAATTTTGGAGTTATCACAACAAGGAAGGAGGGAAGGGAAGTCAAGGTCATCATGAAGGATCAGTACCGCAAGGCTTTCCAGGCATGGTTCCAAGAGGCCCTCTTTGAAGCTGGCAGGAGGTTCAAGCCATGAGCCTCGAGGCGGTGATGAAGGCACTATATCAGGAAGAGACTTCCTGGACGCCTCAGGCTCCCCGGGAGACGTATGGAAAAAGCACCATCGGGATAGCCGAAAGTGGGCGCCCTGTCTCGGTGAGCAAGGAGGTGAAGCACAGGGCTATCGTGGGCATCACTGGCGCAGGAAAAACCACACTGGCACAGAGCCTCAAAGAGGTGGACCTGCACAGAAAGCGCAAGGTTGTTGAGATTGAGCCTGCCCTGGAGGCAAAGTGTGAGGGCATATTCATGAACCTGCCCAATGATGACCCGGTAATGGTGAAAATTCTGAGGGAAGACTTCGGGCTGGAGCCGCAGGGATTTAAGACAGTAGCATATACGCCAGACTCTCAGAAGTACAGGAATTTTATAGAAGAATATCCAGAAATGGAGAAATTTTTCATGCCTCTCAAGATAACAGAGGAGCAGATAATCGAAATGCTACTCAAAATTCTACCCAGCGGGCCTGTGGAGAGAATGCTTCTCTACAGCTACATGCAGGAGATTGAAGGTGATTATGATTTAGATGCACTCATATATTATATTGAGGAGAGGGAAGAGGTTCCGGCATACATTAAGACATCCACAGCCAAAATACGCTATATTGCAAACATAGGTGTTATATCAGACAGTGGCGTGTCCATAAAAAAGATTCTGAAAGGAAAGGAGGCAAGTATGATAACACTTGCCTTTGTGGATGACCCGCTTGACCGCTTCATGATATCTCTCATCTGCCTCATAGCGTTTTATGAGACGTGGAAAGAAATGCAGCACAAGCGAGTACTCAGCTTTTTTGTGGCAGATGCAAATCTCTTCGCTCCTGCCAAGGCAAAGGACCTGCTCGACAGTCTTTCCAGATATCAGAAGCGTGCCAGAGCGCTGCTGCAGATCTATGCAAGAATTTCCCGCGGTCAAGCCGTAGCTTGGACTCTCGATTTTCAGACATGGCATGATATAGACGAGGCTGTTAGAGATCAGATGCAGGAGAGGTTTTTCAAACGCAACTGGAGCGAGGAAATTGCCAGAATGCTGAAAATTGAGCCGTACAACCTTAGACGTCTGGGTAAACCCTTCGCATACTTCTCCAACATGGACAGTGTACGCAAAATCAAGATACGGCCACCACTAAGTCGAAAGGCCAAAGAGGGACAGTTCACACCTTACGATTTTGCCAAAGAATATAGGAGGTACGAGGATGAGGAGGCTACTCATAATATTTAGCCTGCTTCTGCTGGTTGCAACTGCTTTTGCAGCAGAGAACAATGCTACAAACGCCACTGTGGTAAACCTGACTGTCAACGCCACGAAATCTCCTGGTAATCTGACTGTCAATGTAAGCAAAGAGAACATGACACTCAACCTATCGCCGATTTCCCGGGAAATATCCCCTAATGCCACTACTACAACAGGAACAGTTTCAAATCACACAGGAAAAAATGCCACTATGCCACTTGAGGAGCTGGTGAAGATCCAGACAGACGAACTTTCAAAACTACGTAAGCAGATAGAAGTATTGAATGCAGAGGTTGATGAACTTCGCAGGGAGAATGCGCTGCTTAGAGAGCGCATAGCTGAATTAGAGAAAAAGCCTGTGACCTGGAAAGATGTTGAGGAGACCGTCAATGCTTATTACTCTTTGTTTGTATACTGGACAGGATGGCTCTGGCCTGCTATAACC
>CAZCRG010000149.1:0-2441 GCA_964501105.1 Candidatus Hydrothermarchaeota archaeon | reverse complement strand
AAAAACAACTAATTAATTAAGCTTTGTGAATGCTTTAAGTAGTTATCAAGCTGAATTTTTTATGGTGTTGAATTATGGAATTGAGCGTAATAGAGAGATTCCCGCTGTTTGAGAGTTACGAGAAAAAAGAGAAGTTTTTCACCGTCCTGGGTCTACTTTTTACCAGGCAGGTGACACTGGCGAAGGCTGCAGAACTACTTGGAATGTCGCGGGAGGAACTTTCCGGGATACTCAAACTCACGGGGCTGGAATATTCCTACCTTACAGAAGATGAAGTGAAGCGTGAAAAAGAGGCGTCTGAAGCTCTTCTGAGGTAGCTGAATGCCTGCTGTTTCCAACACTTCTCCCTTAATCGTCCTGTCAAAGCTTGGTTATATCGATATGCTCCCGGAAATTTTTGAGAAAATATACATACCCTCGGGCGTGAGAAGGGAAATATCCGAAAAGGAGGATGACGTGCAGAAAGTAGTAGAGGTACTGATTAAACGGGGCTTCATTGAAGTTAAAGAAGTAGAAAATAGGTTTCTTGTTCAGATGCTGAATGCCGAGCTTGGCATCGGCGAATCAGAGGTGATAGCTCTGGGCAAAGAGGTCAAATCAGATTTTGTGTTATTGGATGATTTAAAAGCGAGACAGCTTGCAAGATCGCTCAAGATGAATGTTATGGGAACCCTTGCCATAATCCGTGCCTTTGTAAAAAGAGGAATGGTAAAAGAGTCGCCAGACGAGATATATACAAGGTTGAGGTCCATTGATTTCTGGATTTCGAGGGAATTGTTCTCCATTTTATTTGATGTGAGGTAGTTATCACAGCAGGTTTCACATCTCACAGCTGTGTTGAGGAGATCGGAAAGGGCAATAGTTGTACCCAAATAGGATGAGGGTTCCTGGGTGATGGAAGCAAAGCATGTACAAAGAGAATTTTTGAAAATTGGTATTGGATGTTGATGGGAAGAGCAGGCTGGAGAGGGGAGATGTGGTTAAGGTTTACTACATGTTGTCTGCTGAGCCTGATGTGGAGAGTATGAATGTTACAATACCGAAGACAGAAGAAGTTATTTCAAAAGCTGTGATGGGGAAGAGTGGCTATAAGCTGATAATGGCTGATTGCTGGAGTAGCGGCGATGTTATATGCTGCTGGGAAGAGGTGAAAAATAAAAATAAATTTTGGGCATGTTAATGTCGAATGAATATATGTCTGGTGGTTAAAGTGATGGAGATAACGAAGAAAATTGAAGATTTGGAAAAAGAAATTCTGGAATTGAAAAGTTTAATTTTGCTTAAGGGAGATGAAATTTTTGAAAAGAAGTTTGTTTCACTCCGTGGCATGGGTAAGTTGCTTGTTTCTGAAGATGAACTGGGAAAAGCTATAGAAGAAGCCAAGAAGTCTTTATTTACCGGTGCTGAGGATGTTATACGTAGCTGATACCCATGCTTTTGTGTGGTATATTCTCGGAAAATTGCCCGAGAGAGTAGATATAATATTTAAATCCGCAGAAACCGGAAATTCAACAATATTCATTCCTACAATTGTGCTTGCTGAATGTTTATACCTGGTGGAAAATGGGAAAATAGAACTTGATTATGAAGATCTATTAATGAGGATAGACATGAGCAAAAATTTTATTGTTACCTCTTTTAATTTCCAATTGCTAAAATTACTTCCTGAAATAAAGTTTGACGAAATTCATGATAGAATTATTGTTGCAACAGCAAAAATGCTTAAGGCTGAACTTATCACCAGAGATTCTGAAATCATAAAATCTGGAATTGTTGAAACTATCTGGTGATCACATCACCTGTCCACATAAGCCCCAGCAGTGTGGCCACAGGTAAAGAAAGTATCGGCTAATGGCTTTTATACCCGGAAGAGCAGGCTGGAGAGGGGCGATGTGGTTAAGGTTTACTACATGCTGCCTGCTGAGGCTGTGGTGGAGAGTATAAATGTTACAATACCTAAACAGAGGAAGCTATTACAAAGTTTGCTCCTAGGAAAGGTGGCTATAAGCTGATAGCGGCAGATGAAGGAGTATGTGAGGTTTGCCAGGAAGATGGTTGTTGCAAGTCTGGTTGCTCTGATTGCAGGAGTGGCTTCAGTGGTTTATGCGGGGGTGAAGAGAAGTTGAGGTGTATCGCCACTTCAGAGTGTTATTGACGGTAAAATTATATTTGTTCATGTGGTGATTTACATGTCTGCGGCAGAAATCCTGAAGAAGCTTCAAAATCTCCACAGGGAGATTGAGTATATTAAAAGGGACATAATAAATATAGAAAAAAAATATCAGCCCAAGCCAAGTCTTTTTGGCAGTGTACCGGGAGGGGATATAACAGAAGAGATGATTGAAGAAGCAAAAAAAAGTTTGTTCAGGATGGAGGATTTATAGTTTGGCTTATGTAGTGGATACCCATACCCTGATATGGTACTTCACAGGAAATAAACG
>CAZCRG010000148.1:0-2561 GCA_964501105.1 Candidatus Hydrothermarchaeota archaeon | reverse complement strand
CTCCCATGGCTCTATGAACATCTTCAAGTTCCTGGGTGCCTATAAGCCTTCCCATAATTTCTTTTCTCTCACCTGGTCTGGAAGTCAGCAGGGAGTCAATCTCACCCTGCCTTGCATATATGGCACTGGTGAAGACATTTCCACTTATTCCAAGCAGAGCTTCAATACTCTCTTTTACAGGCTCATCCCCAAGAGCCAGGAGCTTTTCCTTTCCCTCATCTACCTTGTAGAGGGCTGTCTTCTTTGATTTCCCTCTACTTCTATGCCTTATCACTCTGTAATCTTCACCGCGAAGGCTGAAATCAAGAGCCACTGACATCTCATCAGAGCCCTTCCTTATAAGCTGGTCAAGCTTGACAGGCTGCAGTCTGAAAAGGGCATAGCCTATGGCTTCAAGAATTGAAGTCTTGCCTGAACCATTCTCGCCTATAATTACACTTATTCCCTCATCAAGCTCAACAACACTATTGCTATGAGAACGGAAGTTCTTCAGCTCAATTCTCTTTATTATCATTTCCTGCCCTCCCACTGGCTGAAGAATTCTTCTGCCTGACCTATCCCTGCCTCTGCGCCCTCTCTCACAATTGCTTCATAGATTTTAAGACAGAATGCTTTTTCTTCTTCACTGCCCTCAAAGCTGTCCTTAATCATCGAAGTAAGGTCAATTTTCTCCTCCTTAACATCTTCACTTCCCTCACTTTTCTCCACCTTCCTTTTAATGTCCAGATAGAGTGCCTTTTCCTTGAGCTCAAGGAGCAGCCTTCTGTAAATCTCATTGAAGTCCTCACCTCTAACCTCCAATTTAACTACAGGTTTAGTATTGAGCTTCACTGCCTCTTCCACAATATCCTCAACCTCTTCAATATCTGAGATTTCAAAATTGAGAAAGGGCCTTATACCATTGAGGTTAACCTCCTGAACAGAAAAGTCATGGGTATCCACTATAAAGAAACCCTTACCCTGCCTCCTATACTCTCCCAGTTCATCTATGCGCCATATCTCAGTAGAGCCAGGGTAGACAAGTTTACCTCCTGAAGGAAGAGTGTCCACAACCCTCTTATGAATGTGGCCCAGGGCGTAGTAGTCAAAGTTCTCAGGCAAATCCTGAAGCTTGAGCTCAAACTCCAGATTGAAGTATTTATCTATCCCCTGATGTAGAAGAAGCACACTCTTTTCATACTCCTTTGCCTCTTTAGAAAGATTTTCGAGAAGATTCTTCATGGCATTTCTGTGGATTTTAGAAAAGTAAGGCAGGCCAGCAATAAACAGACCTTTATACTCAAGGAAGGGTTTTCGTGGCGTCAGAAGCTCAAGATTTGAAAAAACTCTCTGAGGCGGTACTGCTCCTCTTCGCATTAAAAGGTCGTGATTTCCTGCTATACATATAAAGGGTATACCATGACTACTGAGCTTCTCCAGGGCTTCTCTGACCCTTACGAGAGCCTTAATATGAGGTCTTGGCTCATCGAAGAGGTCACCACTATGTACAACAAAATCCAGCTTCTCTTCAATTATTATATCCACAATCTCATCAAAGGCCCTGTAGAAGTCCTCCTCTCTCTCATCCAGATTGTACTGTCTATAACCAAGGTGAGTATCAGCAAGATGAGCAAAGCGCATGGCTTAAAGTTGTGTTCACAATTAATAATATTTTTCTGAGAGCAGTGGAAAAGTGTCATCTGCAGCCGTGATGATCTACTCTATGGTGCTCATCGAGAGGCTCCACATGAACCAGAGCAGAGACCACCTCCGGGATGCCCTCCCTGAGCTCCTTCTGCACACTATGAGCAATACTGTGGGCCTCCTTTAAGGAGATATCCTCAGAAACACACACATGAAGGTCAACCTTTATAAAAGCTCCAAGAGTGTGAACTCTCACATTATGTACCCCCTTAACTCCCTTTACAGCTCTCGCCTTTCTCTCAATTAGTTTTACAAATTCCCTGGAAGGAACTGTGCCCATGAGAGCATGGATATTTTTCCATCCAATATCAACTCCCACCCAGAATATCAGGAGGGCAATTACTATACCAACCAGAGGATCCAGATAGGGAAATCCAAGAAAGCCTCCAACTATTCCTACCAGAACTGCAATAGAAGAGTAGACATCACTTCTGTGATGCTGGGCATCTGCCTCCAGGGCAGGACTTTTAATCTCCCTGGCTATCCTGAGTGTATATCTCGCCATGGGCTCCTTAACAAGAAAGGTTATTAGAACTGCCAAAAGAGCTACTTTTTTAACCTCCAGTGCAGGATCTAAAAGAGCATTGTAGGCATATTTCAGAAATTCAAAACTTATAAGCACCAGAGCAATGCTTGCAAATAGCCCTGCTATTGCTTCAGCGTCGTAATGGCCGAAGGGATGGGTTTCATCGGCAGGCTTTTTGCTTATTTTGATTCCAATATAGGTGATTACAGATACAAGCACATCTGAAAAGGAATGGAGGGCATCAGCTATTACTGCAGTACTTCCTGAAATTAAGCCAATAAAGAGCTTTAAAGCACAAAGGATTAAATTTCCAAAAACTCCAACCAGGGAAGCTTGCTCACCCTTTCTGAAC
>CAZCRG010000147.1:0-2563 GCA_964501105.1 Candidatus Hydrothermarchaeota archaeon | reverse complement strand
CCTTTGAGAAGTTCGAAGGGCATAAGAACTTCTGTAGCAACTGCCACGACGTGGAGACAGACTGTACAAAGTGCCACTCTCTACCTGCAATAATGCAGTAGAGCTGGCCTCTTTTTACACTATTTTTCCTTCTTTTTAAACTCTCAAATTTTCCCTGTATACCAGTAGTTTTTCTCCCAGAAAAATTGTTATAGCTGCAGAAAAGGCAGCTATGGCAAAGGGCTGAGTTATTCCTGCTACTTCAGGATTTGAGGCTAAATTGGCTATAAAACTGGCTGGCGAGAGGTTCTGCAGAGAACTTTTAACAGCAATGGGTGCAAAGAAGATAAAGCTTGCTATAAGAAGAAGAAAGGTCACAAAGGAGTTGGCATCCTTAACACTCTCAGAGGTGGCAGAGATAGCTATCCCAAAGCCAAAAAAGAGCACATCAAGAAGTAAAAGGTAGAACAAGAGAAGAGTCTCATTGTAAACTGGAAGACCTCTGAGCTCCAGAACCCTAATCCAGAGGAAAGCCTCCAAAAGAGAAAGTGCCACCACAGGCATAGACTTGCCAAGAATGATCTCTCTCTTCGATATTGGAGCTGATATAAGGAGTTCATAGGTTCGCTTCTCCTTCTCGCCCACAATTAAATCAGTGGTCATATTACTGGCAATAAAGGTAGGTAAGAGTAGAATGAAGGGGATTAAAATTCCATACATGAGCTGGATAAACTCTGGGGGATACTGAGTTTTTTTATTGGCACCCTGAACTTCAAGCACCACCGGAGAAGAAAGCTCCTCCCTATTTACACCAAGTTCTTCAGCACGCTTCAGCTTCATCTCTCTCTCAAGAGCCCTCAAAGTCTCAGAAATTCTGGCATCAGCATAGCCAGAGAGCACATTTGTATTATCCAGCAAAAGAGTGACTTTTACTCTCCCGCCTCTCTCCAGCTTCTCCTCAAAGTCTTCTGGAAGGTAAAGGGCTGCCACAAGGTTAAGACTCTTCAGAGTGATATTATCTTCTTCAAGAGGAATCACTCTGAGCCCTGAGATTTCCAGCCTCGTGCCATAAACTCCAACTCTCACCTCATGCTGGGGGATATACCTCTGCACTGCTTCAGGACTTGAGACTGAAGTGTAGAGGAAGGCAACAAAAATAATCCCCACAACAAGGAGAAGCTGAACAAAGAAGGCTACAATATAAACCTTCTCCCTCACAAGCTCACCCAGCTCCTTCCTTGCCAGAGCAATTGAAGCTCTCAAAGAGACACCCCCACAAGAGATAAGTTAAAGAAAGTATGGATAAGCACAGCTATAGCGAGATAGCGAAGCCTTCCTGAATATAACCACAGCCCTGCTATTGCTCCAGTAAAAGAGTGCATAATAAGGGTGGTGAAGAGCCTCAAGCCCAGAAAACTGTAGAAGCTGCCCAGAAGGTGGAATTCGAGGAGATAGCTCATAGCAAGAGTTTCCAGTGAAAAGAAAAGGACGCCAGCGATAACACCAGCCAGAAGAGAACTCCTCCACTGGAGCCAGCCTCTAAGCTTCAGTGGATAGAGAGCCAGAGGCTTGAGAAGCTCCTCAAAAAAAGCAAAGAGCAGCACACCAAGACCAATAGAGAACTTTGAAAATCCAAGAAGGAAAAAGATAATAAAGCCTGAGAGGAGCTCAAAGGATAGAGCCATGCCAAAAGAAAGAGGGGAGACAAGAACAAGGAAAAGGAGAGTTCCACCAGGTCTTCTACTCTCAAAAAATGAGAAGTAGCTGTCCAGGGCTTCAGAGGCAAGGTTTATTATGCTCACTCTACCTCCAAAGACAATGTCATCCCTGTAAATCAACTTCTCAGCAGCCCTCAAGGCAGAAACTGCAACAGCCATAGTAAAAGCAGATGATACCAGCAGGGATTCTGGAGAAAAGCTCCCTCCAGATATAACTCTGGCAAAAAGACTTACTGGAAGATATTCAAATATTCTACTCGGGATGAAGAAGTCCAGACTGAGGGTTACTATAATTGCTATAAAAAGAAAGATATAAAAGACCATCATGGAAATATTGGCTTCCTTTATATTCTCTGAAAGCATTGCCTGAAGAATAGCCAGAGCAACCACCAGGGCAAGAAGAGTGGCGAGTAAAAAAAGGGAGGCTGCAGAATTGGCTACTGGAATGGAGAGGAGCTTCATTGCCATAAACCATAGAACTGCCTGGGAGAAGAGAATAGACCAGATGCCCAGAAATTTTCCCCTCACAATATCTTCCCTGGGAACAGGAGATGAAACAAGAGGCTCAAGAGTCTTTCTATCCTTCTCGCCCACAACAGAGTCCATCACAAGGCTGCCAGAAAAGAAGAGAGGGAAGAGAAGCACAAGAGGTACTAGATAGGAAAGAAAAAAGCTTGAATATTTCCTTTCTCCCCTTTGAACTACAGTTTTCTTCAAAAACTCCCTTTCAATCTCAATCTCTGGCTTATCGCTCAGATTTAAAATCTCAAGTTTCTTCCCCATCAGTTCTGACTCAAGAGAAGCTATGTCCTCCCTCACTATCTTCTGAAGAAGCTCAGCCTTAATATTCTCTCTGAGATATAAGG
>CAZCRG010000146.1:0-2732 GCA_964501105.1 Candidatus Hydrothermarchaeota archaeon | reverse complement strand
TGTTAATAGAGTAAAGGTTATATAAAAAACGCCAAGTTTTGTAGCCTTTTCTGCAATCAAGTCATACTTTAAGTCCCTGGTTTTTAGATATAGAAGTCCTGAAGCAAGAGTTATTGTGAAGGCGAGATAGGCTGCAACATTTACAGGCACATGGAAAAAGACATTTCTGTATAGCTCTTCCATAACAACATTACCTGGCGATGAGATTTTACCAAAAACAAGCAAAGCATTATAGGCACCATAAACAAATAAAACCAGAGCCACTCCCAGGCTTGCTATAAACTTCTTCATGGCATCAATCCTCAAGAGCAAATTCAAAGGTTAAGATAGCAATAACACTCATTATTCCGACATATCCCAGAAGAATTTTAATCTCTCCAAATATATTTATAATCCCTGCTCCCAGAAGCATCACCTTGCTCAGTGCTGAGATTGATGTTACCACCAGTGGAAAAACCACAGGGAGAATAATTATTGGAAGTAGAAGTTCTTTAGCTCTGGCATTGAGTACAAGGCTTGAAAGAGAAGATGCAACCACTATAAAGCTGAGATTGCCAAGAGTCAGAATAGTGTAAGCAAGAGTAAAACTTCCCTTTACAGGGTAATCAAAGAAAACTATAAAGAGGGGGAAGACTATTGTCTGAATAACTAAAATCAGTATGAGATTGTATAGAGTTTTCCCCATGAGAATTTCTGTACTGCTGAGAGGTGTAAGTTTAAGTCCATCCAGGGTACCGAGCTCTTTTTCTTTAATAAAAGCTCTTCCAATGCCAAGGAGCCCAGTATAAAGAAAGACAAGCCAGAGAAGCCCGGGAGCTACTGCCATTCCAGCCTCAGTATATTTGTAGTCTTCCAGAACTCTTGAAAAAATTATTATGGAGAGAAAAGAAAATAGAAACATAAAATTTACTGTATGTTTTGTTCTCAATTCAGCTTTAAGGTCCTTTTTTGCAAGAGCTAAGACTACTTTAATCCTCATTTTCTCCCTCAGTCAATTTGAAATATTCACTCTCAAGACCTTCATCTATTTTTTTAACCTTTATGAGCTTGCCATCAAGCATAATCCCTGCCTTTGTGCAGAGATATTCTGCCTCTTCCATACTGTGAGTGGTAAGAAGTACAGTCTTCCCTTCCTTATTCTTCTGCTTAACCATTCTAAAAAACCACTTTTTAGAGTTTAAGTCGAGACCTGTTGTGGGTTCATCGAGAATAAGAATCTCTGGATTATGGAGTAAAGCTCTGGCAATACTCAACCTCTGCTTCATACCCCTTGAGAAAGTCTCAACAGGGCTGTCTTCTCTCTTTATGAGATTTACCTCTCTCAATAGAGCATCTATTTTATCCTCTCCAGCACCATAGATCTCAGCATAAAACTCAAGATTCTCCCTGGCTGTGAGCTCCTCGTAAAGATAACTATGATGAGACACGAGCCCGAACATATTTTTTACTTTTGAAGGTTCTTCAATAGCGTTAACACCCTTTATAAAAACACTGCCACTATCAGGTTTTATTAGAGTTGTAATAATTTTAATGAGAGTGGTTTTGCCTGCTCCATTGGGACCCAGAAGGGCAAAACTCTCTCCCTGCTCAATTTCAAGGCTAATTCCATTGAGCACTTTAAGCCATCCATAACTCTTTGTGAGATTATCTACCTTTATTGCAAACATCCATGCATAGCTTAGGACTCATAATTTTTATATTTATCCCAGGCATAACTATGAGAGAGGCATTGACATGAAAGCAATAATACTTGTTATAGATGGCTTGGCTGATAGACCTGTTAAAGCTCTTGGACAAAAAACACCCCTTGAAGTTTCAGAGAAAAAGAATTTTAATGCACTGGCTGAAGCAGGGGTAACTGGAATTCTTGACCCGATTTCCCCTGGAGTCAGAGCAGGGAGTGATACATCACATTTAGCCATTCTTGGCTATGACCCCTACAAAGTCTACACTGGTAGAGGGCCCTTTGAGGCTGCTGGCATGGGTATGGAGCTGGAGCCAGGTGATGTAGCTTTCAGGTGTAATTTTGCCACAGTGGATGAGAATCTTATTGTTATAGACAGGAGAGCTGGGAGAATTGAAGATACAGAAGAGCTTGAAAAGGAAATTAAGGAAAAAGTGAAGCTTGATGTTGACTATGACTTCAGGGCGCTGAGATATAGAGCTTCTCTTTTGCTAAGGGGCGAAGGTCTGGGATATGAGGTGGGTGATACTGATCCCCACGAAATTAATACTGAGGTAAAGAAGCCTGAAGCAAAAAATAAAGCTTCTGTGAGAACAGCAGAGATACTATGGGACTTTTCACTTAAAGCCCATAAAGTTCTCAAAGAACACCCCATTAATAAAAATAGAAAGCTCCCTGCAAATTTCCTCTTAGCGAGAGGTGCAGGAGTTGCACCTGCTCTAAGTAACTTTAAAGAAAAATATGGTCTTAAAGCAGCCTGTATAGCCACAACTGCAATAATAAGGGGTATAACAAAGCTGGCAGGCTTTGATATAATTGAAGCAGAAAAAAGCTATGCCGCTAGAATAGATCAGGCTATTGATGCTCTCAAGACAAGGGACCTTGTGCTAATCAATATTAAAGAAGCAGATGAAGCAGGACACGATAATAAGCCAGAAAAGAAGGTAAAAGTTATTGAGGAAATTGATAAATCAATTGTAAAACTTATAGACTTTGTCAGGGAAAATTACCTTGTTGTGCTCGCTGACCACTCCACACCCTGCAGTGT
>CAZCRG010000145.1:0-2755 GCA_964501105.1 Candidatus Hydrothermarchaeota archaeon | reverse complement strand
CTATTAGCCGTGTGTGCTTGCAATCGTAGAGTCACGGCTCCTGTGGGGTTACTCAACAACTACGGATTTAAGAAACTTAAAGCATTTTAGGGTGTGATAAAGGACAGGAGCATAGAGGGAGTTACCGCTGCCGCAATATACCTCGCCTGCAGGGAGTGTGGAGTCCCAGGAACCCTGGATGAGATCTCAGAGGCAGCAGGAATCGAGAGGAAGGAGATCGGTAGAGCCTTCAGGGCTGTCACAAGGGGGCATGGGATTAACCTCCAGCATGAATCCCATTAGCGCTGCCGTCCTCTATATGCCGGAGTGCTGATGAATGAGAGGAGGACTCAAAAGGAGATTGCCAGAGCTGCTGGCTTGACAGAGGTGACAGTGAGGAAGAGCTACAGGGAGCAGGCTTGCCAGCTTTTTTAGAACTACTGGAAATAGTTCTGACTCTTGAAATACCAATAAGTCTGTGCAAGCTGTGTTCCGATGCCCGGGAATTAAAGGAGGAGGAGCTTGTAGAGGGTGCTAAGTTCTCAGGCATGTATGATCTCGCTAAGAAGGTGGCAGAGGTGAGTGTGGTCGGCTTTTAATGCTCAATAAGACTCTCAAACATGTCTAAGGGTATCTCCGTCCCATCAGCCTTCTCTGAGCGAATAGCTGTATTGTTTACCACAGAAAATTTCCCAAAGGCGCCACCCTTAACCACATACACGCCAGAGGGACTCTTCCACAGAAAGAGCACAACCCTCTCCCCTCTCGTGAAGCTGGCATCTCCGGTTATCATCTCAACATTTCCAGCCCTACCTCCTTCTGTTCTCACTGTAATCATCTTCTCAGGCTGGGGATTCTTGAGATATTCTTCCACCTCAACAACTACATCTGTGTAGATTTTATGCCCCGACAGTTCAGCAGGCTGTCTTCCATCTGCGGTGTCCCATCTCGCCGGCAGAATCTCCCTTACCCTGCCAATAACAACAACATCTGATTCTTTAGCAAGTTCCTCTACACTTAAAACGTCTTCGCCAAAACTTCCCATGACTCTTATAACCACTGGCTTTTCTGTATTATTAAAGGTTGGCTGAATAGGTTCCTGTAGATTTCCAGATGTACTGGCATTTTCTGCTGTGCAGCCCAACGCGGTGCACAGGAGTAGAATTGCTATGACCACTGTTTTATTCATGGGTTTCACTTTCTATACACCTAATGTGGAGATTTTTGTTGTCATGAATTTAATATATACAATAATCTTGCAGGAGCTTCAGGTAATAATACCTCTCCTTTCTGTAGTAGTACTCATTTTTAAGCTTTTTTATCTCAGTCCTCAGAGTTTCAATTTCACTCCAGACGTCTTTCCCGCTCTTTGCAGTATTTCGCAGCTCCTGCAACCTGAGCCTCTTAATTTCAATTTGTTTCTCTATGCTTTCCAGTTCTCTCATCTCTTTCTCAAATATTGAATTCAGATTTTTTGTTCTTGGCACATTATAGCCAGATGAGTAGAGGGCAACTATATACCCATCGATTTTTATACCCTTTGAAAGCCCCTGAAGCATCCTTAATTTAATCCATTTTTCTCTTGCCCCCCAGTGTTGTTTTTCGAGATAATCCACTTCAGATTCAAGCTTTTCTATTTCATTCCAGACATCTCTGCCAGCTCTTGCCTCTCTGTACAGATTATCCAGCTGAGTTTCTTTTCTCATCTTCTGCTCGCCTATCAGCTCCATGGTGTTGAGAGCTTTTGAAACTTCAAAATCCAGGTTGTTAATCTCCGGCAGAGATTTTTCACGAACCACTACTATTGTCCTGCTATACCAGAGTGAAGCGGATAAAAATAGCACCAGCAGAGCAATACTGAGAGCTACTGCAGACCTTGTGTTCATAAATATTACCCCCAGTATCATCATCCAACAGTAATTCTAACAGCCGCCGACTCTATCCTGCCCACCCAGTAGGGCTTTGTTATCATTTCATTTTCTGGATTTCCTGTAAAGTAAACTACCTTCAGCATGTACTCACCCCTCTTCAGAATCCAGCAGTTTTTCCAGTCATCTGCTTTAAGAACAAATCTGAGAGATTCCCCGGGCTTTAGCTCCACTAAGTTTTTATCTGTCATCTGAAATCTCTCAATGATGGGACAGCGATACTTTGGAACTGGTGTGCCATTCGGATAGTAGAAGGCTATATCGTAATCAACGAGCCACTCTGGCTTCCAGACATTGACAGAGTTCTTACCCTGGTTCTCCAGTATTAATTCTATATCAAAGGCTTCCCCCTCGCTAATGCGGGTTTTCTCTGGCACAACGGTAAGAGTGAGGTTTCCATGTTGAGGTTTAGCCAGAAGTTTATATGGTACTGGAGTGTTGAATAGCCAAATTATGGCTATCGCCAGTATAAAAAGGGCTGGAATCAAAATAGACATTCGTCTCATTTTTATCTGCCATCCTCAGAGTTTTTGAACACCCTTATTGAAACGTATATCAGGGTTGTCAGCCCAGCCATAATCATCAGCCCGGCTGCATAACCAGCGCTTCCATCTCCAAGGCTCACATTCTTCCCTGTTATCACAGCATAGGCTATAAAGGGCAGGGCTACTATTAAAGGGGTGAAGGTCAGGATTGTTCCCATAACTCTCAGCGAATTGAGGCATTCTCTGCTCATAGTTAATATCCTCCTATTTATTATTACCACTATACAATCCCTGTAACTTTACCTCCCTGATTAGCCATGTAGTATGATTCTCTTATCAACAAATGCAGATCTGCTAAAAGTC
>CAZCRG010000144.1:0-2829 GCA_964501105.1 Candidatus Hydrothermarchaeota archaeon | reverse complement strand
GATAATGGCTGTGGAAAACCAGAATATCTTGAGGTGTTCAAAGTAGAGCCAGGTAGGCTGAACTATGCTTAAAGCTATGGCAAATATGCCGAGATGAATTAGAGAGGAGCCAACCTTCTTATAGTAGCTGAGGCTGAGAAATCTTAGCTTCTTCCCTGCGGTTGCAAGTAGAAGCACAGCAATCTGAAGTATAAGAGCAAGGGCAAGAATAACTCCCAGGGAAAGCCTGAGGTCTCTAATATATAAAAGCAGGGCAAGTCCAAGAATTATAAAGCTGAAGGACATTAGATACTTCTCAGGTAGTATCCTCTTGGGTATGCAGAGGCTGAGAAGGAGAAGTAAAGCTACTGTGACAGGAAAGGCAAGGGAGTCCATCTTCTGAATATATCTGGAATATTCCCCTGAGTAGATAAAGTCTCTATCTTTCTCAGTCTTTTTGGCGTAGTCGTAGATGCCATAGAGGCTTATAACTCCAAAGGCAAAAAAAACTATTAAGGTTGCGAGAATGAGATTCTTGTCAAGATTCATAAGTATAGCTTTATCCCAGAGTTTAAAAATATTGCTGTAACTGTAAAATTTCAACCAAACTACATATTTATATAATCCCTGGGCTATAATATCGGTATGGAACTTCAGGATTTTTTGACCCTAAACAGTGAATATCTTGGAATTTACTCCAGTGTTCTCAAGCTGGTTTTCCTTGCAGGGGCTGTAAATTTCCTCTCTGCTCTTGGGTATCTTCTGAAAGGTGGTAAAAGTTTTTATAAAGCATCGCGATACTCCCACTACGCCATGACTGCCTCTCTTACACTCCTATTTATTGTTCTCATTAAGTATCATCTCGCCTTATCTTCAATTGAGTATTTTAACCCCTTCGAGGGAGGAAGCATTAAAATTTCTCTTCCCTTCTGGATAGAGAAGGAGAGGCTTCTTTTCTGGCTCTGGATTTATACCTTTATGGTCATCTACGCTGAAAGGTACAGAGTTAGAAGTTTTGTGGCTTCTCTATATCTGGGCTCCTTTGCCTTTCTCCTTGCAATATACTTTACCAACTCCTCAGCACCTCTCCCTGAGATGAGTGCTCTTATAAAGGAATACCTCATCTGGGAGACCCATCCCTACTACGACAACAGGGCTCTAATCCTCTTCAGAAGTCTGATAGGAAAGTACTACCTCTACTCCACCTGGTATATGTGGATCCACCCGCCCATGCTCTTTATATCCTATGCAGCCTTTACAGTTAACTTCTTTGCAAATATATTCCTTATTATAAATAAGGACTATATTTATGATAAAATTGGCTACGCCTATGCAAAGTTTGGATATTTTCTGTTAACAATAGGTCTTCTTATAGGATATCCATGGGCTCTTGAGGCCTGGCGTGGTCAGAGCTGGTGGTGGGCACCAATAATTAGCTCCTCCTTTATTCTCTGGTTCTTCTACTCAGCCTATTTACATGCCAGATTTTATATTAAAGACAGGGGCATGCTCATGGTTACTGCAGTTTTTGGAATCCTGGGTTATCTCAGTGTTATATTTGCATATCTTGTGATTTTCTTCCTGCCTGGGGTGCATGCCTACATTTAAACTCTGCCGACACCTGCCAGGTAAACCACAGTTTCCTTCTTACCATCTATGCCCAGTATTTTATTTACTTCGTCGTCAAAGCAGACACCTATGGCGCAGCAGCCCAGCTCTAAAGAGGTGGCTGCAAGGTAGAGATTGGCGCAGATGTGGGCAGCATCCTTGTATATGTATCTCCAACCACGCTCACCATACTTCCACTTTGTTCTCATAGGCACTGCAGTCCAGACAAAGACAACACTCGCTTTTGAGAGAAATTGCTGTTCAAGGGATGCCGAAGCTATGGCCTTTGAGAAGTCTCCCTTTCTGAGAAGTTCTAAATTTGATTCAAGCACATTGTAGTGGTAGATGCCCTTTTCAATGCCCTCAAGGTTATTCACCACAAGGTAGGTTTCTATGGGGTAGAGAGCGCCTGCACTGGGTGCTGCCCTTAAGGGGAAGCCTTCAATATCTCCAGTTATGCCCTGGGTAGCATATAAAAGCTGGGAAAGCTCCTTCAGAGTTATACCCTGGCCTGTGAAATCCCTTAAGGATCTTCTCTTGGAGATGCATTCCCACAGGGGCATACCACCTTCCTTTTGTGGCTCGGGCAGCTCGACCTTCTCAGCATCAAAATACTCAAGGAATAACTTTGGCCTCTCCTCCCTGTTTATTCTGTGTCTCATTATATTTCTTCGGGAGTGCTTTGTGTACTCATGGTAAGAGTCGCCTATTTTTTCCATATTACAACACTATTATATACCAAAAAGAGCAATTATAATATCATGAGGCGAGTGGAGGATGCCATGACAATACATGTCAGGACTATTCCGGGTGAGGCAACTCTGGCTGAAGCAGCCAGGGAGATGAAAAAGTTCAATATAGGCTGCCTTGTGGTGGTGGAAGATAATAAGCCAGTGGGCATAGTCACAGAGAGAGACCTGGCTTATAAGATTGTGGCTGAGGAGCGCAGTCCAAGTGAAAAGGTTAGCTCTGCCATGACCTCTGACCTGATATTTATACAGAAGGAGGCCACACTGAAAGATGCTACAAGAAAGATGGCAGCTCACGGGATTAAGAGGCTTTTAGTTGGAAGCAGGGAGAAGCTCGAAGGAATTATTACCACCACAGATATTGTTAAGGTTGAGAGGATAGGCGACGACCCGAGGAGCTACAGTTTTACTTAAGTCTATAAGTTTAATTTTAATATTGAATATCTAAAAGATGAGAAAAGAAATCTAAATAGACGACATTATTCAGATCCAC
>CAZCRG010000143.1:0-2833 GCA_964501105.1 Candidatus Hydrothermarchaeota archaeon | reverse complement strand
AGTCTGGAAAAGGTGAGAGGGTGGAAGTAATAAGGGGATGGGAAAGTCTATGGAGGACAGAGGACTGGTGGGCAGTGTGGATGGCTTTCTTGGTGATACTATTAGCGACAGTACTCTACTACGCAGGGCATACTTTGAAGCCTCTTGCAGTTTATCCGCCAAGGTGGAGCTTTACACCAGAAGGATATGCAGCTCTGGCACAGCATTTTTCGGCAAATATAGGGTGGTATATAGCCAACTTTGTATTCTGGATAGTGGTCTTTACAGTAAGTAGCTCAATTCTAGGCTTCAAAGTGAGTGAGTTCTTACCAGCCTTTGTATTTGTGTACATATTCTCAGTGGCCATAGCGGTCTTTTCGGCCAATGAGACAGCACACCATTACAATCTTGAGGCACCTCTTTTCGCTCTGATAGTGGGACTGGTAATAGCCAATTTTTTCAGACTTCCAAAGTGGATGGATGCTGGCTTCAGAGTGGAGTATTACATAAAAACTGGTATAGTGCTGCTGGGAGCCACGTTACCCTTTATGTTAATAGTTTATGCAGGTCCAGTGGCTTTTATCCAGGCAACAATAATAGCAGTTGCAACATTCCTGACAACCTACTATGTGGGCACAAAGATATTGAAGATAGACAGGAGGTTTGCTGCAGTTCTGGGTGCAGGTGGTGCAGTGTGCGGTGTTTCAGCATCAATAGCCATGGCTGCTGCCGTGAGGGCTAAAAAAGAGCATGTTGCAATGGGTATAACCACTGTTATAGTGTGGGCAATAATAATGATATTTGCCCTACCGTTGATAAGCAAAGTTCTTGTTCTCCATCCTGGAGTTGCAGGAGCTTGGATAGGAACTTCTGAGTTTGCAGATGCTGCTGGTTTTGCAGCTGCCCAAGCCTATGGCTCAATCTTTGCCAACATGCCCCAGGATGCAGAGGTATATGGTATTGGAAAGACAGTAGGTGAGGTAATTGCACAGGCAAAGGCAATAGGCGTGGATGTGGATGACATAGCTGTAAGAACTTTCACACTGATGAAAGTGACGGGCAGGGATATATGGATAGGACTCTGGGCCTTTGTGATGGCAATCATAGCTACAACCAGATGGGAAGTGGAAGAGACGGGTAAAAAGCCATCTCCCATGGAGATCTGGTGGAGATTTCCAAAGTTCGTGCTGGGATTCTTCGCAGCCTCTCTGTTCATAACAATACTTACCATAGGGGTTCCGGTGGAGCAGTATACAAAGCAGATGAAGCCACTTCTTGTTGCTCCAATAAAGACAATGAGGACCTGGACCTTCATATTCACCTTCTTCAGCATAGGGCTTACAACCAGGTTCAGGGAGCTCACAGCAACAGGTAGAAAGCCATGGATAGCCTTCTCATCAGGTGCCATAGTGAACGTAATCCTCGGAGCACTGATGTCAATATTCATACTTGGAAGCTACTGGGCTACAAAGGGCTGGGGAGGCATGTAGAAGCCTCCTTCTTTCTTTTTTTGATGCGGTATGAGAGAGTTATGGAGCTATACTTTTGATAAGAAGATAGATAGCGCTACTGTGGGGGAGGATTATTTTGTAGTAAGCTCAGGCTCATGGCTGTATGTTTTTATGCAGAATGAAAGCTGGAATAAAAAGATGAATACCACTTTTTACAGAGACCCATATTCTGATGTGAAGATAAGCTGTATGAAGGCCAATGGCAAATATATAGCCTGCGGCACGAATTTTATGGATGGAAAGCTGTATGTTTTCAAAAAAGACGGGAAACTGCTCTGGAGTCAGCAGTTTGCAACAATCGCCAGCTTGGGTTGGAGACCTGAAGATGTTGTTGCCATAGGAATCGGAGAAGATGCTATAGTGGCAGGAACTGAATTTATCCAGGATTATATATATGCTTATACTTTGAGTAGAAGGAGGATTTTTGAGCAGAAAGTGGAGGGCAGGGTGAGAGATGTATACGTGGGAAGGAATTTTATCGTAGGCACTGAGAAGAAGCTGTACATTTTTAACAGAAGAGGTGAATTAGTTTCTGAGTTCCAAATGCCAGCAGAGAAGGTGACTGAGGCGGGCAAGCTAATAATATTCTCCAATAAAAACAGGCTGTACTGTATTGAGGATGGAAAAATCTCATGGACAATGTCCTTTGATGAAATAAAAAGCCTGAATTACAATGGGAAAATCCAGATTATGTGCAGAAATGCCATCTATATGATGTCTGAGGATGGAGAGATTTTAGAACATATACCAGTTCTTGAGCCACTGGCCATAAGTGGGGAGCGGCTTCTAACAAAGAAGGATGGAAAACTCATATTCAACTTTCTGAAATGACAGGGTGTTCTCAAACCAGTCATTCAGCCAGACCATGAATATTTAAATGTGCCTGCAAATGTAGATATTTTAAGATGTGAGCATAAATTAGGAAATTATTTCGATATATTCTACTTTTTTTATTTTTATATTGATTTTTAGAGTTGTTTATGAGCCTGAGCCCGGCAGGTTCAGAGCAGTGTGAGAGTTTATAAGTCAATTTTTCTTTCAGGTAAATTAACCGGTGTACATCAAAGCACATTATTGACTGGTTATGTGTTAATGTACACCAGACTTTAAAGTTTGCTACTGAGATTACCTACTTCTGGCCAACGAGTAACATTTATTAAAGAGACGGTCATAAAAATACAATATGGTGCGGAGATGATATATTATATTGATGTAAAGCCGGTTATACCTACCACTATGCCTCATGCTCAATATAATAACTCGATGTTATATTGTTTACATGAAATTATAATGATAAATTACAAAATCCGGCATTCACCGGAAATTCAAAATTTCAGACAACA
>CAZCRG010000142.1:0-2872 GCA_964501105.1 Candidatus Hydrothermarchaeota archaeon | reverse complement strand
CCACCTCAAAAAATCCTGAAAATATTCCAGATTTTTTGCTTTCATGAAGGGGTATATGGGTAAAGCACCCTGTATTCCCTCTCACTTCAGACATTAAGGTAGTGAATTTAACTCCTAACTCCAATTCTCGGGCACTCTTCAGAGAGAGGGCATTCACTACAGAGAGGTTTTATAGGCTTACATAGAACCTGACCAAAGGCTACAAAAGCTCTATTCAGCCTTGCCTTCAGCTTATCATTAACCAGCTTATTCAGCTCCCTCTCTGTTTCCTCAGGATTTTTTGTATTCACAAGGCCTAAGCGATTTGAGATTCGATGCACATGAGTATCAACGCCTATGGCTGGCTTGTTGAAGGCATGGGCGAGAACCACATTGGCACTCTTTCTCCCTATGCCGGGAAGTTTTATAAGCTCCTCAAAACTCTCAGGCACCTTCGAGCCGTGCTTCTCAACAAGAGCCCTGGCAAGCTCTCTGAGCTTTCTCGCCTTGACTCTGTAGAAACCAACAGGATAAACCAGCTCTGCTATCTCATCTTCACTCAAATTCAAAAGCTCCTCTGGTGAGTCTGCAACTCTGAAAAGCCTCCCTGTCACCTGTGCAGTGGTCTCATCTCTCGTTCTTGAGCTGAGAAGTACAAAAACAAGACTCCTGAAGGGCGTTGTTAAGTGGTACTTTAGAGTTAAGACTGGTGCCTTTCTCTTCTCACCTTCTCTCTCCATTGCCTCAATAATCTTCTCTAACTCCATCTGAGCACCAGCCACAGCATTGTAATCAGAGCAAATGCCTCTACTGATATTTTAAATATTATAATTTTGAATGCAACTTTCCTGGAGAAGAGAGAAGCAACCACAGGAGCAGTGTGCTGAAGATAAATTCTTGGGAGGGAGAGGATTAAACCAGCAATTAGAGTTATAAGAGCCTGCTCTTCTCCCAGTATCCCCTGCCTGACAAGTTCCCCTGCAGTGGCAAAACCTGCTACAACGTTAGCAAACTGGGTTGCAACAACAAAAGAAGCCTCTCCAGGGAGAGAAAAAAGAGCCATAACTGGCTCTGAGTAGCTGGCCAGCTTAGAAAGAAGTCCCATAGAGAGCAGGAGCCTCACACTCCCATAGGTGAGAATAAAGAGGGGAATTACTCTTTTAAGAGTTTTAAAGGACTGCTTAAAAGCCTGTTTCAGGCTGGGTTTCTTCCCGGGGAGTTCAGTGTAATCATTCCCTCCTGAAAGCCAGAATTTTGAGTAAATTAAGGCGAGAGAACTCTGAAGAAAACCACTGCCCACTTTAACTGCAGTATATTTAATCCCAAGGGAGAAGCCGAGAAGAGGCACAGCCACAGGTAGGTAAAACTTGAAGATGCGGAGAAGTTCATACACAAAGGTAGTAAGAAAGGTTGTGATTATAACCTCTCTCTCCTCCACCTTACCAGCTCTGTGAAACTCTGCAAGAGTGGAATAACCAGCGCTGGGGCTAAGCACTCTAGCCATGGCACTGGCTGCAACTTCAGGCGAAATGTTGGCAAAGCTGAAAAGAGGTCTGAAAGTTTTATTTAGATATCTAAAGATACCCAGCTCAAGGGCGATATTTGCAAGGACAATGCCTGAGGATATCATCAAAATTACTTTTGACAGATACCACACCTAGAACTCCCTCTTAAGAATGCAGTCAGCAATAATCTCAAGAGCCTCAATGGCAGGAGTTTTTTCCACAACAGAAAGTTCCCTTTTACCCTTCTCCACAAAGTATCTGGAGCGCTTCAGTGCATACTTTATGGAACCGCAGGACTCCATTATCCTCTTTGCCCTCTCCACATCCTCAGGACTCTTCACCTTTTTATCAAGAATCCCTCTCAGGTCTTCTTTCTCTTCAGGGCTGCAGTTGCGCAGGGCATGAAGAATTACAAAGGTGCTCTTCCCCAGAGCTATATCGCTGCCCACAGGCTTGCCGAGGGTGTTTTCCCCTGAGGTAATATCAAGAAGGTCGTCTATCATCTGAAAGCCTATTCCCAGAAAGTAGCCATACCTGGCTAAAGCCTCAACCTCCTCCTTACTTCCACCTCCCACCATGGCACCTGTCCTTGTGGCAGCCTCAAAGAGAGAGGCAGTCTTGCGCTCAATAACTTCAAGGTAAACCTCCTCACTTATATCATAATCTCCAGTATGTAGAGTCTCAAGAACCTCTCCTTCTGCAAGCTTGGAACAGGCTCTGGAAATAACGCCACTCACCTCTCTATTTTTATGAGTACCCACAAGCCCGAAGGCTTCTGAGAATAGTAAATCGCCAGCAAGTATGGCAACTTCATCTCCCCATTTGGCATTTACTGTGGCACCACCTCTCCTCTTGGTGCTCCTGTCTATTATGTCGTCATGCACTATAGTTGCTGTGTGAATTAGCTCAATTGCCACAGCTATTGGAGAAACCTCATCAATTTCACCTTGAGGAGAAACAGCCTTGTAGGAAAGAAGAGTCAAAGCAGGCCTAATTCTCTTTCCACCCATAACAATAAGATGCCTCGAGGCATCATAGAGCACAGTAGGGCTGCTTTTAGGTATACTGTCCTCTATATACCTCTCAATGGTTGCTAAATCATCATTAAAACCTTCATAAACTTCAGAAATTTTCTTCCACAGTCCATCCATTATATATTCCTCAGGATTACTTAACTTATAGAGAAGAGACTATAACAAATGTATATTTATATTTTCGCATGTACAAAAGAAAATAAATAAAGAACTATACCCTCATGAGTTATTTACTTTTTCCCCTCTCAACCACATTGAGGGAATCTTCACCCATCTTTTTATTCTCAACCTTGTACCCACAAAAAACCCCCACACAATCAGAAACAAAAAACACATAAATACACTAAAACAAAC
>CAZCRG010000141.1:0-2879 GCA_964501105.1 Candidatus Hydrothermarchaeota archaeon | reverse complement strand
ATATGCACTTATAGTATGTTTAATTTCAATTCTTTTATTTCAGATAAGGATATTTACTTATTCTCCAGCTTTTATTCATGCTGCAGGGATTTTACTTTTTAATTTAATGATTGCTGTAAGTCTGATTGCTGTTTATAGAAATTATCCATATCTGTTCTTTTCAAAAGTTAAAGAGAGCTCAAAGGCAGAATTCAAAAGAGATGACTTTGAGAATGTAAAGAAAAGGATGGGTTTTGTTAAAGACGTTTCCTTTGGTTATACAAAAGCAATTGAAGACTCTAAGAATATGGAGCTTTCAGGTGCTCTTAATCATCTCAGAAACAGATTAAATCTTGAAGCAATAGTACTTTCAACCCATGATGGGCTTGTAATAGCAGCCTCTGGTGGAGGTGAAAGGGAAGCAGCAAGAGCCACTGACTTTGTAAAGCTACTTGAGAAGGGTAGAGAGGATATTAAAAGAGTGGAAATCTCAAATGGTGAATATGAATACTATCTTGTTATGGAGGGTGGGAGTAAGGTTATAACCTATATAAGTTCATCTTCAAGACTTGAAGAGATAACATTAAAAGGTATTAGCAGTTCACTTTCAGGAATTATTAAAGGTTATACTGGAGGTGGATAAATGGCAGATATTCTTGATATAGCACATTTAGCCTTTCTTGAGATGATAAGAGAGGCTATCAAGACTACTGGAGGGGCTGCAGCGAAAGGGCAGCTCATGAGGAAGGCATTGAATATAGCTGAGGAGATTCCAGAAGTGGAGTATGAGAGCCTCGATGAGTGGGAAAAGGCTGTGAATGCCAAGGAAAACCCAATTACAAAAGTAGAGGGAATATCTAAAAGAGAAGGGAATATTTTTTATCTTCCAGCTTGTCCCTTCGCGCCAAGTATTAAAACCTATAAAGAGCTTTTTGAAAAACTTCCTGAAGAGTATCCCCAACTCGTTCAGGAGTATAATAAACCTTCAAGGGTATCTGATGAACTTAAAGTGGGACAGGGAGCAGGTGTTAGCCCCTTCTGTGCAATACACCAGCCTCTCAGAGCAGCTATAGGGAAAAGAATAAAAGTAGGGGGGAAGAAAGTAAAGATATATCAGCTTGGTTGTAAAAGTGGTGATGGAAAAAAGGGATTTGCAGATAAGTTTATAGGGGAATTCGGGGCAAATAAAGATACAGTGGATAAACTTCTTGACAAAGCCATGTGTGTATATGGTGTTAAAATAGAGGAGGAGTGAGAATGCTTAATAGAATACTTCAGGACTTTCTGAGAAATGAGGGAGTAGTAATGGCGGGGATTATTGGAAAGGATGGCTTTATAATAGAGTATGCCAGCAATGGTGAGGTAGATGTGGATGCAGTTGCAGCAATGGCTTCAACTGCTATGGGTACTGCAGAGAGTGTCGGAAAAGAAGTGGGAAGAGGAGATGCCAGTCAGATGATTATGGAGTACAAGGGAGGCAATATTATTATTGCTCCTGTTACAGAAAATGAGATCGTAGCAGTTGTCAGTGATGGAACTGCCAATCTGGGAAGAATAAGATATGAGATTAAGAAGAATAAGGACAAGATCAGGAGCGCTCTATAATTATGGATTTCAGGGGGTACATCGAGAGGGTAAAAAAAGTTGAGGGTGTGCTGGATTGTATAATATTTAAAGATGGCATGCCCATCGAGAAGCTTGAGGTGAGCTATGACTCTGAGCTTGTCTCGGCTGTTGCTGAAGATCTAATCAGATCTGCAATAAAGATCAGTAAAGAACTTGAGATAGGCGATACTGGCGATTTAATTCTTGAGACTCCCTCAAAAAAGCTTCTCATTTATCCTCTCGGTGATGCCTGGATTGGTGTTGTGACAGAGGGCAGTATAAATCTCGGACTTCTGAGACTTGTACTGGAGAGCTTTGAGGTTTAGAAATGGGACATTCTATAGCTGTTGCTGCTGGTAAGGGAGGTACAGGTAAGACAACCTTTACAGCAAATCTTGGTGCTGCTCTTGGAGAGCTTGGCCATAGTGTAGTACTTGTTGATGCTGACCTTGCCATGGCAAATCTGGAGCTTCATTTTAAGCTTGAAGGAATAGATATTACTCTCAATGATGTTCTTTCTGGTAAAGCAGATATAGAAGAGGCTTTATACAGAAGGCATGGAGTAACTATAATGCCAGCAGGAATACCACTTGATAAATTGAGAAATTCAAATCCAGAACTGCTTGCTGATGTTCTGGGATATCTTGAGAAAAATTTTGAGATTATGATAGTTGATGCACCTGCAGGGATTGGTGTTGAGGTAATAACAGCACTGGCAGTTTCTCAAAGTGCTATTCTGGTTGTAAATCCTGAAGTTTCTTCTCTTGTAGATGCTCTTAAAACTAAGAAGGTTGCACAGGCTTACGATACTCATGTACTGGGTGCTGTTGTAAATAGAATTACAGGAGGATCAAGTATTCCCATGGAGGACATAAGTTATATCCTGGATACTAAAGTGATTGCTGCCCTGCCAGATGACCCCAAGGTAAAAGCTGCTGTAATGCAGGGAGAACCTGTTGTTTTGAGGTTTCCTGAATCACCATTTTCAATAGAAATAAAAAGATTTGCAGCCAAACTGGTTGGAAAGGAGATTCAGGAGAAAAAAGAGAGTTTTTCCAGGCGGTTTCTATCGAGACTGCTTGGATGGTAAAAATTAAAATAAAAAAGAGTATTAAAATGTTTTAGCAGCAAGTTTTATATCAGATGCCTTGACTGTTTTTCTCTTGGCATGTTTGGAAAGGTCACCTGCTTCTCTTGCAATTTCAGTACCAATATCTTCAAGAATTTCTGCAAGAAGCTCTGCAGCATCCTTACCAACTCTCAAACCAGTTGCATTTCTTATTATCCTCTCACAG
>CAZCRG010000140.1:0-2912 GCA_964501105.1 Candidatus Hydrothermarchaeota archaeon | reverse complement strand
CTACTGAGCCAGATTGCAAGAATCCTGTTTCACAAATCTCCTCGGGGTATTTATATAAAGAATATATATAATTAGCTGTGAATGGCTAATTTTACTCATGCAAATAAAATTAAATCACATATTACACATTAAATTAAAGTCTGGACGGTCCAGAACCTTTATAAAGTAAAGTAAAGATTTCAATATTTTATAACACATTTGGTATCTCTCACAATTTATTCCAGGGAGCATCTCCATAAATTATTCAAAAATAAAAGGAGATGTGATGAAATGGACAGTAAAATGGGAATTGCAGCCCTTGTGGGTCTGCTTCTGCTGGCGGGAGGTGCCTATGCTCTGAGGCCAGCCTTCGCTGGCGCAGGTACAGGCTACTCGAGCGGTGCCATTGTTCCCCCTGGATGGCAGGGACTAACGGAGGGGCAGATAGTGAAGATGAATGAAATAAGGGAGAAGTTCTGGAAGGGAGAGCTGAGCTGGGAAGAAATGAGGCAGCAGATGTTTGAGTACCGCCAGAGCTTAAGCAATGGGGGCCCCTATTATATCGACGAAGACAGTGATGGCATTTGTGACCATTTCCCAGGTGGGGCTGGTAGAGGCGGATTTGCTTCCCCAGGTTTTGGTCCTCGCTGGGCCAGATAAAGGGCTCTATGCCCTTTAAATTTTTAGGAGGAGGTGGAAAATAATGAGGAAAAATAAGATATTTGAGAGGTTTAGATATATAGGTATAGCATTTTTAGTGCTATCTGTTTTTGGTCTTTCCAGTGCTGCAGCAGAAACTGGAGTAAATATAATCTTGGTGTCAGATAATTTTGCGGACTGTGCTGTAGCAGAGACTCTTGCAGAGGAAAATGGTGCCATAATAGTTAAAACAGTGTGGGGCGAGTTTGAACAGTCTGTTCTGGAGACCATTGTTAGTGCAGAACCTGCAGAGGTAATTATAATTGGCGGGCCCATGGCAGTGGTGCAGGATTATGAGACAAAGCTGCAGGAGGCAGGTATAAACGTTACCAGGCTATGGGGAAGGACAAGACAGCAGACTTCCCTGGCTGTGTTTAACCAATTCAGAATGAGGTACAACTGGACTCCTGCAGTGGGAGATGGCACTCAGCCCTACAGGCTTGCGGGAAGGTTTCCAGTATGGTACTTTGATAACGATACTGAAATAGACAGCTTTATTAGACAGCATAGAGCGATGGTGTTGAACTACAGCAGAACCAGAGGTTTTGCCGGAAGATACGGTTCACCCGTTGCCAGTGTCACCTTAGAGGAGCTGGAGAATTTCAGAGTTCAGTTGAGGAGCAGAATCTACAATCAGTATGCCAATCAGAGCTGGATACACCAGCGTATGCGTGGCGTTGGAATGAGAGCTGGCATGGGTATTGGGAAGTGAGGGGATTGGCCAGGTCACTGTCTCTATCTGTGAAACTGTCAGTATTTACTGCAATCTTTTTACTTTCTTTTTTAACCATTGCCTACAGCGGTGCAGTAACTCTAGAAGAGTTCAAGGACTTTACCAAGCCCTCCATATCAGTCAAGCATGAGGATGACCCGAGATTTGAGACCTTTGGCCAGAAGAGTCTTCTGAATGTTTCCAGGGACTTTGGCATTCCACTGGAAGAGCTCATTGATGGGTTGGGTCTTCCAGAGGACATTGATCCTAATACTGTGCTGAAAGAACTTGAAGAATATGGAGTCTCCCCCAGGGATGTTGAAGCCTTTATTGTGGAGAAAGGCTACGATAAAAGCCCTGTGCCGAGCTACCTAAAACCTGAGGAAGGTGATGAAAACAGCCAGATTACAGACTCTCGATTCACCGGTCTGGGCAGGAAATCGCTGGCAACTATCTCCAGTGAGTTTAATATCCCCCTTGAAATACTCATAGCAGACCTTGGGCTCCCTGAGGATATTGACCCTGAGACCCAGCTAAGGGACATCTCAGAGTACAATAAGAGTGTGCCCGAGATTAATGCTTACCTTGAGGATTATATCCAGAGGCAGGAGGGAGAGTAGATGCTTGATAGCAGGAGAATAAGGATAGGAGTTATGGCGGTCTTCTTTGTACTCTTCTTTGGTCTTTTTTCCAGCGGACTCTACAAAATAGACAACTACTGTATTGTTGGGGCACTGGTAAAACTCTTTTCTATAGTAACTGGTATAGCAGCAAGACACACAGCTGACATCACCTTTGCCATACCTTTCGCCTTTCTTGTGTCAGCTCTACTCTTTGGCGGATGGTTCTGCGGCTATGCCTGCCCTATTGGCAGCTTTCAGGAAGCTTTTTACAATCTTGGCAAAAGGTACGGGTTGATTATTAAAGTTCCTGAGAGGCTTGATAAAGCAGGGAGGTACCTGAAGTACCTTATTCTTTCTGCAATTCTGGTGGGTGCTGTAGCTTTCAGGACAGAGATTTACTGGCAGTTTGATCCCTTCAGAACAATTTTTGTCAGAGAGGCTACTTTAGCTGGAGTGGCACTTCTCGCCCTGATAATTGCTGGTGCCTTCTTTCTAAACAGAGGCTTCTGCAGGTACATTTGCCCCATTGGAGCAACTCTGAGGGTAGCAGGCTTTTTATCGCCCTTCAGAATACTTCATTATGAGGATAAGTGCATTCACTGCGGCAAATGCGAAGCCTCCTGCCCTGTAGATGTTAAAATACTTTCAAAGGAGAAGGACCTGGAGTGCATTAACTGCAACCAGTGCATAGATGCCTGCCCTACAGGAGCAAAAAGTCTTAAGATTATCAAGCCAGTGAGCACCCGCTGGTACCCGGCCATTTTCCTGGCGGGTTTCTTTGTTCTATCAGTGATTTTCAGCCTCCTCCTTTAGGAGGCTTTTTGATTTTAAGTATGTACTGATGAAGCCCGAAGGAATAAAATCAAAAATTGGTAGAGAGAAAGAGGTAGCCTTTAAAT
>CAZCRG010000139.1:0-3002 GCA_964501105.1 Candidatus Hydrothermarchaeota archaeon | reverse complement strand
GTATCAGGTTATTTGAAGAGTTTGGTATAAATAAAAATATAACTTGGTTTGTTAATGAGAGAGATGTTAATTTTACTGAAGATTACTCTGATCTTCTTACAAATATGAGTGAAGGTGAAATAGCCCTACATGTACATTTAAACCGTCCTCCTCATCATTCTAAATATTCAATACCATCAAATAAACATGAGATTTTTAAAGTTATTAGTGAATCCAAGGATAGACTGGAGCTCTGGTTATCTGACTATGTTGGAAACAAAAAGATTTTAAGTTTCAGATCTGGAAATCTCCTTACGAATTCAGTTTTATTTGAAGTGCTTGAAGAGGTAGATATTAAAATTGATTCTTCTCTTTCATCTCAATTTGACTGGTCACCAAGAGAAATAATTAGAAAAGCCCTTTCATACACACCCTCTCTAATAAAAGAAAAAATCTCAGAACTATCCAAGGGTGCTATTTATAAAACACTTCCCCTAGGTAAAAGACCATTTTATAAAGGTAAACTCCTTGAGATGCCAATTCATATTTATATAGGTGGGAGATATGCAAATATGGACTGGGTTCTAAGAAGAACTGAAAATCAACTTAACCTCATAGACGACTTAGTGGTTTACTGGCACCCATATGAAATAGTCAGATATGAGTACGATTTATATAGAGATTACCTACAATTTCTGATTGATAACTACAGTGTAAAGTTTAAATCGTTATCAGAATATAATACGCTTTAACTCCAATAACTTTTAACATTTCATGAGATTACTTCAATAATATAATCAATATCTCCTTCTCCAATACCTGGATGCACAGGCAAACTCAAAACCTCCTGGCTTGCCTTTTCAGCTACTGGCAGCTTATCCTCATATCCAAGGTCGATATAAAGCTTCTGCTTATGTATAGGCCTGGGATAGTGAATTCCATAGCCTATTCCTGCTTTCTCTAGCCTTTTAATAATTTCTTCTCTATTTTCCACTCTAATAGTATACTGGTGAAAAACATGCTTTACTTCAGGAGCAATATAAGGCGTTACAATACCCTTTATGCCCTTCAACCCTTCACTTAGCCTTTTTGCATTCTCTATTCTCTTTGCATTCATCTCCTCAAGCTTTTTAAGCTGAGCTATGCCTATGGCTGCTGCTATATCTGTCATTCTGTAGTTGTACCCCAGGGCTATGTGCTCATATCTCACCTTTGAGCCGTGCTCCCTTATGAGCTTAGCCTTCTCTGCAATTTCTTCGCTGTTGGTGGTGATTATTCCTCCTTCTCCTGTGGTCATGTTCTTTGTTGGGTAAAAGGAAAAACAGGCAGCATCACCGAAGCTTCCTACCTTTCTTCCCTTATACTCAGCTCCATGGGCCTGGCAAGCATCCTCAATCAGCTTTAAGTTATGATCCTCGCATATCTCAGTTATAGCATCCATATCGCAGGGCTGGCCATAAAGATGTACTATAAGCAGAGCCTTTGTTTTTCTTGTGACCTTCTCATTAATTTCCTCTGGATCTATATTAAAGGTCTTCTCATCTATATCTGCAAAAACAGGCTTTGCATTGCAGTAAAGTATGGCGTTGGCACTCGCTATAAAGGTGAAAGGTGTGGTGATAACCTCATCGCCAGCTTTAATGCCACAGGCAAGTAGAGCTGTATGGAGTGCAGTAGTGCCTGAGCTTGTTGCTACTGCATGCTTTACTCCAATATAACCAGCGAAGGCGTCCTCAAAGGTCTTTACCTTAGGCCCCTGGGCAATTATACCAGAACTAAGAACCTCAAGTACAGCCTTCTTTTCTTCCTCTCCTATAACTGGTCTGGCTATTGGTATCATAACAATCAACTGAATTTATTCAGAAGATATTCATCTAAAAGATATTAATATGGGGATTATCTCCTATAGAGATTACATATATCCCAGATCTCTCAGCCTCTTCATTATCCCTTCCTTATCCTGAGCTCTTCCTGCCCTCTCAGGAACCTTCTCAAAGTCCTGCTCCCAGGCAGGTTTATCGCTCACCTTCTCAGTAGTAACCTTTGCACCGAGGCTTCTGTAGCCGAGAGCATAGAGCTTATTCACTGGTACATTGTTGCCCCTCAAGACCTGCCACACCTCTTTTTCAGTGAAGTGAAGAATTGGGTGTATGCGCATATGTTTTGGATTTTCTCTTGGGGAAAAGTAGACCTCGTCCCTTCTCGCCTCCTGCTCATCCCACCTTATGCCTGTAATAACTGCATCTATACCCCTGGAAACAATAAATTCATTCATGGCTACAGTTTTCATTAAGTGATTGCCTTCAAAACTCTCTGGATTGAATATAAAGCTCTCGCCCTTAAAACCTATCCTCTCAAGCTCCCTCCTGTTGGTCTCATTCAGCTTCTCCACTAGAACCACGTCACCAACCTTACTCACCTGCTTCAGAACATCCTCATTCTTAACCTCGTGGATTTTTAAATTCCACTCCCTCTTCATTTTTTCAACATACTCCAGCACTTCCTCAAAAACACTTCCTTCATTTATGAACATACATTCAGGAATCTCAAGACCATCCTCCTGGCATACCTGCTTTGTGAGCCAGAGGACAAGAGTGGAGTCCTTACCACCAGTAAAGGCTACCACAGGATAGCTGAATTTTTCCAGAGCCTCTCTGATTACCTCCTTACTCTTTTCAATCTTCTTCTCTAAGGGTAGAGCCATTATCTTCTCATCCATATTAATCACCTAAAAACCTCTTTTTTATGCATTTGAAAACATCTATGGGCTGTTCTATATCGCAGGGGATATTTTTCTTAATCACAATAGCTTCAGGATGATGATCTCCTTTAATCTCACCCTTGGGTGTTCTCCTTGGTAGAGTTCTTATGGGCGCATCTTCATAGCTGCAAAAGCCGTGGTCTGAGATTACAAGAACCTCGTCATCATAAGGCAGGAGCTTTCCTATGGCACTGTCCACCTTTTCATAGAACTCAACAAGTATATCCTCACCCCAGTGGAGATGAGAAAGTTTGTCCAGGGC
>CAZCRG010000138.1:0-3086 GCA_964501105.1 Candidatus Hydrothermarchaeota archaeon | reverse complement strand
ATGATACAAAAAGGACAATAATGGAACTTCCGGGTTTTATTTTAAATCAGATCTAATTACAGTTATTTATATGATTAGTCCCAAAAAAACAAGCAAAAAAGAGAAGTGGACCCGCCGGGATTTGAACCCGGGGCCTCTCGCATGCCAAGCGAGCGATCTACCAGCTGAGCTACGGGCCCTATGTGAATTTTGAAGAATTAGCAATAGTAACCATTTATGAAAACAAATATATACCCAGTGGGGGAGAGTAACACCAAGGAGGTAGAAGCAATAATTCGTCTTGGCAATGGAGTGGAGCTTTTCATTGATGACAACAAGATACTTCTTGATCCAAGAAGGGCAGATGGTTTGAGCTTTGTTTCTCATGCCCATTCAGACCATGCCCCCTCCAAGATATCAGGGCAGGTTGTTGCTACTGAAGAGACCGGGGAGCTACTCTCAAGGCGCAGCTTTTCCACTCTGGACTACGAGGAGAAATTTGAAACCCTCGGAATAAGCTTCAGACTTATACCCTCCGGACACATGCTTGGAGCCTCTCAGGTGGTAATTGAAAATGGCTTCAAGGTGATTTATACTGGCGATCTTCACCTTGAGGGAGGTGAAACCTCTGGCAGAGCGGAAGTTGAGAAGTGCGATGTATTGATAATAGAGTCAACCTTTGGCAGCCCCTTTTACAGCTTTCCTCCCAGGGAGCAGGTTATCAGGGAGATTAAAGACTGGATTGAAGACTGCTTTTCACAGGGCGAGACGCCTGTGCTTCTGGGCTACTCCCTTGGTAAGGCCCAGGAGATAGTGAAGCTTCTCTCCAGGGAGTATTCTCTCGAGCTCCATAAATCAATCTATGAGAACTGCAGAAAATATGAAAATCTTGGCGTAAAGCTTGGCAGCTATGAGCCCTACTCTGGAGAAGTCAAAGAGGATAAAGTGCTCCTTTTCCCGCCTTCAGCAAGGCACTCTCTCAAAGGAAACTTTAAGAAGGCCCTCCTCAGCGGCTGGGCGCTCCACGGAGCTACCAAGTTCAAGTTTAGGGTGGATGAAGCCTTTGCCATAAGCGACCACAGCGATTTCAACGGCCTCGTAAGCTACATTGAAAAAGCCTCGCCTCAGGTAATTTACACTTTCCACGGCTTTGCCGAGGAGTTTGCAGAAGAGCTGATAGCTAGAGGCTTCTATGCCCAGCCTCTAACAAAGAAGCAGACAAGATTAGAGCACTTCCTTTAGCTTGTGGTATTTGGCAAGAACCTTCAGTATAACCTTTGCAGCCAGCACAGGTGTGTAGGCGTCGTAACGGGGTGCCACCTCTGTAACATCAAGACCTGCGAGCTCAATTTCACCCAGAAAGGCAAGCATGAGGAGAAAGTCAAAGAAGAATATGCCAGGCGGCTCAGGGTTGCAAACCCCCCGTGCATCCTTGGGGTCAAAGAAATCCATATCTATTGAAAGGTAAACCCTTTTGCCCCTAAGCTCCTTTGAAAGCCTGGTCACAAGAGATTCAATGTCATAGCACTCACTGAAGGGGATAAATTTAATTCCCTGTTCTTCAGCAGCATCAAGCTCCTCCCTGCAGGCACTTCTTATGCCAAGGGCTAAAACATTTTCTGGGCCAACAATTTCAGAGGCTCTTCGAAGAGTGCAGGCATGGGAGTATCTATTCTCAAGATACTCATCCCTGAAATCAAGGTGGGCATCAAAGGAAAGGAAAAAGGGTTTATCTTCAAAGCCCTCGAGGGCAAAGGCAGAGACAGTATGCTCGCCCCCAAGAAGCACAGGCTTTGCGCCACTTTTCAAAATATCTCTAACAGTTTCCCTTACTCTCTTCCTTGTCTCTTCAACATTTCCAAAGGAAACCTCAATATCACCTATATCAGCAATTTTGAGGCTGAGTAAATCGAAGTCCTCCATAAGGTCGTAGTCCTCTATCTCTCGAGAGGCTTCCCTTATAGCTGCTGGCGCCTCCCTTGAGCCTGTTCTAAAGCTCTCACTGCTGTCGAAGGGCACTCCAAAGACAGCATACTCAGCCTCATCAAGTTTTAGCTCTCTTCTTGCAAAGGTGAAGGGCGATGTAAAAAGGTTCATCCTACCTTACACGCATTATCTTCTTTCTTCCCATGGTTTCTATGTACTCAACCTCAACGCCCTCAACAAGCTCCTTTCCTTCAAGCTCGTCGCTGCTTGGCATTTTTGTCTCAAAGGTCTCATAGGTTGTAAGGTCCATAATCTGTACAGTATCGCCCATTATGGAGAGCACCTGCCCTGCTTTCCTCTCAATCATGGGGAAATCCACCTTGGCATCAGTAGGGGCAACAAAGCTCCTCTTCTGCCCGTCAAAAAGTCCTATCCCCACGACATTAGCCTTGGCGTGCCCGTGTTTTCCTGTCTTGGCTGTGGTATAGCTTACCACCTTGCAGGGCTCACCATCAATAATCACATACTTGCCAACCTTTATCTGATTTACTTCACCTTGCCTTACAGACATTTTAATCCTCCTCTTATATAATAAGCTTAGCACTTATAAGTATATAAATATATAAAAAGTTTAGGGTAAGAAAAGCTGGAGAGGGGCAGGGCTATTATAGGAAGTAACTAATAAAACAGTGGGCCGGGGCGGACTCGAACCGCCGACCTCCACCTTGTAAGGGTGGCGTCATAACCTCTAGACTACCGGCCCAGCTACAAGCTTAAATCTTAAATAACCTTAAAAAGATTTTTTCTAAAACATCTCCTCCCTGAGAATTCTCACAATATCTGTGGCAGAGACTATGCCCACGGGCACATTCTTTTTAATCTCTACTGAGTGAAGCACAGGCAGACGGTGAATCTTTTTCTCCACCATGAGCTCTGCGGCATCCTTCAGAGTTTTTTCTGGAGTTATACTTATTGTGAAAGGAGTCATGACATCCTCGGCTGTCATTTTTTTAAACTCCACCTGGGACTTATCCTTAAGCTCCTTCATCAGATCATAGGAGGAAATAATCCCCATGGCTTCACTCTGGTCATCTACCACAACAAGGGCAGAGACATTGTTTTCTGTTATTAACTTAAGAACCTCCTTCAGAGGCTCATGGAACTTAACTGTCACACCACAC
>CAZCRG010000137.1:0-3116 GCA_964501105.1 Candidatus Hydrothermarchaeota archaeon | reverse complement strand
GGATACCATTTAGGATAGTAGATGTTGAATACAGTTTTGATATTGGTTTAGAAAATAGTGGAAATATCATCAATATTATATAAATTATGTATAAGAAGCCAAAAGCTTTGTTGCATTTATTTCTTAAAAAAGATAGCTAGATTATCCTCACTACCCTCTTACTCTCCACTATATCTCTAAACCTTCTATCCCAGCTTGGTTCCCATGAAGTATTCTATCCAAGCGGAGGTATCTATCAGCATCTCACACCCTGTCCTCGTGGTCCCGTATATCCGAAGTATCCACTCTCGGCATGGTCCCAAAGAGACTTCTCCTATTAGCAAGCTTCTCCAGCGCCCAGTCGTACAGCTCCACCGTCATCCTGAAGTCACTTCTGGCAAGCCTTTTAACAATACCAACCGCCTCCTCCCTGGAAATTCCGCCAATCTCGCAGGCAAACAGGATCAGCCCTATAGTGCCAGTAAAATTAAACCCCTCCGCCTTTGCAACAGCTCTTGCTTCGGCCTCGTCAAGGATGAGAAGCACATCTTCGCTGCTATTCTTCGCATAGCTAAGAATACTCTTCTCCCCGTCGCCGAGGCTCTTGAGCTTCCCATACTCCTCAGACTGTACATCCACAACCTCCATCCACCCCTCTATAGCCCTCTTTATTTCACCCACTTCCGGGAAGTTACCCCCTGTTATCTCTCTTTCAACATCTCTGGTAATTACCACTCTGCCAAAAACCCTCTCTAAAAGCTCCAGAGCACCGATCTTTGCCAGGGCGATTATGCTGGATGAATCAGGCAGAATCTTCATGGAGCTTCCTCAGCCTCTTCAGATCCTCCCCGGCCTCCTCTGCAGAGTATCTGTAGAATGGAACCCCCTTTTTTGAAGCATACTCGGCAAACTCTGCAATAGACATTCCAGAAAAATGCGCAGCTTTGCACATAGTAGTTCTATTTTCCAGATAATCTTTAAGGGCGATCTCGGCCTTTATCTGGCTTATACCTGCCTTAAGGGCTTTTCTTATGATTTCTGAGCGCGAGCCTCCAAGCTTACTTCTCAGCAGGTCTATATCGGCGACAGAATCCTTGGACAGCCTCACCTGTACATTGCTCATCCGAACCACCTTTACACTTAATTACAAATCATTACAACAAAAATATTTACTATAACTCATAGCATTCGCAAACACAACCTACTTATAACCAAAACCTCAGAATAAAAACATGGAGGGGCTGGCTTCGCTGAGCGGCGCTGAACATGCCCACATAACCGGAGTTCAAATAAACTACTACTTTATCTGCAAAACAAAGCTCTGGCTCTTCTCCCACCTCGCCACTATGGAGCACACCAGCGATACTGTAGCTCTTGCTAAAGTTCTCCACGAGGGTAGCTATAGACGGCAGAAAAAGGAGGTGGGCATAGGGTCAATAAAAATAGATTTTATCAGGCAGGAAGATAGGCTGGTTTTACATGAAGTGAAGAAGTCAAGGAAAATGGAGAAAGCACATCGTTATCAGATGCTCTACTACCTCTACTATTTAAAGCAAAGGGGAGTTGATGCTAGAGGGATAATAAACTATCCAATGCTGCGCAGGCGGGAAGAAGTTACACTGAGCACTAATGAGGAGGGAGAGATAGAAGAGATACTCGCTGAGATTGCTCGAATAGTGGCAGCTAAGAATCCGCCAAAGGCTGAGAAAAAGAGCTACTGTCGCAAATGTAGCTACTTCGAGTTCTGCTGGGTGGTATGAATGAGAGTTAATTTCTACCTAACTCGGAATGGCATTCTAAAGCGAAAGGAGAATACAGTTTATTTCGTAAATAGGGAGGGAAGATACCTTCTGCCCGTGAATAAGATTCACAGCATATACTGCTACGGAAGGGTGACTTTCACCTCTGGTGTGATGAGTTATCTCGCAAAGCAGGGAGTGTGTGTGCACTTCTTCAACTACTATGGATACTACGACGGAAGTTTTTATCCCAGAGAAAGTCTCATCTCTGGCGAGGTGATTGTCAGGCAGGCTGAGCACTATCTGAATAGTAAAGAAAGGATGGAGATTGCCAGAGAGATTGTTAAAGGAGCTGCCTGGAATATAAAGAAAAACCTCAAGTACTACAAAGCTATGGAAGCCATTGATGCCTTTGAAGAGTGGGAGGAGAAGATAGATAACACAGGGACTATTTCACAGCTTATGAATGTGGAGGGCAACCTGAGAAATATTTATTACTCTGCCTTTGATGATATACTGCCAGAAAGTTTCAGATTTGAAAAGCGTACGAGACGTCCACCAAAAAATATGGTGAATGCTCTGATTTCTTTTGCTAACTCGCTTGTTTATGCCACCACACTTGGAGAAATTTACAATACTCAGCTTAGTCCTGCGATTTCTTTTCTTCATGAACCCTTTGAGCGACGCTATTCCCTAAGCCTTGATATAAGCGAGATTTTTAAGCCCTTTCTTGGTGACAGAGTTATATTCAAGTTGTTAAATAAGGGAATTTTGAGTGAAAAACACTTTGATAAGAATCTAAATTACTGCCTTCTGAATGATGAAGGAAAAAGGATTTTTCTTCAGCATTATGATGAGCGACTAAAAACTACAATAAAGCACAGGGCTCTTGGGAGGAAGGTTTCATACCGCAGGTTAATACGTCTCGAGTGCTATAAGTTGATTAAGCATTTTCTTGGCTCAGGAAAGTACTCTGCCTTCAGGATGTGGTGGTAGTGTATGTGATTGTTGTTTATGATATAAGTGTGGAGAGGGTTAATAAGGTCAGAGCCTTTTTGAGGCAGTATCTGGACTGGATTCAGAATTCTGTTTTTGAGGGTGAACTTACCAAGTCTGCCTTTAAGGAGATTGAGCTTGGATTGAAGGAGATAGTTATACCCGAGGAGGATTCTGTGATTATATACATCCTCAACGATGCCAAATACCTCAAGAAGAAATTTATCGGAGAGCCCAAGGTGGAGCCGAGTAATATTCTGTAAGTCGTGGATGTATATAAAGGCAATGCAAAACCATAGATCCACGACAGAAGCAGTGAAAAAGAAGAAAATTTTATATAGAATTTGAAGTAATATAGAAAATATTAATCCTGTAAGAATCAGACTATTGTAGGATTGAAAG
>CAZCRG010000136.1:0-3216 GCA_964501105.1 Candidatus Hydrothermarchaeota archaeon | reverse complement strand
AAGACGGCATACGAGATTTCTGCCTGTCTCGTGGGCTCGGAGATGTTTATAAGAGGCAGGGTATATCTTTTCCGTTATCCAGATACCATGATTCTATCAATTTATACATATATTTTCTAGCGTGTACACCTTCTTCTTTTGAAATAAAACTATCATAAAAGTAACATTTTTCATTTTTACTTCTTAGATAATCCATTATAATTGGATTAAAACATATGAAAATAGCATTATTACTCATATCTTTAAATCTCTGATAATCTTTTATCGAATGAATGAAATATAAAATACTCATATTAGTTACTCACACCTTTTGCCATTTTCAAACATAACTGAACGCTGCTACTGGTGGTGGTTTTCACAGCAACATTCTTTGCGTCTTAGCCCTTTCAACTTCGCTGGTATACTCCTACCACAGGGCTTCGAAGGACACCTTTAATCCCTGTTCTACCTTGAATCTCTCGAACAGCCACCACAGGAAGAAGACGAAGCGGTAGTAGGCTAGCAATGGTTCCTTTTTTCATGTGCAGGTATTCTCCGGCCCTAAGTACTGCTTAAGCTCTCGGTGCATCTCATCTATCTTCCAGCGGAGCTTTTTATACGCGTAGCAGGTTTTTGCTGTCATCTTCAGCTTATTCGTCACATAATACCTTCGGCTCTGCTCCTTCCTCTCTGAAGGCGAAGACCTTCACCCTGCTCAGCTCCCTGACCTAGAGAACCGCCCGCTTGTAGAACACTCTCCTGCCCTCGTGGGTGAAGTACCTCTCCTCCTTATACCTGCGGAAGTACTCCTCCACCCGCATCCACTCTGAGAAAAGCCTTACCTGGCGGTCTTTCTTCAACTTTGCCACATAACTCATGCCCTTCTCAGGAGCAAAGCTGAGAACGTGCTTCACAGCGTAAGAAGCATCGTTTAATAGCGTGATCCTGTTTCCCGGAATCTTACCCCCGTATTCCTGGAGCTTGCCGTCGAGAATCTCCACAGCGAGCTCTGTTTTCTTCTTGAATACCTATTCCGGGTGCTTTTCCACATATTTCTCCGGCAAATAAAGCAAGAAATCGTTATCTAACGCCCTTTTTTCTCTGAGCTGAAAGGTAACCAAGCATTTGCTCCAGATTATCTTTCCGAGACTGCCATCATGATTGTAGCCAGAGCCGTAAACGCTCCTGCCGTATCTCCTCACCGCTGTATCATCAAGGATAAAAAAGTAACGCCTGCGTTTGTCCAGTTTGTTATCTCGCAGGATATGACGCCGCTTGAAGCAACTAAGCTTGTTTTGTTATCTTTTCAGCGCTCTGAGTATGGTGGATGTGTGATACTTCGCATTTAAAGCACGAAGCATCGCTGTTATGCCCTTTTTCTTCATGGTGACTAAGCCATCTGCGTAGAGAAGAAGCCTGTCAGAATGCTTGCCAGCGGAAGTTTTAAGTATGCACGAAATGTAATTCCTTATTCGACCACCATATTGGGCTTGTTTCTCTTTCATGCTTGAAATAAACTGATCCGGCGGTTATTTATAGCTTATCCTTTTGTGGGAGAAATTGCAAAGGGTCTGTCACTCAAGTATTATAACTAATATCATTAATGGCATTATGGCATTAACGTCAGTAATGTGTAACTTCGCCAATTAGTAATCAGGGGTAGTAAGGTGTATAAGGCTTCAGAGCCTTACACATCCTCATGAAATCAACAAGTTTCCCCCTAGGTGGTACAGCTTTGTTGGATTTTGTAGAAAAGCGTTTCGGTTTGCTCAGCAGTGTATTTGGTGATGCCGGTTGCATGTCTAAGGACTTCTCTGGCAGAGTGAAGTTGCTGCTCTACAATCGTCTTACACGCGCTGTTTCTGTGCACCGTACTCTGGATGCTTAACCAAAGGAAGTACAAGAGCAGTTAGGTATAAGTGGGAAGCTTTCTGAGCGCTCTTTGTACCGCGCCTTAGATTTTATTGGCATGTCTTATCCGGTGCTTCTGACGAGGTATTAAAGCATAATTGAAGAGTGTGGCTTAGTCAGAAATTAGCAGCTATTATACTTCTCCTCAACATATTTCAACGGCGAGAAGGCAACTTTTGCTGAGCATTGCTATTCTCGTATTAATCGCAGTGATAGTTACGATACAGCGTGACAACCTTATCATTCTCTGCGAGATTGATTTCGATTTCCTTCACCACTGTTCGGAAGATACTCAGGACAAGAAGTACTTCCGCTATTTGCTTGAGCTTTCTGCTGAGGTATTGGATAATGGCTCTCTTCTGATATTTGACTGTGGTGGCAATTGAAGGAAAACAAAAGAGTGGTTAGAGAAACAGGCTTCTACTACCTCTCGCTGAAGCTCAAGAAGGTTTAAGACCTACAGGCGCTATGTTGGTGCCTTTGAGCTATCTAGAACGGAACACTTTGTGCTCAACGACAGGTACTACTAATGTGTGAAGCTCAAAGAGGGAGAAGAGTACCATTATACCATCTTCTCGCCTCAGCTCTTAGAGGAGCAGCTTGCAGTAAAGGAGATAAAATTCCTCACAGCTAAGGAGAAAGGGGGATAAGCTGCTGAGGAAGAGAAAACCTATGGAAGTGCTCTCCTCAACCAAGGGATGGGTGGAGCCTCGTGTAAATCTTAGGAAACCTTAGCAGAGATCGCTAATCCATTCGTCACCGGCATAGAGGGGTTCTTCATACTGGAGAGCACCGTTGACACTTCGCCTGAGAAAATCCTGAAGCTCTACAAGGAAAGATAAGGCAGAGAAGCTTATACATTCGATGTAAGAGGGATTGGAACTTAGACCAATAAAGCATTTCTCTATGTGAGCTGTCATCGGCTACATCTTCATAGCGTTCCTCACAGCAGCGATAATCAATTTGACACTTTTGCTGGCGAAAAATAGTCAGTTAAGAACGTGAAGTTATTTAAAAAGCTCCTCTACAATTTGATAGTTACGGTGATATACTTGAAAAATGCATTCAGAGTCAGATGGTAAGCAACATAACAGAGCCAATTAAAGCCATTTTCTGCTCGTTTATACAACGCCACGGAGACAGAAAAACACTTGCTGAGGTAATGGAAAGTCTAGGTGGCGAAGTCTATAAGATGAGAAGAGTAGTGAGAAAAAGGGTAGGTGTCGAAGTTAAGTTTTAAAAACAGGCATCAGTCTCCACATAAATTTGAAATAATGACATACATACTTTTTGTTTAATTTTTAAAGTAGCTAAGTTCTATGGAGA
>CAZCRG010000135.1:0-3223 GCA_964501105.1 Candidatus Hydrothermarchaeota archaeon | reverse complement strand
ACTAATTTCTCAACTGTCTGCCAGAAAACTAATGGATTTGTAGAAGAGCAATTTGTTGTCAGTCAGCACAGGTTAAGGAAGATTGTCAAACAATATAGTGAAACAGGAGAAGTTTCTATCTTTATAGAGCTTACTATTGTCCTCTTTTTCATTGCCTCTGTCGTGGAACTCCAGCTGTGCACTTCCTTTATAAACATCCACGACTAACAAGCCTACTTCGAGCTCAGATACCTGTGGATAGCCTCTGCAGCTCTTTTGCCTGCTCCCATGGCAGCAATAACTGTAGCCTGTCCAGTGGTGGCATCGCCGCCGGCAAAAACACCCTCAATTGAAGTCCTTCCCTGGTCATCAACAACAATGGTGCCCCACTTAGTAGTCCTGAGCGCCTTGGTGGACATGGGTATGAGAGGATTGGGACTCTGTCCAATGGCAATAATTACAGTATCAACCTCCATATCAAACTCTGAACCTTCTATGGGCTCAGGGCGCCTTCTTCCACTGGCATCTGGCTCGCCAAGCCTCATCTGTATGCAGCGCATTCTCTTAACATTGCCCTGCTCATCGCCAGAAAAAGCAACAGGCGAAGCAAGAAACTTAAACTCTATACCTTCCTGTTTTCCATGCTCCACCTCTTCTCGCCTTGCAGGCATCTCAGCTTCAGTTCTCCTGTAAACTATAGTAACCTCTGCACCCAGGCGTCGGGCACTCCTTGCTGCATCCATGGCAACATTTCCAGCGCCAATAACTGCAACCTTCTTCCCGACCTTAATAGGAGTATCATACTCAGGGAAAAGGTAAGACTTCATGAGATTAACTCTGAATAGAAATTCATTAGCAGAATAAATGCCGTTGAGATTCTCTCCAGGCACACCCAGGAACCTCGGTAAACCTGCTCCTGTGCCAAGAAATACAGCCTCATATCCCTCCTGGAAAAGCTCCTCGAGGGTTACTGTCTTGCCTATAAGCACATCAGTCTCAATCTCAACCCCAAGGCTCTTAACATACTCCACCTCAGCCTCAACCACTTTGCTGGGAAGCCTGAAAGCAGGAATTCCATAGGCTAAAACGCCGCCAGCCTTGTGAAGGGCCTCAAAAATCTTCACACTATAGCCAAGATTAGCCAAATAAGCTGCACAGGTTAAACCAGCAGGACCAGAGCCCACTATAGCTACCTTTCTTCCATTACTCTCCTTAACTTCAGGCTTTTCCTTTATATTCTCCCTGGCCCAGTCGGCAACAAAACGCTCCAGTCTTCCTATAGCTACTGGCTCAAACCTCTTACCAAGAACGCAGGAGCCTTCACACTGATTCTCCTGAGGACATACCCTGCCAGTTATAGCTGGCAGAAAGTTGCTCTCCTTGATGACCTTAGCAGCCCTGACAAAATCCTCCTCCTTTACAGCCTTTATAAATTCAGGGATACTGATACCCACAGGACAGCCCTTAACACACCTCGGTTCCTTACACTGGAGGCAGCGCTTTGCTTCCTCAAGAGCCTCTTCCCTTGAGTAACCTACAGCAACCTCATCAAAATTCTTAACCCTCTCTTCAGGGGGAAGCTCCTTCATGGGTGTTCTCTTTTCTCTGCTCATAGTCCTTCCTCAAAAAGCTCCATGGCAAGGCGTTCCTCTTCCTTAAAGAAACTCTGCCTTCTTATCAGCTCATTAAAATCAACTTCACTGGCATCAAACTCCGGCCCATGGACACAGGCAAATCTTGTGCTACCCTTCACAGTCACCCTGCAGGCACCGCACATTCCTGTGCCGTCAAGCATTATAGCTCCCAGGCTTGCAGTAGTCTTAATCCCATACTTCTTCCCAATCTTGCCGACTGTTTTCATCATCTTGCTCGGCCCTATAGTTAAAATGTAGTCCACCTTATTTTTCTTCAGGTACTCCCTCAGAGCTGCAACTGCATAGCCCTTAATTCCCTTGGAGCCGTCATCAGTGGCTATAATAAGCTCATCCACAATAGCTCTTACCTCATCTTCAAGCACAAGATAATCCTTACTCTTGGCTCCCATTATGCAGGTTACTCTGTTTCCTTCCTTCTTTAAAGCTTTAATTATTGAGTACAGTGCCCCTGAGGTTCCCTGCCTGCACACAGTCACAACATTACCAAAATACTTAATCTCGCTGGGCATACCTAGAGGTCCCAGCATATTCAATATCTTATCTCCAGGCTCAAGAGAGGCGAGCAGCCTTGAAGTCTTACCTACCTCGTGCACCACCATATTAAGTGTGCCCCTCTCCCTGTCAAAGTCTGATATTGTCATGGGTATACGCTCGCCCTTCTCATGCACTCTAACAATCACAAACTGCCCCGGCTGAATTTTCTTTGCTATTCTTGGAGACTTTATGACAAAGAACTTGTATCCAGGGGCAAGACTGCGCTTCTCCACTATTTCATGCATTCTGCTGCCTCACAACTAATTATCCAGAATTAATCAAAGCTGGCCAGATATATAAAATTGTCTTAAATGCCTGAGGTTTCCATAATAGTAACAAGTTAAACTTTGAAGTAGAGACATGTTAGAAGATAAGATTGTTGAATTTCTCCAGAGGGAGGGTGCCTCTCTGGGAAAAGAAATTTACTCTCACCTCGGCGAGGACAGCTTTCTTCTCTGGAAAAGCTGCAGGAGAAGCAGCAAAATAATAACAAGAAGTGTAGCCAGGCGCTATCTCAGACTGGACAGGAAGGTCCCAGGTCTTGCAAGGCTTTCCCCTGCCCCCCAGAGGGAGTTTCTCACCTATACAGTTCTGGGACTTGACAAAAAGGAGGTTGAAGACAGAGCTGAAGAGCTGAAAAAAGAGATTAAAAGGATAAGCAGGTACAAGATGAAGCTTGCCAGGGAAGTTTCCCTCAAGGCACTGGAAGAGACAGATGAAATACTCATGGAAAATTCTGTTTTTATAATAGGAGGAGATGTTCCCCTTGAAATGGCCCACTCAGACCCGAGGCCAGAGAAAAGTCTTGGGAAGATGGTGGCTGGAAGCGATTTAGATGTTGTCGTAATTGTTGAGAATGGGCTTGATAGGGAGGTGGTGAAGAAGCTTGAGTCAGTGCTTATGGATATTAAGTATTCACTGCTTTCAAGGCCCATGAGGCGGGAGGAGCTTGACTTCATTATTAAAGATATGAAAAAAGTGGAGAGCCAGCTTGAGTTCAGGAGTTTTGAAGATAAAGTGGCCTGCAAGATTCTTGACGAAGCTGAATATTTAGC
>CAZCRG010000134.1:0-3375 GCA_964501105.1 Candidatus Hydrothermarchaeota archaeon | reverse complement strand
CAGATACATTGTGAGTGCTGTGCTTGAGGAAAATATGTATAAAAATATGCTTGAATCAGTAATTTAGCACATAAAATTTATTTTTACTCTGTAGCTATTTGTGAGCCTCTGGCCAGGGTTAACTTTAATATACTTCCTGTCCCATTCATGAATGTGATACTATGGCTATTCATCCCATTGAATTCAGGTATGGCAGTGAAGAGATGAAGAAGATTTTTGAAGAAAAGGCTAGACTTCAGAAGCTTCTTGATGTTGAAGCTGCTTTAGCGAGAGCCCATGCCAAGCTGGGCAATATACCAGAAGAGGCTGCCAGAGAGATTTCTGAAAAGGCAAGCACAGCCTTTGTAAAGGTGGACAGAGTCAAAGAAATTGAGGCAGAGATAAAGCATGACCTCATGGCAGTGGTCAAAGCTCTGAGCGAGCAGTGTGGCGAGGCAGGCAAATATGTCCATCTCGGAGCTACTTCCTACGATATTATAGATACTGCCAATGCTCTTCAGTTTAAGGAAGCTCTCGCCCTGGTGAAAAAGAGGCTCTTTGAAATTGAGGGCATACTTCTGGAGCTGGCCGAGAAACACATTAAAACAGTGGCAGTGGGAAGGACTCACGGACAGCACGCCACGCCCATAACCTATGGCCTAAAGTTTGCCATCTACGCAAGAGAGGTTAGAAGGCACATCTCAAGAATAGAGGATGCCGAGAAGAGAGTTATAGCAGGAAAGATGTCAGGTGCTGTAGGAACCATGGCAACCTTTGGAGAGAAGGGACTGGAGATTCAGAGGCTTGTGATGGAAGACCTGGGAATAAGGGCTGCTCTGGTGAGCAACCAGGTGGTGCAGAGGGATAGATATGCAGAGCTTATGAGCCTTTTAGCCCTTATAGCTGCCTCCATGGACAAGATAGGCAAGGAAATAAGAAATCTCATGCGCACTGAGATAGCAGAGGTGAGTGAACCCTTCGTCGAGGCAAAGCAGGTTGGCTCAAGCACAATGCCCCACAAGAGGAATCCCATTAATGCCGAGAACCTTTGCGGTCTAGCCAGAGTAGTGAAGAGCAATATCTTTGTCGCCTTGGAGAATGTCTCCCTTGAGCATGAGAGAGACCTAACCAACTCCAGTGCAGAGAGAGTGATTATCCCGGAGAGCTTCATACTTCTTGATGAGATTCTCAACAGGGCAAAGAAAATTCTCTCAGGACTTGTGATAAGGGAGGAGAATATTAAGAAGAACCTTGGCCTTACCAGAGGGCTGAATATGGCTGAAGCTGTGATGATTGCCCTGGCAAAGAAGGGCATGGGAAGGCAGGAGGCTCATGAGTTATTGAGAAGACTTGCTGTGGAAGCCTTCAACTCGGGAAGAGAGTATGCTGAGGTGCTCAAGGAGAGCCAGCAGATCAAAAAATACCTCAGTGAAGAGGAGATTGAAGAGGCTCTGAAACCAGAGAACTACATAGGCACTGCAGTGGAACAGGTAAGGAGAGTACTTGAGGTGGCAAAGAAGGAGAGAAAAGGATAAATATATATACTCGATTATTTCCCTAAAAAATCAGGTGTTAAAATGGCAAGGAAACAGCAAAAAAGAATTCCAAGGAGAAAAAGTGAAGCTGAAATCGCCTGGGAAAAAATAAGGAGAAGTTACCCCAACTGCGTTGGGAGCTATCCAGAGTGCCCCGAGGCTATTGAAGATAAGTATAAACCTCCTCAGGAATGCCTCACCTGTCCTGTTTACGCAGAATGGAAACGCTAAAGGGGGAAATGTCCCCTATTTTAATATACATGCAACCAGTTTAATTGGATTGCATGAGTTTATATTTAGGTATCTTTATGGAGGTAAAAATAGAAAAAATAAAAAAATCAGAATTTTCTTTTTATAACTTTCTCAGGGTTGGTCTTGTTTTCCTCAATGCCAAGCTCCTCATAGGGAATGCCTAGGGCAAGTCCCAGAATCTGGGTTATATACATACTTGGGATATCGTGCTTCTCCCCAAACTCCTTCTCTATCTTCACTTGAAGGGTATCGAGGCTAACCTGACAGAAGGGGCACATGGTGACAGTAAGCTCTGCTCCAGCCTCCTTCATATTCTTAAGCTTATTGTTGGCTATTGTCATACCCATCTCTTCGCTCAGAGCTAGCAGAGGAGCGCCGCAGCACTTGTCCTTGTCTTTATATTTAAGACTCTTGGAGCCAATAAGTTTGAGAATTCTGTCAACCTTTTCATCAGCATTAAAATCAACATACTCACTTGGTCTCTGGGCATGGCAGCCTATATGTGGCGCTATTTTTGCCTCTACTTTCTTAACAATTGCATCCTCATCAACGTTCTCTGAGATAACATCCAGAAAATGTCTCACCTCGATGGTTCCCTTTACCTCTCTGCCCAGAATTTTTAACTTTTTATTCACCTCTTCCCTGAGCTCTTCATCCTTCTTAAGCTTTTCATTTGCAACCTTTAAGGTCTTGTAGCATCCATTGCAGAGAGTAACAAGGTCTAAGCCTTCCTCCTCTGCAATAGCTATATTCCTAGCTGAGTAGAGAAGGGCAGCAAACTCATCCACAGGCTCTGTGTTTATCCCGCAGCAATTAAAAGGCTTATCCTTGAGTTCTATACCAAGCTTCTTGGCAACTGCCCTGGCGGAGACCTCATAACCACGCTCTCTGTAGGGTATATTGCATCCAGGAAAATAGAGGTAAGCTTCACTCATCTTTTTCCTCCTTCATAATCTTTTCAAACCTTGTGCCTGAAATGAGCTTTTTAATCTCCTCTTCATCCACAGGCTCAACAGCAGGCAAGCCTAAATCCTCTCTAAGGAAGTTGGTAAAGTCATCAATCTCAAAAAGCCTCCCTATCTTGGCAATATTTTCATTCATAGCCTTAAAGGCAGGCGGAACCTTACCTTCTTTGGCTGCCACATTTTTTATTGCCATTAATATGGTAGCAGGTTTCACATCTCTGGGACAACGCTCAGTACACATGTAGCAGACTGCACAGTACCAGGGTTCAATGCTTTCAAGAACATCCTCAACTCCAAGAACAGCTTTTCTTATAATAAGCCTTGGATTGAAATCCTTCCTGTAAGTGTGCACAATACAGCTTGCCGTGCAGGTGCCACACTGATAGCACCTGGAAATAAACTCTCCACCGGGCTCAGCTTTTATCTTCTTAACGAGGTCACCACTTACTTTTTTATAGGTCTGCTGCAGGTCTTCCATTCTTATCCTTCCTATGATATTATAAGAACTTAAGCTTATTAATTTTTAATATTTAATCATTATAATAATTTATACAATTTGTCCTCATTTACTTATCACCTTCCTGAGTGCTTCTACTCCGCCTTAGCAATAATAGTTTCTTTTATGCTTCTTATCCACATCCTAA
>CAZCRG010000133.1:0-3426 GCA_964501105.1 Candidatus Hydrothermarchaeota archaeon | reverse complement strand
TCCACGTCGTGGCAGTTGCTACAGAAGTTCTTATGCCCTTCGAACTTCTCAAAGGCCACTTTATGACCGCCTGACCTTATGTAGTCCAGAGCTGGAGCTTCATGGCATCCATCACAGGTTCCCTCGCCATGAAGAACTGCTTCCTGGCCCTCTGCTGCCTCTTCAGTCTTCTTCTCCTCTGCACCCTCTTCTGCTGCAGCAGGCTTTGCTTCAGCAGCCTTACCCTCAATTACTGGTGCTCCACCCACAAAGCTGTGGCACTTGTTACAGAACTTATCTGGCTGATGGCAGTTCAGACACTTCTCTTCTCCTTCGCTTTTTACATAGCCACCATGGTTTGCTTTCCAGTCTGCCATATCTACTTTTGGGGAAGGATGTTCCTTTAGTTTGCTGTCTTTTACGGGCTTTTCTGCAGGTGCCACGCAGCCCGCAACAAGAAAGATAAGGGCTGCAAGAAATATTAATCTCCTCATATTTTTTACCTCCTTAACCTTTTATAGATGTCCAGCTTACTCTTTTGCTTAATCTATTCTCATACAGCCTCAGTGCTCTTTTTATTCTGTTCTCGTACACATGCTCTGGCTGAGGTCCTGGAACCCCTAGAATAGGTATGCCCTTATAGTAGATAATTACTGTAGGGGCAGCTATTATCCTCTGGGATATCCTTAGATCCTCATTTTTGTCTATGTTTATCTTGACAAACTTCATTCTACCCTCTAGTGAACTCTCGTACTTCTCTAGGAGCATCTCCACTTTGGTGGAGGCGGGTGACCATTCTGCATAGAAGGTCACCGCCACCGGTGTACGAGAACAGGTTACTTCTGTAAACCAGGTTGTTTGATCTATTTCCTTCATTCTTTTGGCTCACATGCCATATCGCACTGATCTTTTGATATCTGATGCTCTTTCTCTGCATGCTCGCAGCACTCTTCCATGGTTGAGAACTCTGCATCGCAAAGGCCGCATACGCTTGGACCTTCGTAGCCTCCGCCTTCCTCTTCCATTTCCTCTGGCTCTTTCTGTCCTTCAAGTATTATTGCCTTGCTCACCAGGTCGTGGATTCCACCAACCTGCACAGGAAGCTCATAGTATTCCATGACAAGAGGAAGCTGGGCTTTGTCTATAGCACAGGGGGCAGCCAGATAGTTCACCTTGTGGCTTTCAACCACATCTTTCACTGCCATAGCTCTTGGAAGACCGCCTTTCATCCTTAGATCCATAATCTCCTCTGTCAGGAGTCCGCCGCCACCACCACAGCAGAAGGTTTTTTCTTTAATGGCATTCTCATCCATATCAACGAAGTTGTTGCACACAGACTTGATTATGAACCTTCCTTCTTCAGTCAGGTCTCCAGCCCTTGCCATGTTGCATGGATCGTGCATAGTAACCACTACATCGTCATTGCGCGACTTGTCTAATTTGAGCTTGCCCTTCCTTATTAGGTCTGCTGTATATTCAAGTATGTTCATGAACTTGAAGGGTAATGGCCCATTCATGTCTTCCATATACTGCCTTGCTGCTCTCCATGCATGACCACATTCTCCAAATATGACGAGTTTTGCACCTATCTCTTTTGCTTTTTCTACAACTCTGAGGTTGATTGCCTTAATGTCATCGTAGCTGAAGAATAGACCGAAATTAGCCGCTTCACTGGCATAGGTGCTCATTGTCCAGTCGGCGTCAACAGCATGGAAAACCTTTGCAACACCTATCATGGTGTCAGCATTGGTGAAGAGATCTGCGCTTGGGGGCAGGTAGAGTATATCTGCCTTTTCTTTATCAACTGGCAGTTTTACCTGAAGCCCTATTGTATCTTCAATTTCTTCCTCCAGGAACTCGCAGTTGGCTTTGAAGGCTTTCTCAGGAATTCCAAGGTTGTTACCGTGCTTATAGACCTGAGATATAACCTTGGTTATATATTTAGTGGCTAGGCCTACGCTGTTAAGCACCTCTCTTCCAGCCATTGTAATTTCAGCCTGATCAATTCCGTAGGGGCAGAAGACTGAGCAGCGCCTGCACTCTGTGCACTGGTAGAAGTATTTGTACCACTCTTCCTTTAGAGTCTCTGGGGTGAGCTTTTCAGCTCCCGCCAAGCTGCCAAAGAGTTTTCCTCCTATTGTAAAATGAGCCCTGTAGGCCTTTCTAAGAAGCTCAGCTCTTCCAACAGGGGTGTTCTTGGGGTCTCCAGTGCTCAGATAGTAGTGGCACTGTTTGACACAGGCACCGCATCTAACGCAGATATCAAGATAAAGCTGAACACTCTTGCGCTCCTTTCTGAGCTGGTCCAGGCGCTTGATGGCAGTTTCCACCATCTTATCGTCTGGTAGAGGCTCAGTTGGCATGTCTGTTTTCATGAGTTCGGCTAAATCAGAGGATATCAGGTGGCACACATACTCTTCGCCAGCTCCAGGTGTGAACTTCACGTCCTCATAAACTTTCTCCAGATTCTTTCCCATTTTTACTCCTCCGGTATTTGCTTAGTGTGAGCCTCTCCACCAAATATGTGTGTCCTTGTTGGGGAGAAGAATATTCCACCAAGGTGCATCACCTTACTGAAGGGCAGATAGATAAACAGGGTTTGCACCAGGAAGAAGTGCAGCAGAAAGGCACTGTTTACACCCTCTGGCAGTACTGGCTTGAAGGCCATGAGGTTCCTTATCATGTACTTTACATCCACCACATTTGGGTGAGATACATATTTGGCGTAGAGCCCTGTGATCACAACGCTCAGAATCAACAGAAGCACAAAGTAGTCTGCTGGTGTCGATATATACTTAATTTCCTCGTGGACCACTCTTCTCAGAAGCAGATAAATCAGGGGTATGCTTATCACCAGAGCAGCCAGTATCCCAAGACCCTGAAAAGCATTTACCCATGAGGGCACTGTAACACCGCCAAGGAAGTAGCGCAGATGTCTTAGAAGAATTAGCAAGAAGCTCACATGGAAAATCCACCCCCCTAACCAGAGGAAGTAGTTTCCTTGATATCTAAGTAGACTTCTGAATATTAACACATCACTGAGTACTCTTACTATTGCCTGACCGACACTTCTCTGCCCGGGGAATACAGCTATCCCTATGGGCGATGGTCTAGACCACCATACGGCAACCCTGTATATAAAACCAACCAAAAAAACCACCAGGGTTATGTAGGGCATTACATTTCCAACAAAATATCCTATAGCTCCCATATCACCACCTCTTAATTTTTCAAATTAATTTATATAAATACTTTACTATTTTATGCACTGAATTGATAAAACTGCATATCAAAATACAGACTGTTGTTACATTCGAATTGCAAATTAGAGTGGTTATTACAATCGTTAAAATTAAACTTACAATACTTCAGATATACTTTTAATATCTTCAATAAGCTTTTCAGCTTTTTTCTTTCCAATCTGAAACGAAATAGCTTTATATACAC
>CAZCRG010000132.1:0-3498 GCA_964501105.1 Candidatus Hydrothermarchaeota archaeon | reverse complement strand
TCATATTTTTCATTATTTTTTTATAAGTAATTGAAGATATTTATTAATTGTGATAAATCTTTTCAAATCTGAAAGGATGTGGAGGGTTTACTTTATCTTCTATAAAGACTGCCTTCCAGAGGTAATTAAAGCTTTGAGAAGGGCTGGATGTGTACACCTGACTGACATAAAAGAGGAGTTTCCTTCACTCAAGCCACTGGAAACTCAGAAAAATAGTGTAATTAGCTGTATTGAAAGGCTTGAAAATCTGAAATCTTTACTGCTCAAGAAAAAAATTATTCGCATGGAAAAACTGCTCGGTCCAAGGTATATTCCCCTGAAAGTTATTTCTGGACTTCCAGATCTCGAAGAAATTGAAGCTAGAATTGAAATTCTGGAGAAAGAGTTTAAGGAGATAAACAATGTAAAAGAAAAGCTGGAAGCTGAGCTTTTTGAAGTTGATTCCAGAATTGAATCTCTAAAGATAGAAGCAGTTTCTCCTTTACATCTTCCTGATGATAGCCCTCTAAAGATAGAATATTTAAACCTGCTGGACAGAAAAAAAGATCTGGAGAAGAAGATTGAGAGTATTGAGAGTAAATTAAAAACTTTCATGAAAAAACTTAGGAGAGAGGTCTTATTTCTCAAAGATATTTTAAGAAGTATCCTTGCCAAGGAGGATGTCCTGGAGAAGCTTGGAAGAACAGAGTACACCTGCATCCTGAGCGGATGGGTGCCATCTGAAGATGCGGAGGAACTTGAAAGGAACCTCAGAGAAGCCTGCGAGCTTTCTTTTTTCTATAAGAGGCCTCCCACAGAGGATGAAGAACCTCCTATAAAGCTCAAAAATCCCAGATTACTGAAGCCCTTTGAAGTTCTCACATCTACCTACGGCTATCCCGCCTACAGAGGCATTGATCCAACACCTATAGTTGCCCTGAGCTTCACATTAATGTTTGGGCTGATGTTTGCCGATGTAGGCTATGGTTTGAGCCTGACTTTTTTAAGCCTTGGAGTATTTCTTGTCACCACCAAGAAAGACGAAGTAATGCGCTCTTTCAATTTAATTTTAGTCTACGCTGGAATTTCAAGTTTCTTCTTTGGCCTTCTGTTAGGAGAGTTTTTTGGGGGCATTGTGGAGATAGAAAGCCATGCTGGAGAACTGAAGAGAAACATTGCACTTCTCTTTATTCTCTCTTTATCCCTGGGAATTACTCACATCTCTCTGAGCCTAATCTCAAGAATTGCAGCAGAGTATAAGACGAAAGAGGGATTGTATCCCCTCTCTCTCCTTCTCATTCTCTCCTCAGTTCTACCCTTTTCCCTTGGATTCAAAGTCGCAGGCTCCATATTAATAATTCCGGGACTTGCCCTTCTCTTTTATGCGAAAGGGCTGGGCTTTTTCGAGGAGATTATAGTTCTCTTTGCCAATATTCTATCCTACATCAGAATTGGTGCTCTTGCTACTATGCACATAACTTTTTCCGGGATATTTACAAGGGCAATTTTAAGCCTTCCAGATAATATCTTGGGCATAGCTCTGGCTGCTGTGCTTTTCCTACTTGGCTCAGGAATTATTCTTGCCTCAAGCACCTTTCTTGTGTTTATTCACTCCCTCAGGCTTCACTGGGTGGAGTTTTTCAGGAGGTTCTACTCCGGAATGGGAGAAAAATATATGCCCTTCAGAGAAGAAAGTTACTATATATATGAGGTGTAGTTATGATAAATAAAATACTCCTTGCCACTGATGGCTCGGCTTTCTCTGAGAAAGCTGGAGACTATGCTCTTTACCTGGCAAAGAAGCTGGAAGCAGAGGTTACTGCCCTTCATGTAATTGAAATCAAGCCTCCCAAAGCTCTCTCTCCTGAAGATATAGACAGGCAAAAGGCTGTAAAGGCAAGGGATTGCTTTACTGCCCTGGAGAAGCGTGCTGAGGAGGAAAAGGTGAAGCTCAATACTCTCATTCTTGTTTCAAGAAATGCAGCTCAGGCTATCCTGGATGAAAGCGAGAGGGACTATCAACTTATTGTTATGGGTAGCCTGGGCAAAACAGGATTAAAGAAGTTTCTTCTGGGTAGTGTCTCAGGAGAAGTGGTGAAGAAAGCAAGCATACCAGTAATGGTGGTTCATTGATGCGCTATGATGTTCTAATTGTGGGTGCAGGGCCTTCTGGCCTAAGCTGTGCTCAGGAGCTTGGGTCAAGCTTTAGAGTTGCCGTTGCTGAGGAGCATGCTAAGGTAGGAGAGCCTGCCAGGTGCACAGGAGTTCTCGGCATAAGCTCTCTTGAAAAGCTTGGAGTTAACTATAAAAATTCAGTTCTTAGCTATGTGAAATCTGCAAGGCTCCACTCAGCCAGCGAGAGCCTTGAATTCTCCTTCTCAAAGCCTGTGGCTGTGGTTGTAGATAGGGCAGCCTTTGACAGAGGGCTCGCTGAAGAAGCTATGGCTGAAGGTGCTGAGATTTTAACCTCCACGAGAGTATTGAAGGCGGATAGATATAAAAATGAATGGAGGGTTAAGCTCCTGAGAAAGGGAAGGGTAGAGGAAATTGAAGCAAAGGTTCTTATTGGTGCTGATGGCTTCAGGTCAGGGATTGCCCTCTCTCAAGGCTTGAGGCAGAGATGGAAGCCTGAGAACCTTCTATCCTGCTATCAGTTTGAGGTTGATAGTAAGGCTGAGCTAACTGAAGTTTACTTCACAGAACATGCAAAGAACTTCTTTGCCTGGAAGGTGCCTATTGGCGAAGGATGTAGAGTGGGCCTCTGCTCAAGAAACTCCTCTCTTCCTGCCAGGAGAGCCCTGGAAAGATTTATTAGGGATAGGGGAATTGAAGGAGAAATTCTCAGCGAAACTGGAGATGTTATTCCTCTGGGAACAATTCCTAAAACCTATGCTGATAGACTGCTTATAGTGGGCGAGGCTGCTGGCTTCATAAAGCCCCTGACTGGAGGAGGGGTAATCTTCGGGATTACCTCAGGAAAGCTGGCAGCCAGGGTGCTGAAGGAGGCCAGTAATTTCTCTGAAGGCTCCCTCAGCAGGTATGAGAAGCTGTGGAAGAGAACTATAGGCAGGGAGATAGACTTCGGGCTGCGCTTCTCAAAACTCTTCCATTCTCTCACTAGTGAGGAGCTTGACAGGATTTTCAGGGCTGTGGATAAGGAAACTGTTGAGGTGATAAAGGAGAACTTCAGCTTTGACAGGCACAGCTTTCTCCTCAAAGTTGTCCTAAAGCAGGGGTACAGAATCTTCAGGGCTCTGGGGGCAAAGAGGAGTGCTGAACTTCTGGGAGAGCTAAGAAAGGTGTAATAAAATATCCACCTACTCCTTTCACTCCAGAAAAACTTCCTTTCAGGCCCATAATATCAAATCCACACAACTATGATTATTCAATTAAATATACTTAAATTATTGAGAAGCAAAATCAAAAATATACCTACTGGGCAAAAGTTTATCACTCTCAATAAAAAACACACAATTTTTGAATACTTACACCTTTCAAATTACCACACCAAAAAGATTA
>CAZCRG010000131.1:0-3619 GCA_964501105.1 Candidatus Hydrothermarchaeota archaeon | reverse complement strand
CCCCCTGTCTGTGCTCTCCAATACCCTGGAATATAACATATACATCATGATCTATATTCCTGTTTATATAAACCTGAGTAACCCTTCCATACTTCTCATTATTTATACTTCTTGCTCTGCCTTCGCCAATATACTTTCCATTCTTATAAACTTTTACCAGAACTTCACTTACAGTATAACCTTCATAGTTTTGATATACATATACATCTTCAACACTGATTGCATAACCTCTCCCCACATCTTTAATTTCCTTTACAATACCAATGTTGGGTTTGAATTTAAATACTACATCCTCCTGTACTCCCATAGTTGTACTTATCATCGAACCAAGAATAACAAGTGCCACACCCACATGTATTAGATAGTAACTAACCCTTGCAATTTTTGCCCTGTTGTTTTCACCCTTCATGGCTGCCTTAATAGTTCTGTAGAGAGAAACAACAAAAGCAAAGGCTACAAAGGGCAGAAGGAAGTTAACTATGGGATTGGGGGTAATCTCTCTGAAGTAGGCAACTGCTCCAAGTACTCCAGAACCTGCAACCCCAACAATTAGATCATTTTTTCTCAGAAGCCCATAACCCATACATAGAGCAATAGTAGTAAGAAGCAGGACAGTAAAGGGGAAACTCCATTTATTGAAGAACTCCACCTCAACTTTTATTTTCTGGTCTGCAAGTGCCTGAACAATAAAGGGATACGTAAGTCCCCAGAAGGATACAAAGGCAAGAATAATAAGAAGTATAATGGCACTGTAGAATAGATTGGGCATTGTAAATAGTTTATCATCAGTTTCTTCCTCTACTTCGACAATTTTCTCTTCACTGCTACTAAATTTACCCTTTAAAATAAGGAATAAAATTCCTGTTAGTGCAAATATAGCAGCAATCTCATTAACTCCAGGGAGAGAATTGCTATCAAAAATAATGGCTTTAACTATTGCTACAAGCACCTGAGCAGAGAGAAAAGCAACAACCAGAGCCTTTGCTCCCTTTGAAGCTTCTACACCTTTATTTACCACATAGTCTATACCAAGGATAAGAGGAATGAGTGGAACATTGACAAGTAACATTGCAAGATAGGGCCCCGTGGTAGTCTCGCCAAAAGCATGTACACTTTCCCATAGCCCACTTCTTGTAATAAAAGTTGCATAAACCACAAGCCAGAAGGATACAACTGCAAGAGCAACTGTGAGTACTGGAAACTCCCCTTTTCTTATATTCCTCACTATTGCGTGAGCAAGAGCAGTAACAGTAAACCAGGGAATTAATGAAGAAGTCTCAACAGGGTCCCATGCCCAGAAACCACCCCATCCAAGGACTTTATAACTCCAGAAACCTCCAAGAGCTATTCCAAGAGTCAAAAATAGCCATGAGAATCTATTCCAGGAAATAGCAATTTTTATCCAGTTTTTATCACGCCTCCATAGATGAGCCAGTGCTGCAGCAAAAGGAATAGTAACGGCTGCATAGCCTATAAACATAACTGGAGGATGGGCTGCCATCCATGGGTCCTGGAGGAGTGGATTCAAACCATTACCATCCTCAGGAATAAAATTGGGTGGAAGGTCTGGATAAAGGTCGTAGATACTTCTGAAAGGTGAGACAAGAATTGTCATTATTATAAAGAATATACCTATCAGATTGGATACAATAAGAGTATGGTTGACAGTTCTCTTTGAAATATCAAGCTTTTCATTGAGCCAGAGAAGGGCAATAAATATTAGAAGAGCCCAGAGTAGGAAGGTTCCTTCCTGTCCTGCCCACACTGCAGAGATTTTGTATTTAAGAGGTAGTGTTTTACTGCTATAGCTCCATACATACATATAGGTAAAATCTGACTTATAAAAGAGGTATGTAAGATAGGCTGTGCTGCTAAGTAGAAGAGCAGCTATTGCCCTGATTGAAAGAGGCACATATCTTATAAGTGACTCATTACCCCTCTCTCTCATTATACTGGCTATCAGCACATAGATACTCAGCACAAGGGAAGCCAGAAGTAAAATATTACCCAGATTTACAGAAAATATCATTTTACAGCACTCCCATTTATACTTTTCAACTCCTCCTCAATTTTCTGGAGAGTATATGTATACAGCTCCAGATTTACTTTTCCCTCAAGATAGGCCTTTGTGATTTCCTCTTTCTTTTTCTCAAGCACTGCTATTCTATCACCAGCAGGAAGTTCTGACTGCCCTGTAGACTCCGAGCTCTGTGTTACAGTTTGCTGAGTAATATTTCCACTGGAGGCAAGAGAATCCTGTGTAGCATTTATTTTCTCAAGATACTCTGAGAATATCTCCTCTCCAAGCTCAGGAAACTCGCTTAATGGGGCATGTATATCAACCATTACAAAGTATTCTCCAAAGGCACCTTCGCCATGATAACAGTATAGATTATCCCCCATACTTGCAAGTATAGCTGTGCCTGAGTCAAGAGAAGCTACTTTTAAATTACCATCCCAGAAAATATGAGCACCCTGTGGCATTGGAGGCTGAGCCTGAACAAAACAACCCTCCCATACCCAGAGTGTTTTATTTGCCTTTTCAAACCTCTTGTTATTCCAGTTCCTCTTATAAGCTTCAAGGGCTCTTAAAGCATAATCCTCAGAATTGAACCTGTAAACCTCATAATCTATTACAATTCTTGGATTTTCACTATCAATATACAATACTCCAAAATTGTCAACCATATTGTTGAGAATTTCACCCGCTCCTGTGGGGTCTGCAACAGATAAATCATTGGCAAGCGTTGCAGGGTTCATGGGCAATGGAACCAATCCATGAAGATCTTCAACAAAGAAATTTTTATACTCTTCAGGCGCAGAGGCTCTTGGCACATCTGCAAGAGAAACTGTTGTTAACTCAAAACCACCCCCTCCTGACGAAACACCAAATGGATTTGAGCCAGTTGTACTATCTTCTCCCTGAGAGGCACAGCCAGTAAATACCATAACAAGTGTCAGTAATACTGCCAGCTTTCTCATAATCCTACCTCACAACTCACTCTCATATTTAGATGGACATTTAACAAGTAGCTTATTCGCAATAACCTTTTGACCATCAAAGGTGCCTATAGCCACAACATCAATCCTTGAGTTAGGATCAAGTTCCTTACCTAAGGGGAAGGTGGCTGGAATAACTCCATAATAAACCACATCCAGATATTTCTTTCCGTCAGTAATTGTAAAGTTTAAATTATTTGGTGCCCAGACAACTGTATCCTCAACAACAATCCCCTGAACCTGAACCTGCCTGTTGGTATATCTCGAAGGATTATTTACAACATCACTCACACTTTTGTATGGGTTTATAAAACCAGAATCACCACCAGACGTGGTGCTAAAAATTACCAGAACAAATATCAGTATAAGAGCTACTCCAGCAATATATTTTACCTTTTTCTTGCTATTCATATATTAATTCACCTAACCTAACCTCTTAATCTTTTTCTCCAAATCTCCTAACTTTTTGTGCAGATAGGCTATATACACAATAAGAGCTACCCAGGTTGCTGTAGCCACAAAAAATATACTCTGATAACTTTCCATCTATTATACCTCCTTGGCTTTAAATTTATTAATAGTATTTTCAATATTAGCCATTTTTATTTCAATATACAGG
>CAZCRG010000130.1:0-3850 GCA_964501105.1 Candidatus Hydrothermarchaeota archaeon | reverse complement strand
GCTAAAAGTCTCTCTGGGTTATCTGTGCCTTTTCTTGCACCATAATACACAAGAAAGGCATCCTTTCTCGTATTTAGAAATGGTCGGTGATAGACAAATATATATCCAATTTCATTTGGTGTTTCGAATTTTGTTATATTCGATTGGATTGTCGTATAATTTGGGCTATTTGGTATCAGTTCTACAGAAAAATCATCAATTACTTTATAAACCCTTCCTTTGTTTTCAAGATGTTGCTTTAAAAGGCGGATTTCCATCATCAAGGTTTTTTCATTTCTGAAGTAGTATGAGGCGATTACATAAGTGTTATTCCCTTTTTTATAAATAGCGTAGGCTCTATCATCAGACTTTATATTAAATTCCTCTGGAAATAGAGGGTATCCCACGTCGTTGTAAAATTTTACAGTGCAGAAGTAATCTGCACATTCACCAGGACTAACATTGAATTCAAAACTCTCATGTGGATGCCCGGGGATATACCAGGGAGCCATCATTTCTGTCGGTGGTAGCCCGGGACCAACCTTTAAAAATTCTCCTTCTCCTATTATTACAGGTAGCCGCCCAAAGGCTGCAACAAATGCCACTGCTAAAATTGCAACTATTGCAAATACTCTCAGGAGTTTCTGCATTAATTTTACCTCCTTAGCCAATTTCCGATGCCAACCACTATTATTTGCAGCTATAACGATAATCATGCCATTATCGTGAAGCATCGCATTAACAAATGTATTATTTCTCTCAAATGTAAAATCCATCTTATTCCTGTGCGGAGCCGCTCCACTTCTGCACCACCCTTCCCTCCTCAACATCAATCAATGCAGAGACAGCCTGCCCCCTATCGAAGTCACGCCAGGTTACACTGAAAAGCTGCTTAGCAGTGTAGAACTTTGCAGAGGTCTGAGGCAGTATTCTTCTAACACTCGGCTCTCCAAAACTACCGGAGTATATAGCACCTGCAATCTCTTCGTCGGTTAGGGCTACTGCTATAGCCTTTTCCCTGACCTCCTCAGGAATAGCCTCCAGGAGATAGCCTGTCAGAACAAGTTCATCCCTTTCAGGATCATAAACAAATTTATACACATCTTCACGTGGTGTAGACTCTGAAGTCGCCACCACCACTATCTCATTGCCCGTCCTTTTAATGGTTATGTTTGCATACTCCACGCCATCATAGGGCAGCAGCGAATCCATTATTCTGTCTTCCAGCGTTATACTGGAATTATCTGCTCTTCCGCCAGTGTAACTGCTATTATTATAGCTATTGTTATAGTAACCTGCTCTTTCTGCACATCCTGCACACAAAAACAAAAAAATAACAAAGAGTGTGGAAAATCGCAAGCTGGCTCACTCCAGCACAATGGAGTATTCAAAGTTTGTTGCATTTACTGGCATTATTTTGAGGAGCCACCTGCCAGCCTCTGGAGAGCTTACAGAATAGTAGGCGGTGTACTCTGAACTCTGCACAGTGTATATCCCCTGACTGTCCTCTTCCCAGGGTGGCAGATACCATGTGCCCAGAGTTATGCTCTCCTTTATAACCTTCTTCTCCAGCACCGGTGTGTGCTCTTTACCCTCAGGGTCTATTAGAGCGAGAGTAAAGGAAGGCTTGGTATTCTCAACCCCACCTCCCTGAACCTTCTGGTTGTAACTCTTCGCTGTAACCATTACTGTTAGCTTTTCTCTGCCTGCATCCACTGAGAAAGCCCTTTCAAAGGGCACTGCAGGCTTCTGCCAGACCTCAAGCATAATTTCAACAGTTCTCCACCACTCCCCAGTATATGCTCTTGCAGGGTCTTCCACGCCCAGGTCAACTCTGCCTTCATATCTACCCCTGGCAGTCTCAGGTATGTGCACCTTTATTCTGACTGTCGCCTTTGACTCTGGCATTACACTCTCAGGAGCATCTATTTCAATCCAGCTATCCTCTATGCTCTTGGGGCAGCCAAAGCCTGCACATCCCCTATCAGTGGTTATGAGCCTTGGACTCAGGGATATGGGCTTTTCTCCTCTGTTCTCCACAGCTATCTCGTAGGTGTAGCTCTTTCCAGCCTCAACCCTGGCATTGATGTAATTCCTTCCAATCTTTACAGTCGGCTCCTTCCAAACCCTTATGCTCAAATCCATGCCATTTACAGCCCTCGGCACAGGATACTCTATGGTTTCATTGGTGAAGGCTATTTGTGCAGAGTAGTAGCCAACCTCTGCATCCTCGGGCACAGAAACTCTGACTGTGAACTCCTCCTCTCCACTTGGCTTGAGAACAGCCTTTTCAGGAGTGAGACTCACCCAGCTCTCATCCATTACTGACTCTGCAAAGGGTATGAGTAGGAGCTGGGGCTGCAGAGTTATTGTTCTGTTTTCCAGATTTTTAACCCTCACCTTAAACTCTTTATATTCGCCAGGCTTGAGCTCAATGTGTTTGTGCGTGGGAGATATTCTGAGCCTTGTGTAGCTCTTGCCACCCATTACAGGGAGCTTGGTAACACCCCCTGCACTGGCTACCGCAACCATCTTCATGGGCTCAACAGGTATTACAGGTGTGCCAACTACCTCATAAGGCAGGCAGAGCAGAAATATGCTCAGAACAAAATACAACAGCTTTTTCAACTCAACCACCTCCACACTCATCACCATAAGTTTTATATCATCTAATGATAATGTTGAACCGGCAGATATATGGGGCTTTCGTGTTAGATTTAACACTGAGTGTAATTTGTAACATTTTGTGCAGGTGTGAGGATGCTGGAAGAAATGCTCAGAGTGGCAGGGCTTGAAAACAGGCTGTTTATACTTAAAAAGCTCAGTGAGAAACCCATGTCTGTTGCAGAGGTCAGAAGTTGCCTTAGAGGTGAGGGAATATCCAAGCCTTATGTAACTGTGAGCAGATACCTAAATAAGTTGAAGGAGAAGGGTTTTGTTGTAGAAAGAGATAGAAAATTTCATCTCACTGCAAAAGCAAGACTGTTCATGAGCCACATAGCAGATATTGAGATGGAATTCAGAAAATTGGCTGACTTTGACGAGTATCTCTCCAATCCAATGGAGTACCTGCCTGAGAGTCTGATAAGGGATATTCATGTGCTCGGACATGCAGAGGTTATAAGAGACCCCTACGATGTAATGATCAAGACAATTGAGGAGCTAAATACTGCTGAAGATTACATTCTTATTGTTAACAGCAGAATAGATAGCAGGAGATTTGTAAATCTGAGTTTCAGGAAGTTCCTGAGTGGATTAAAAGCAAGAGTTGTGGTTGATGGAGCAATGGTCAAAAGAAAGGTGGAGATGTACAGAGAAGCTACCAGACATCTTGAATTGTCCCAGGAAGAGATTGGAATTGTTAAGTCTAATCTTGATGTGAGAGCGTGCAGCGATGTACATGTAAATATAATGGTTGTGGATGGAAAAAAGGCTGGAATAACTCTGCCAGATACTGCAAATCGTGATTTTCTACCTCCTTCATTTTACTCCTCAGAATCTGACTTTGTAGGCTGGATGGAGAGAATTTTTGAGTGGCACTGGAGCAGAGCTGAGCCTATAGACTGGTAATCAGTCCTCATTCTCAAATATAAGCAGCTCTTCAATTTTTGCATTAAGGGCTTTTACTATTTTGTAGGCAAGTCTCAGAGATGGATTGTATCTCTGCAAGTTTTTTCTGAGTTAAATTGTATTTTGCTCTGAACTCTTTAATTCTTGTTCCCATATTTATCTAATCAAGTGCTTTTCTACTGTAATAGGTTTCTTGTTTTGGATTTTCCGCTTTTTCCCCCCTTAATACCCGAAGCCTCCAGCATATTTATTGGTAAGTTATAATTTTTTATTCAGGTTTTTAATATTTTTCAGAATTTTA
>CAZCRG010000129.1:0-3966 GCA_964501105.1 Candidatus Hydrothermarchaeota archaeon | reverse complement strand
GAGCTATACTGGCGCCATCGTCAAGATCCTCAAGATTCACACTGCCAAGAGAAGAATTCTCAAAGCTGCCGAGAATTACCTCCCTGATGAAGTCCTCCATTATTTTTCCACCTGCACCGTGAGCTGTAGTTATCTCCATAATCCCACCTTAAATTAAAATACATATTACTATATTAAAAAGTTTGACATTAATGAAATGGCATGGTACTGTAGAATATTGGTAAGAAATGTGCTGTGATTTCAAAAATAAACTAAAATAAACAATTAAAAACAAAAAGATGTACTAAGAAGATGGTGTAACTGAATTTTTTGAAACAGTTGTACTGAAAAAGATAAATATTGTTTTATATATATAAAGGAGCATGCAAAAGCTAAAACTGAGAGGTTCAAGGAGATTTGTGAATAATATCGATAAGGTAAAGGCAATACTTGGAGTATTCAATGGTAATGAGAAACTGTCTGGAGATGAAATAGCAAGAAGGTTGCAGAAGAGTGGTTACAGAATAAATACTGCCCACCTAAGGATGTTTATACACTACAATATGCTCTACAAATATCTAAAAAAAGAAGTAATCAATAAGAAGATTCACTATTCATTGATAAATTAAGAAAGAGGTTTGCTCTATATATTCCAGAATTTTTATTAGATAACAGCACAACATTTCCATGCTGGATTTTATAAAAATCATTGATACTTGTTAACATGCTACATAGTAGCACGGTGGTATAATGAGTATAACTGGAAAGAGCATAAGAATGGAGAGGATATTAAATAGAAAAACAAGACGAACAATAATAGTGCCCATGGACCACGGCGTCAGCTCTGGACCAATAGCTGGACTCATAGACATGCCCGATGCAGTTGATAAAGTAGCTGAAGGGGGAGCCAATGCTGTACTTCTGCACAAGGGTATAGTGAGGCATGGCCATAGAGGCTATGGTAGAGATTTAGGTTTAATAGTCCATCTCTCAGGCAGCACCTCCCTGGCCCCTGATCCCAACAACAAGGTGCTTGTATGCTCAGTTGAGGAGGCTATAAAAATAGGTGCCGATGCAGTGAGTATTCACATAAATGTGGGTGCTGAAAATGAGGCTGAGATGCTTGAGCAGCTGGGCAGAATTAGTAAAGAGTGTCAGGAGTGGGGAATGCCTCTCCTTGCTATGATGTATCCCAGGGGCAGGAAGATAGAAAATGAGCACCACGTAGATGTGGTTAAGCATGCAGCTAGGGTTGGAGCAGAGCTTGGAGCAGATATTATTAAGACCAACTACACTGGCGATATAGACACCTTTAAAGAGGTTGTGAAGGGCTGTCCAGTGCCTGTAGTGATAGCAGGGGGCCCAAAAATGAACACAGATAGAGATGTTCTTGAGATGGTAGCCAATGCAATCGAGGCAGGTGGAGCGGGCACAAGTATAGGAAGAAATATATTCCAGCACGCCAATCCTACAAAGATGGTAAAAGCTATTGCAGCAATAGTTCACGAAGGTTTGAGTGTTGATGAAGCAGTAAAGATACTGGAGAAGTGAAGATATGAAGTTCTTCTGGGTGGATGCAACTCTTGGAAAAAGCTGGGATGAGAGAAAGGCTTTAGTAACCACTGCTTTAGAATCTGGAGCCTCAGGAGTGGTTATTCTTGAGGAGGATTATGAGAAGGCTGAGAAGCTGGGCAAGGTTGATTTTATTATAAAAGAATCCTGCGAAGGAAGCCTTGCCCTTGTTGGCTCTTCAGCCAGTAATAGCCTGCCTGAAGACCTCGCCAAAAGTGAGACTTACACCAGAGCGGAAAAGCTTGCAAAGGAGTGCAGAGTTGCTGGCTATGTTGAGATAAAAAGCAAGGCTCATGAAAGGCTTGCAGCAGAACTTTCGAGGATATGTTCTCATATTGTTGTGGTTGGAGAGGACTGGAAAATTATACCCCTTGAGAACCTGATAGCTGAGCTTCAAAAGAAAGAAGTAAAGGTTATGGCGGGCGTTAGAGATGCTGAAGAAGCAAAGCTTGCCTTTGAAACTCTTGAAGTAGGCGTAGATGGAGTTCTTCTTCAGACTCAGAGTTTTGATGAGATTAAAAAGGTAGCTGAAGCTGCTCATTCAGCTTCTGAAACCCTGGAGCTTAAAGCTGGTAAGGTTGTAAAGCTGGAACAGGTTGGTCTTGGAGATAGAGTTTGCGTTGATACTGCCTCCCTTTTAAATATAGGTGAGGGCATGCTGGTGGGCTCTCAGGGCTCTGGGCTGTTTTTAGTGCACTCAGAAACTCTTGAAAGTGAGTATGTAGCTTCAAGGCCCTTCAGGGTAAATGCTGGTGCTGTGCACGCCTATATCCTTGCCCCAGGGATGAAAACCCGATATTTAAGTGAGCTTGAGGCAGGGGATAAGGTTTTGGCTGTTGATAGCAAAGGCAGACTGAGAGAGGTGATTGTGGGCAGAGTTAAGATAGAGAAGCGCCCTCTTATGCTTGTTGAGGCTGAGGTTGAGGGGGAGAAGTTCAAAACTCTTCTCCAGAATGCTGAGACTATAAATCTTGTAACTCCCGAAGGCGAGCCTATCTCCATCTCAAAGCTTAAAGTGGGAGATGAGGTTCTCCTCTATGTGAAGAAGACTGGAAGGCACTTTGGAATGGAGGTGGAAGAGAGTATTATTGAGAAGTAGTACTTCTCTCAACTGCTTTTTTTATGGCCTCTTTATGAAGCTCTCCAGCTATATGGAGAGGTGCCTTCTTCCCCTTAACCTCGTAGAAGCCTCTCCCACGGCAGATAAACTGGACTTCCAGGGCAAACCTTGTTAATGCTTCCTCAACCTTCATGTTAATGATTTTCTCGGCGGCTTCCCAGGTGGCACCGCAGGGGGCACCCTTCTTAACTTTAACCCTCTTTACTAAACCCCTATCCACTTCCACTTCAATCTCTGGTGAGCCGAATTGCTCAGTGTATTCCTTTATTTCTTCCACAGTGCCCAGGGAGCAGCAGGTGCCAGGAGTTATTGCTCTGAGCTTTTTTCTCCCAGAAACTATTATTGGTATATTCTTTTTGTTTGCAATTTCAATCAGGTGGTCAGTTAAGTCCTCGTGGTAGAGGTAGTCCAGTATTAGCTCTGCCTCAAAATTCTCGGGGATATACTCTTCTGGCTCGTCGATTATCTGTGGCAGAGGTTCTGATATTGTGAAAACCTCGAGCTCTATTCCTCTGCCGTACCTTCTTATCCCCTCTATTTTATGTTCTCCTTTGTTACCTGTCTGGAAAACTGCTATCTTCATAGGGCATCCAGAGTGAGATTTGCAAGTTTATCTGCTCTCTGAATGAAGGGATTGGTTCTCTTCACATGAGTGTAGGTTACCTTCTTAAAGGCTTTCTCTCTCTGCCTTAAAACCCTCTGAAGCTCTCTAAGTGCTGGATTTTTTGTTCTGTACTCTCCACGAAGCTGCTTCACAAGGAGTTCACTGTCGAGATAGCAGTTCACTTCTTCTTGGCTATAGTCACTGGCAAGCTCCAGAGCCTTTATTAGTGCTCTGTACTCTGCCTGGTTGTTGGTGGCTTCACCTATAGCTTCGCTGTGCTCTCTGAGCACTTTCTTATTTTCTCCAAGAAGGACAACACCTATGGCAGCCTTTCCGGGATTTCCTCTTGAGGCACCGTCACTGTAGCATATTATTTTTTTCATGGAATACACCCGGCTGTTAGACGATTCATCTAACTATTATACTAATCATCTAATAAATATATCAATAATTTTTTATCATGTGATTTAGTAACATTCAATCAAGTCTAATTTGAGGTGTTTAAAGTGGGGTATAATAACATCTTAATGCTTTTCCATGTGATTTTCACCAATTTTTACAATTTAATGATTTCGCAAATGAATACACAGCCAACCGAAAAGTTTATATAGTAGTATGAGTAAACTCTAATTGCCCTTGGAGGCTTGTGACTACTTTTCACCAAATCGCCAAGGGCCCCCCTCCCCAGCAC
>CAZCRG010000128.1:0-4009 GCA_964501105.1 Candidatus Hydrothermarchaeota archaeon | reverse complement strand
ACTTTAACCAGAGTATTCAAATTAACGTTTTGCATTAAATTGGAGGATTAATATGGGTGCAACTATTGCTGAAAAAATTCTGGCACAGAAGGCTGGAAAGGATAGTGCAGAGCCAGGTGAGATTGTAGAAGCTGAGGTAGACTATGTTATGGTCAACGATGTAACTGGGCTTCCTGCCTTTGAGGTCTTCAGGAAATTTGGCGAAAAGGCAGAGCCCATAAAGGAGAAGAGTGTCTTAATCCCTGATCACTATGTACCCAACAAGGACATTCCCAGTGCAGCTCAGGCTAAAGCCATGAGGGAGTTTGCAAGAAAGTACCAGCTACCCTACTACTTTGAGGTTGGAAGGAGTGGTGTATGCCACCAGCTTATGATTGAAAAGGGCTTTGTTGCTCCTGGAAGGCTTATAGTTGGAGCAGACTCCCATACCTGCAGCTACGGCGCTCTTGGCGCCTTCTCAACAGGGATTGGCTCTACTGAAGCAGCTTCTGCTATGGCTCTGGGAAAGCTCTGGTTCAGAGTGCCCGAGAGCCAGAAGTTTGTTGTTAATGGGGAGCTTGGAAAGCATGTGATGGGCAAGGATATAATTCTTCATATTATAGGCGACATAGGCGTGGATGGAGCCCTCTACAAATCCATGGAGTTTTACGGCTCAGCCATTGAAGCTCTTCCCCTTGCAGATAGAATAAGCATATCAAATATGGCAATTGAGGCTGGAGGAAAGGCTGGAATTATACCTCCAGATGAGAAGGTTTTCAAATATCTTGAGGGCAGAGTAATAGGGAACTACAAGCCTGTGTATGCAGACAGTAAAGCCGAGTATTCTGAAGTTTTTGAATATGAAGCCGAAGATATACCACCTACTGTGGCAAAACCCTTCCTGCCCAGCAACACTTCGCCGGCAAGCGAGCTGAGCAGTATAACAATAGACCAGGCATATCTCGGCTCCTGCACCAACGGCAGGATTGAGGACCTTCGTGCTGCTGCTGAGATTCTTAAAGACAAAAAAGTTCATCCAGATGTCAGAATGATAGTGGTGCCTGCCACCCAGGACGTCTATGAAAAGGCTCTGAAAGAGGGGCTCATTGAGATTTTCATCAGGGCCGGGGCTTTCTTCTCTGGACCAACCTGCGGAGCCTGTCTGGGCGGCTATATGGGCGTTCTGGCAAAAGGTGAGAGAGCTATAAGCTCAACAAACAGAAACTTCATAGGGAGAATGGGGCACAAGGAGAGCGAGGTTTACCTCGCCAACCCAAAGGTTGTTGCAGCCAGCGCCGTAACTGGCAGAATAACCGACCCCAGCGAGCTGGAGTAGGTTATTCTACTTTTCTCTTTCTTTTCATTATCCTTTAAAGTGGCATAATAGTTATTTAGAGGGAAGTTTCAAAACCTCTCTAAAATACTTCCTCTGTCTGGCAAACCATAACAGAGAGAGTACAATATATATAAAGGAAAGCTCAACTCTGCCCTCAACGCCGGGTATGAAAAACTGAATTAAAAATAGGCCAAGAATTAAAAGAGCTTCAGGAACAGAAACTCTCAGATTCAGGATTACAGCCACAGCAAAGAGGCTCTGGGCTGCTGTAAGAAGAACCTCCTCACTCTGCCTTATATCCAGAGGCAGAGCACCAACACTGCCCAGAGAGAGGCTGAAAACTATTGGTATTGTGCCTATTAGCAGAGTCCACTGGTTCAGCTTTGAAGAGATTAAGGCATTAATAGAAGCTGTTGTCCTCGCCCTTTTAATTAAGTAGCCTGCCACTATTAGCTCTGGCGACTCACTTGCAAGGGGAGCAATCCACTGTACAAGCAAAAAGGCATCTATACCAAGATGAGAAGCACTCTCTATCAAGCCCTCAGAAAAGGCTTCCACAGAAATTAAAATTATAAAGCCTGAAAAGATAAATAAAAGCAGAACAGAGAGCTTTCTTTTAAATTTGTCAAAGGAAGCAAGATAGCTGGGCACTCCCTCAAGCTCAGGCTCCTCATGGGGCGAGCGCAGGGCAAGAATAATATAGGCGATATAAAGGGATATGAAAACTAAAGAGTCAAAAATGGATATATATCCTTTAAAGGGGAGTATGAAGGCATAGAGAGTGGCTGCTAAAAGAAATAAAATCTCAAGGTTTATAGATTTACCCAGCTCAACAAATTTCTTCCCACTGTTGTTCTTCCAGTAGATGGCAAGGAGAAACACAAGAGACCAGCCTATACCTATTAAAAGCCTGTTGGCACCTGTCATGTTTGCAACAGCATAGTGCACATAGGGGCTATCTGGAGCCTTTCCAGCCTGCCAGGTAAAGTAGATATCAACTGCATACTCAGGAAGAACAGCTATTAGGGCGACAAAGGCAAGAGAAACTGACCTGGGCACATCCTTCTCCAGAGTCTCTGCTGCCCAGCTCAGAAGAAAGGCTGCCCCCACAATTGCCAAACCTGAGAATAAAGCTTCCTGGGGAGGAGTTAATGAAAATCCAGAAAACTTAATAACAACCCATGGTAGAGTAAGAAGGACTGCAGAGCCTATGGCAACTATATTTTTATTGACCATCCTCAAGCAATTTATTCCAACCTCCTATTAAACTTTGCCATTACTTTTCAAATGTTAGTTTAACTGATATTCTGCTGAGGGTTTGCCAATGAGCGACATATGGAAAACTGTGTCAGTGGTTCTTGCCTTTCTTCTTGTAATATCCATCTTCTACAATCTGAAGCCCTCTGAGCCTGCTGTCAGTCTTGAGGAGTACAAAAAGCTCAAGGATAGCCTTGAGGGTGTGAAAACTGAGAATGATATGCTCAAACTTGAGAATGAGGAGCTCAGGCAGAGAATTAAAGAGATGGAGATGAAGGGCAGAGAAACTATTGGAGGTTTTACTTTCACTGGAGATGAACTCTGCAGTAGTAACGGTAAGCCCATTGTCTACTTCTTTGGTACATCCTGGTGTCCCCACTGCAAGTGGGAGAAACCCATCTTCAAAAATGTCACTCAGGAATTCTCAGACTTAATTGAAGTGAGATTTTATGAAATAGATGTCAAGGAGCCTGAGAAGAGCGAGCTTGAAGTTTTCCAGAAGTACAATCCAAAAGGTTCTATTCCTACAATAATAATTGGTTGCAGATATACCAGAGCTGGGAGTGGAGAAGCTATTGGTGAGGAGAAGGAAAAAGAGACTCTTGAGGCTCTCATCTGCAAGATTACTCAGGGCAAAGTAGATGTTTGTGAGAAGTATAAAAGCTTGCTAAAAGAAATTCCCTGAGATTCTCAGTGAAATTGGAAAAGCTAAGAAAAATTTTTCTACTTTGAATGCTAAATATAAACTATGCCCTTCTATTCTATGAGCATTCCTACGCCCAGAAATTGCTGGACCTACCTTACAAATGAATTTCCTGATATTGAAGTCTTTTTTGAAGATTTCTCCTGGACAAGCTATGGGAGCTACTCTGCTCTTGTAAAAGTTGTAGGAGAAAAAGCAGCTGATTTCCTGAAAAAGGTAAGAGTAAATCCCTCCACTGAGAAAATAAATGTCATTGAAAAAACAGAGGCTTCGTTGTTTTCTGGATAAGGGCAAAAAGGGTGCTTCCTCTTCCAATATTCTATTTTTCCGAGATACTCATAATAACTCCGCTGAAAATAAAGAAAGGAGAGATTACAGGTACAGTTTTTGTTAACTCAAGGGTTCTTGGGATTTTTCTTGACCTGATGAAAAAAATTAACTACCCTGTAAGGATATCCAGAATTGAAAACTACAGCAATAGTATGAAGCTGACAAAGAAACAAAGAGATATCCTTAAGGCTGCTGTAAAATATGGCTACTACGACAATCCAAGAAGAATTACCCAGAAAGAGCTGGCAGAAAAGCTCGGAATTTCAAGGAGTTATCTTTCAGAGAGCCTCAGAGCCATAGAAAGTGTGGTTTTCCGGAATATAGGAGATAAATTCTAAGTTCACCTCCTTCCATTATTCAAGTATTTATAAAATTTTCCGTACATATTCGGGAAAATTATATAT
>CAZCRG010000127.1:0-4046 GCA_964501105.1 Candidatus Hydrothermarchaeota archaeon | reverse complement strand
AAACAGCTTTTCTGCCGTTTATTTTTGTGTTGTCAGCAAAGAAACGCTCTATCTCTAAGCTCTCTGCTATACCCAGGAGGAAAGGGCGGTAGCCCACCTCATGAACCTCGCCAAGGATGAGAAGCTTTTTCTTCATTAAATCTTTCCTCCACTTCTTAATATAAAAACTTATCCACTGTAAATTCTCTCTATGCTGAAGATGCTCAGCAGGAAGGAAGAAAAGATTATCTCTATGCCGATAACAAATACTGTTGCTGCAAAAATTGCAAGCTTTAATGTTGCAGTAGAGAGACTGCCCATACCATTAGATGTCCAGAGGTATAATATATAGCCATTCAGCAGAATACCAGTGATGGATATAACACCTCCAGTAACAACCCCTTTTTCAAGTGAAAAATGCTTTCTTAACAAATCAACAGTTCTGCTCCTGTCTATTAGACCTGTATTTATACCATAATCCTTGGCAATTATGGCATGGAGTATTATCTGAAAGCCCAGTAGTGTGAGGAGTGAGCCAAGCACCATGGGATGCATCTCAAGAGAAATCCCGCCTATTCTTAGTGGGGAGTGGAGAAGGAGGAGCATAAGAAAGATACCAGAAAGAAAAAGGATTACTCCGGGAGCAAGAAAGAGATGATTGGGAGCATGAAGGAGCATAAAGCGGAGGTGGCGCCAGCCGTCCTGGAAACTTTTGAGTTTGGCCTTACCACCAGCACGCCTTCTGTACTCTATTGGTATCTCTTTAATTCTTAGCCTCTTTTTTCCAGCTTCAAGGATCATCTCTGTGGCAAACTCCATGCCTGTGGTTCTGAGATTCATTTTTTCAAGAGCTTCTCTGGTGAAAGCACGCATACCACAGTGAAAATCAGAGACATCAACTCCAAAGAAGAGGTTGCCAACGAAGGTCAGAAAAGGGTTGCCTATGTAGCGATGCAACCAGGGCATGGCGCCGTCGTGGATATTGCCCTTCAGGCGAGAGCCTATCACAAAATCTGCCTCGCCCCTGAGAATTGGCTGGATAAACTCAGCAGTTTTATCCAGCGGGTAGGTGCCATCGGCATCGCCAATAACTATAATATCTCCAGTTGCCTCTTTCAACCCTTTTAGATAAGCTGAACCGTAACCACGACGAGACTCATAAACAACTCTGGCTCCTGCATCTTCTGCCTCCTTTGCTGTATTATCCTCACTGGCGTTGTCAACCACAATTATCTCAACATTTAAACCAAGGTTTCTGAGATTATCTACATCTATACTTTTAACTGTGTTACCAACAACGCCTTCTTCATTGAGAGCTGGAATCACAATAGATACTCTATTCATTTACAACCTCCTGTTAATATAGCCTGAGCTATCCCTGCCTGCCCTCTTATCATAGCAGTGCTCAATTCAGACAGGCTAAGTATGAATTCCAGTATACCCTGTGATTATTTAAATTACCGGAACCCCTGTAAGTATTTTATTTTTATGTCAGTGATATATAAAGCTTATCTTTTAATCCTGGCAAGTCCACAGGCCTTCTTCAGTCCAGAATTTGTGTCTCCTTTCCCGGAAGCTCCTCAATTTTAAGTTCATCCGATTGAGAAAAACTCTGGCAATTCTCACCACCTTACCCTGAGATTGATAACTTTTATGAAAAAGCTAAATACTGTCAACACAAGTCAGCTTACTCACATCTGCTTTCTTATCATAACAGGGCTAATTCAGAAAGACTAAACCTCAATTCCAGCTTTTCTTATGGCTTCCTTCAGCTCCTGAAACTCCTCTCTGAGCTTTTTTATCTCTATTTCTGCTCTGGAAATGGAGTCCAGCTTCTCCCCGGATTTTATGGCTATATCAATCAGCTCCTCCTGCTTTGCAGAAATATGCTTCGTCTCGTAGACAATTTCTCTGGTTAGATCGATGTGCTCCTCCTGTTTGCTGAGCATTTCGTCCTGTTTCTCAAGCATTTGGTCCTGCTTTTCCAGCATGGCGTCCTGCTTTTCAAGTGAGATGTCAATTTTTCCCTCCAGGCTTTTTCCCACCTCTATGAAAGTTCTCATCTGTCCCACATTGAAAACTAGGGCAAAGCTATCAATTTTGGGTATGTAGCCTTTGTAATCGTGGCGCTTCACCTCTCTGACCTTTGCATCTTCAGGAAAATTTGTGCTTACAAACTCATAGAACTCCTGCAGCTGGTCTTTTTCGCCGGCGACAAAAACATGAACCTCCTGCTTGTGATTGAGCACATTCACAGCCCTGAAATGTTCTATTCCCGAGTTGAGGGCAGCCTCCATTAAAAAGTAGCGGTAGCCTATACCATGAACCTTCTCGCCAGCAATAACAACCTTCATCTTCTCCATTGATTATCCATCTGCTCCTGTGGTATTTAAATTTTTCAGCCAGGCACTCAGCAGGACTGGAGGGGTGGGCAGCTTTCCCTGCCTCAGATCTGTGAGAGCTTTAAGCTCTTCCACAGTAATTTCCATTATCTTTACATCAAGATGATTTTTTGCCCACTTCTCTACCATCTTCTGGAGCTCAGAAGTTTCTATGATATTATCACCAACCACTACTTTCTCCCCAGAAATCGATCCGAGAAATTCCACCTTCTCCATTCTTTCTTCATCGGGAACTTTTGAAATTATGTAATCTATGACCTCACTTCCAGTGAGCATCCAGTCTTTCTGTCATAAATTTAATATGGTCAGAATGGCTTCTGATTCTATCCTTATTCTGTCCTGAGTCTGGTCGTCAAAAGCTCTGTTAAGACAATAAAGATCCGGGTAGATTTTCATGCCACTTCTTCCTTTTCCTGCAAAATCTGGATGCCCAAATACTGAGGGGGAGAGACACCAGCAACCTCCTCTACAGTCATACCTCCCGCTAAGGAGCCGGGGATGATATCCTTCTGTGCTCTTGTGCCTTTTATTACAGGTTTGCCGTGCCTTATCTCCGGGTCTATTACAATTCTATCCCCATACAATTTGATCGAAAAATCTGTTAGTTCCAGAGTCAGTGCCACTATAGGGATATCTTTTTCATCTATGTCCCTGCACAACTCGTATGCTTTTTTCAACTTATTATCAGAAATTATTATCTGTATTTACAAAATTAATCCTCTTTAAAATCCCGTGCAGATACTCGTAAACAGTGACTTCTGGTGCTTTTGTAAATCTCATTATCTTCTCTTTGTGCTTGAATATCTCCACAAAAACAAAATTTGGAGAATAGAATGTATATCTCCTGTTCCATAGCATCTCCCTCATCTTTGAAGAATGTGAAAGAAGAATTGAAAAGATGATATTTGTGTCCACAACCACTTTCATCTTTTTATCTTCCTTAGAATTCTGTCCTTATTTTTTCCCACCATTCAGATTTTATATCTTCAGCAATTTCCAGAATACCTTCTTCAAAATCAACATCTTCTGCAAGCTGCTCAAGTCTCAGTCTTTCCAGAAATTCAAACAGGACTTCGCTGCTCAACAGACTCCTGTCAATACTTATAATAATTTTATTGTCAACAGTTTTAACCTCATACATCCTTAATTCTCCTGCAATTTTCACATCTTCAAGCTGGTCAGATTTCCAGTATCTATATACATTAACACCAGATCTGCACTTTCCACCTGAAAATTATTATTTGAAGCCAGTGGTGTATCTGAGTTCTGCAGGTCTTCAGGGCAACCTCTCCTTTCCTCTATGAATTTTTTCAATATCTACCTTAATCCTGTTTTTTAGCAATTTCTGATATTCTACCTGGCCTTATCTCCACAACTGCTTTTGTTTCCATTCAATTCTGAATCTGTATTTCTGGAATTCAGCACCTGCCATAGTTATCCTCATATTGAATCACCTGGCATAATATAACCATAGCCAGTGGCTGGATAACATGGTTTAATCCCGAAAGTTACTAAATTTTCTTTTGAGACATCCTCTGCCTTCGAGGCTACCTGGAAATGCAGGTGCTGTATTCTTTCTGTAAGGCTCCCTGATTATATTGTCCTCAGACACAATATCCTCAAGCTCATCTCTGACATAGAAGAAGTGCTCCTTATTGGTGGCAA
>CAZCRG010000126.1:0-4088 GCA_964501105.1 Candidatus Hydrothermarchaeota archaeon | reverse complement strand
GTAGAAATTCCTAAAATTCGTGATATTGCACCCGTAAAAATTGCCCATGGAAGTAAAATAAAAAGAGATAAATAAAAATTATAAAATTTTGCAAGTTGTTTTTTATTCAGTTTTCCATACATAAATTCCAATGTTGGTGATAAGATCAACGATACTACTCCTGAAAGAATAAACCAAAGTCCCGAAATCTGTAAAGAATAATCTGGTTTATAAAATGATATTCCTATTACTGATAAACCAACAGCAAAATAAGATAAACCAACATTTATTAAATTGATAAATTGTTTTTTCCAAAATCTTTTACTTACTCTCAAATTTTCTCCCTCCTACTTCCCTCTCCACTTCACCTCGCCTATATACCTCCTCGCTACCTCTACAAGCTCCTCCATCTCCTCATCGCTATAGCTCGTATAACCCTTATATTCCTCCTCCATCACCTCCATGGGCTGAAACTTCTGAAGCACATATCGCTTTGCTCCTTTCAGAGCTCTTGCAATAGCCTCAATATCCTCTCTGCTGTGCTTCTCCTCAATCACAGTGGTTCTGAACTCGTGGTCCACTCCCGAGTTTATTATAAGCTCAACACTCTCCTTTAACTTATCAAAGGTGCCGTTGAGCTCCACCCTGGTAAGAGTTGAGTAATTCTCCTCTTCCAGAGGTGCCTTTATATCCATGGCAATATAATCCACAAGCCTCTCCTCTATCAGCCTTCGGAGCATCTCTGGCTTAGTGCCGTTGGTGTCCAGCTTAATCTTGAGGCCCAGCTTTTTAATGCTCCTGCACAGCTCTGGAAGCTCTTTATGGAGCGTTGGCTCGCCGCCAGTAATGCATACTCCATCGAGAAAATCTTTATTTCTCCTCCAGTATCTTATAAGGTGCTCCACTGGAATACTCTCAAAGATCTCAGGCTCAAGCACCAGCTTATGATTGTGGCAGAAACCACATCTAAAGTTGCATCCGGGTAGAAATACAGTTGAGACTATCTTCCCGTCCCAGTCCACAAAGCTTGTCTCAAGGACACCCTTAATTTCCATATCAGCACCAGAAAATAAAAAAAGAGAGCCTTTAGCTGTTCTCAGCTATAGCTCCTTCCACTTCACTCATCTTGGGCACTGTGCCTCTCCAGGCAGCTATCTCCTCATCGCTTCCGTCCACAAGGACAATAGTTGGTGTTGCCATAACCATATGCAGTGAAGCTTCAGCAAGCCCTTCTGTGGTCTCAATATTGTAGTACTCAACTGTGTAGCCCTTCTCTTCCAGCTTCTTGGCAAGAGCTTTTGCCTCTGGACATCTTGGACAGGAGTTCTTCCAGAAGAGTTTTATTTTCCTGGCTTCCTCTTCCTCTTCAAAGCTTATACTCGCCACATCGCTTATCATCTTCTTGTTGGCTTCAATGGCAGAGCGCCTGTCTCTGAGCTCGGCAATCTTGCCCTTATTCCAGCTTCCCACCTTGGAGAAGAAGCCAGTCACTCTTGTTATGTACTCCACATGAGTACCGCCGCAGTGTGGACATGTGTTGCTTATTATTTCCTTTTCTTCCATTCTTCTTCACCTCCTTAATACAAGCCTCTCTCCACCCTGCCGCAGTCCAGGCAGGAAGTAAATTCTGGAGAGAAGGCAATCTGGTCATTTGTGGTGTGTTTAAAGGTCTTGACCACAAAGCTGGCTATAGCTTCAGGGTCAGGCTTTGCCTCACCAAGCCAGATATGGGTTAAGCTGCCTGCATGAATCATTGGATGGAACATGCCCTCTTTCTTAACCCTCTCTATTGGTGAGATGGGCACTGAGATGTTGAGATAGGTGGAGTTGGTGTAGTAGATCTCGCCTCTATCAAGGCTTCCCTTTACCACCTCTTTTGTCTCATTTGGGTAGTGCATAAGGTCGAGCTTTGCCATTCTGTAGGCTGTGCTCTCCGCTGGCGTCTGCTCCAGAACAAAGCGCATGTCGTAGTCTTCACTCAGCCTCTCGCTCTCCCTGTTCATATGAGCTATAACCTTGAGGCCGAACTTCAGAGCAGAGCTGCTCTCATGCATCTCCTCTCCAGTGTGGTACTGAACAAGCTCATTCAGGCCCAGCATTCCCATGAGGAAAGTGGCTCTGTGCAGGCGGTAGTAGGGCTCTCCATCTCTGTCCATAACAAGGAGGCCGAGAGGTCCGCGGTAACCGAGTTTGAGAAGGGAGGTTATAAACTCTCTCTTAGCAACGTGAGCCTCTGCAGCCATCTCCATTCTCTCGGAAATGAGCTCAAAGAGTCTGTCGTCGCTTCCATTGGCTTCGTAGGCTATTCTCGGGAGATTTATAGTTACATTCTGCATGGCAGAATAGCGCATCTTCCAGGGTGTTTTGGCATCCTGCAGATCATTTTCGTCAAGCTTGAAGGCAAGGCGACAGCACTCGCTTATCTTTGCCGTGTCACCCCTATCGAAGACATAGTAGCTGTTGCCTCTCACTGAGGAAAGCTCGGCAGCTTTGTAGAGGAAGTCCTCATAACCTTCTGTTTTGAAGAGCCTCTCAGTTATGTGTATCTGGGGCTTCGGGAAGAAGAAGGGCCTTCCCATGCCGTCGCCCTGCATATAAACTTTCAGAAGAGCCAGGGCAAAGCGCTGCGCCTCAGGTAAGTAGTCCTCGTAGGTGTTGCCAGTATACTTACCCTCAGGTCCTATGGCTTCAACGCCCATAAAGTGCTTTGGAATTTCCCAGTAGAGGTTAAGGTCAGAGAAGATGCTCTGGCCGCCCCTCGCAACTGCCTGCTGGGCAAACTCAAAGACAAGCATCTGGGCGATCTGCTCCAGCTCCTCGTCGCTCTTTCCTACAAAGTAGGGCGCCATGAAGAGGTTCACTGCGTCCCAGCCTATAGCTCCAGCGAAGACGCCCTGCAGGGCAGCGCTGAATTTTATCAGGTGGAGCACAAGAACCTCAGGATGCTTTGCTGGCTTTGAGATTGAAAGAGCATTTGGCAGACTAAGACCAAATTTCTTCACATATTCTATACTGTTGCCTGAGCAGTAGGGGCGGTCTATAAAGCCGAGGTCGTGAAGGTGAATATCGCCACGCTCATGAGCCAGAGCTACCTCGGGGGAGAAAATCTTGAGAAGAGCATACTGCTTCTTTATACTCTCGGCAAGGCTCAGGTTGGTGGCTTCAGGGCCGTGGGGCACATTGGCATTTTCTTTGTTCTGGCTTGTTATAAGCTCGTGAACATCATATATGGGCATACCCAGCCTTGTGTACCTCTTCCTCTCCTCCTCCAGACTTCGCTTTATGAGCTCTGCGTTCACAATTTCTCTGATTAAAGGTCCTGTGATGAACTCAATTCCTGAATCTTTAATTATCTTCTCAACACTCAGGGCTATATCAAGAGCAGTGGCTTCATCAATCCCTGCCTCTTTGAGCAGAGAGGAGACTATCTTCTGCCTGTCCCACTTAAGCACATTACCCTGGCTTACTTTGACGAAGAGAGCAAGGTCGGTGGCGTCTTTCTGAGAAAGGTCAACTTTTGGCTTCTGCATTTTAAAATCCTCCTTAATTTTCCTAACACCCCTGCTGCTGCAGGTATACATAATTAATGCAATGAAAGTGTATAAAGGTTGTCCTTAAGATTTCTTAATATTTTCACAGCAACATATTAACATATCGAACTCAGGCAGGTGCTATTCGTCAGATATTCAAGGCTACTCTTTGATTCCCTAATCCTCATATCAAAAGCCCGGATACCAGGGCGCCCAGCAGAGATCCAGCAAAGATGGGCGGAAGAGCTGGAAGAGCCTTACCTTTCTTAATAAGATGGTCGAGATATAGAAAGAGGCTAAGGGCTGCAAAAATTCCAGTGGCTACTGCTCCTGAAAAACTGCCCTCTATGAAGGCTGCCGCAACCAGTGCTGTTGAGAATATTAAATCTCCAAAGCCTAAAGCAACCTTCTCATCTTTCCTGCTCAGAGTTATGCCAATGGGAATTTCAGCCTTCCTCATTCTCTCTGCTATCCTCACAATTTTGTCCTTCTTCAGGACAAAGTAGTAGTCCAGAATAGACAGCATACCAGTTGCAATAAGAAGGGCTTTGAGATTCAACATAAGGGCTATATAGGCAC
>CAZCRG010000125.1:0-4244 GCA_964501105.1 Candidatus Hydrothermarchaeota archaeon | reverse complement strand
GCTCTCTCCCAGGGCTACAGGGAGATACAGCTCACAGCTCAGGACACTGGCGCCTATGGTTTCGATGCTGGTGAGAAGCTTCCAGAGCTTCTTGAGAGAATAGCATCCCTTGAGGGAGATTTCAGAATTAGAGTGGGAATGATGAACCCCACCTTTGCCCTGAGAATTCTTGATGATCTGATAGAGGCTTATAAAAATGAGAAGGTTTACAAATTTCTCCACCTTCCTGTGCAGAGTGGAGACAATGCTGTTTTAAAACATATGAGAAGAGGACATACTGTGGAGGATTTCAGGGAGATTGTAGGTGCTTTCAGAGATGCCTTTCCTCAGCTCACCCTTTCTACAGATGTGATAGTGGGATATCCTCTGGAGAGTAATGCCTCCTTTGAGAAAACTTTAAATCTAATTGAGGAGGTAAGGCCTGAGATTCTCAATATAACAAGATTTTCTCCAAGAGAGGGTACTGAGGCGGCTAAGCTTAAAGACCTTCACGACTATATTAAAAAGGAGCGCTCAAGAAAGCTCACTGAACTCATGAAGAAAATAGGTTATGAGAATAATAGGCGCTTTATTGGAAGGAAGCTGAGAGTTCTCATAACAAAACCTGGGAAGAATAATACCCTTCTTGCAAGGAGCGATTTTTACAATCAGGTGGTTGTGAGAGAGGGAAAGATTGGCGAATTTAAAGAAGTAACTGTCAGAGATGCAACTGCCACCTACCTTGTCGCCTAGTTTGCCTGCATTCTCGACTCAAAGGATTCAATAAAGTTGATAATCTCCTTGTACTTAAAAGGTTTTGGAATATGTGCAACACCGCCTGCATCGTAACTCTTTCTAATTTCATCAGGATCACTCAAAATAGAAAGGAAAACAACTGGAATATGAGAATACTGTTCCTTTATTTCTTTACATACTTCCCATCCATTCTTTGATGGTAACATTATATCAAGAAAAACCAGATCAGGGTCTTCTTTCTCAATAATTGAAGTGATATTACTTCCATCATCACTAACAACAACTTTGTACCCATGCTTTTTAAGTACCATTTCTAATAGAAGAAGAAGGTCTTTATCGTCATCAATTAAGAGAATTTTTCTAATTCTGCACATTGATTTATACCTTATTAGTTTAACATAACAAATAATTCTTATTTTAAAATGAATTATAAATAAATTAAAAAAAGCTTAAAAGTTGAACATTTTTTCCACTGAAAAAATAAACCTTTTTTATTAGAAAAATTTATATGCAATATCACCAAGATAATAGTGCCCTTAATTAGATTAAAAACGAGGTAATAAGATGGGAATTTCAATTACCATAGCCTCTGGAAAAGGTGGCGTTGGAAAGACTATGCTTTCTTCTAATCTTGGAATAGCTTTGAGCCAGTTTGGCAAAGATGTAACCATTCTTGATGCTGATATTGAAATGGCTAACCTGGAGCTTCACCTTGGTCTGGAGGGCATGGATGTAACACTGCATGATGTTCTAGCTGGCGAGGCAGATATTTCTCAGGCAATCTACCAGGGGCCTCAGGGTGTTAAGGTAATCCCTGCAGGAATCTCTCTCGACGGATTGAGAAAGGCAGATCCTGAGATGCTTGAAGAGGTGCTGGGAAAGCTTTTGAGGAATACAGAGATTCTCCTGATAGATGCCCCTGCCGGGCTGGGAAGAAGCGTGGTAACTGCTCTTGCTGCAGGACAGGAGCTTATTATAGTCGCCAACCCCGAAATTTCAAGTATGAGTGATGCTCTCAAAACTAAAATAGTAGCATCAAAACTTGGGAGTCATATTCTTGGCACTGTATTAAACCGTGTTGGTTATGATAAAACAGATTTAACAGTACAGGAAGTTGAGGTCATACTTGAAACAAAAATTCTTGCAACCATACCGGAGGACCCAGAAGTTAGAAGAAGTGCAGCCTTTGGCACACCTGTAATTATAAGAAAGCCTGATTCTCCAGCAGCAGTGGCAATAAAGAAGCTGGCAGCCGATTTGATAGGCGAGAAGTACATTCCACCTAAGCCAAAGAAAGAGTCCTTTATGAAGAGACTTATAAATGGGCTCTTTGGGGGGATATGATTGGAGATAGATTTAATAACAATTCTCTACGTACTACTTTCTTTTAGTATATTATTCAATATACTTCTACTGCTAAGAATAAAATATCTAAGAGAAGAAATTAGGGAACTCAAGGGAGGGGTAGAGCTTTCCAAAGAAGAGCTTGAGCTTTTGAAGAATAGACTTACAAAAATAAAGAGTTATGAAGATTAGCGTCTAAAGAATCTGAGAATCCTGTCAAAAAGCCCTTCCTGCTCTGCATAATAATCAGCTCCAATCAAATTTGCTGCGAGGCTTAAAGTTATGTGGCTTATCTTGGCTTTGGGGTATCTGAGTACGTAGGGCATCTCATGAGCAAGAGCCTCTCTTACAGCCTCGTCTTCGGGTAAGACTGCAATTACAGAAGTATCAAGTGTTGCCTCAATTTCCTCAAGTGTTAATTCATACTTTCTTCCCTTTGTCATATTAACCACTGCACCAATAACCTCTGCTCCCATCCTTTCAGCCAGAATCTTCATCTTTAGAGCATCACTCACACTGGAAACCTGTGGTACTGTTACAATAATAACCTCCTGCCCCTCATCCATAACCATGGCAGCATCTCTTCCAGCAGGTGCATCAATAACCAGAATGTCAATATAAGGAGGTATCTCTCTGAGTAATGTTTTCAATGTCTCCATATTTTCCTCATTGAAGCCATCGAGAGTAATTCCAGCGGGAATAATCTTCACACCTTCAGGTCCTTCATAGAGTACATCTTCAATCTCCAGTCTCCCCTTAAGTACATCAATTAAAGCTACAGGTGGATTTTTGAGTCCCATAATTATTTCGAGATTCGCCATAACAACATCTGCATCTATAACAGCCACTTTTTTACCAAAAAGAGATAAAGCAACAGCTAAGTTTGCTGCAATTGTAGTTTTTCCCACACCACCTTTTCCCGAGGCAACAACAATTACTCTTGTCATGAGCTTTTCTCCCTTAAGGCTTCAATACCTGGTAATTTCTCTCCACTGAGCATCAAAAGAGAAGCCTTGCCGCCTGTACTCACAAAAGAAATTTTATCTTTAATTCCGAGCTTTGAAGTAATAGCGCCTAAATGTCCACCACCTATACAGGTGAAAGCTTTAGATTTCGCCATTGACCTAACTAACTCCTCGCTCCCCAGGGCAAAATCTTCAATTTCAAATACTCCACAGGGGCCATTGGCTGCAACTACTCCAGCCTCCATAATAATAGATGAATACTTTGCTATGGTCTCAATACCAATATCCATAATCTTCAGGTTGGGTATGTTTTCTACATTAACTTCAAGCCTTCCAGAGTTTTTCTTTACAGCCACATCAACTGGAGTAATTATCTTATCTCCAAACTTTTTGAGTAGTTCTTTTGCCCTGTTTAATAACTCCCCATCTTTTGATAAGATAGGTTCACTATTTACTTTGCCCACATCTATACCCCTTGCCATTAAAAACAGATTGCCAATTACGCCTGAGGTTAAAATTATATCTGCAATTCCCCTCTCGAGAACTTTAACAATACCTTTTAAAGAATCCTCCACCTTTGCTCCTCCAAAAGCAAAAACTCTTGGTCTTGCCTCGGATTTTGCAACTGCCTCAAGAGTTCTGACTTCCTTTTCAAGAAGTCTGCCAGCAAAGCCTGGTAGAACTTCAGGAAAACCTACAACACTGGGTTGACTTCTATGACTGACTGCAAAGGCATCATTTATAAAAATATCAACATATGAAGATAGTTTTCTTACAAAATTTGTTTTTGCCTGCTCCTCTGGAGGTTTTTTCTTAATTGTCTCATGAACCTCTTCAGATAAGAATCTCACATTTTCAAGAAGAAGTATGTCACCATTTCTTAATCTACTTATTTCATCTCTTGCAGCTCTTCCAAAAATATCATCTACATATTTGACTTCTCTTCCAAGAAGCTGCGCTAACCTCTCAGCATGTTTTTCAAGGGGAGTAAAATCCTCAAGACCAGGTCTTGACTGATGTGCAATAAGCACAAGCCTTGTATCTGATAATTCCTCAATTGTAGGTATATGCCCCTTAAACCTTGAGTCGTCGAGAATTATCCCTGTATTTGGTTCAAGGGGAGAGTTAATATCTATCCTCATAAGAACCTTTTTACTCTCTAAATCCACTCTGTCAAGTGTAGGAAGCCCTTGCATATAC
>CAZCRG010000124.1:0-4326 GCA_964501105.1 Candidatus Hydrothermarchaeota archaeon | reverse complement strand
CCAGCATGCTTTGCCATGCGAGGCTGCTCTCTCCGCCGCTGCTCACCCAGTAGCCTAGAATCTCTCGCGTACCATCCTGGTGAACACCCAAGGCTACGTAAACTGGCTCCTTTTCGCTCTCGCCTCTTATCACAGGCAAAAACATCGCATCAAGGTAAACCACTGCATACCTCTCCGCTAAAGCTCTATGCCTCCACGCCTCTATCTCAGCCTCAGCAACCTCTAATAACCTGCTTATGCTGGAAGGCGAATAGTAGGCACTGTAAATGCTGTAAAGAAAGTTGCTCACGTCACGAACGCTGGACCCAGAGGCAAACATGTGTATCACAACCTCGCCAAGTTCAAAGCTTGCTCTTCTGCGATAGGGCAGAATCGCAGGGCTGAAGTCACCATCCCTAGTGCGGGGCACCCTCAAATATTCTATCTCACCAACCGGCGTGAGCAGACTCCGAGTGTAGTAGCCGTCAAAGCTCATGAATGTTTCGTAGTGAATATCGCAGTACGAGCCCTCTGGAGGTCTGGTTGATATGCACCTCTCTGAATTCCACATGTGTAAATTTCAAAATCCGCTGGTGTAAGCAGAATTGCCACTGTATAAATTGGCATGCCAAAGCCAAGAGGAATAAAGTGGTAGTCCCCTCTGTACACCTCGGCTGTACCAAAGAGTAAAAAAGAGCTGAAACGAAAGCATACACATAGAGCATCTGCTTTTGAATGCCCTCAAAGTTTCTCTGCCTCACCACGAGAACTCTACTGCCCTTTTTTATGTGCCTGATGGCTCTTTTGCTATATATTGCGAGGATGACAATGACCACAGCTGGATAGGCAAGGAGAAAAAACAAAATCGCCTCTTTCATTCACCCACCCCTATCATTCTTCTTCGCATATCATCCAGTAAGAGCAGAATAAGCCCAGCGAGTATCAAACCTCCTGCAAAAAATAACATATAGGAGATGTGTGGATTATTTTGCAGTTCTCTTGTAGCGGAGATAAGAGTAAGCACACATGGAATAACCATCAATAGATATGCAGTAGTTCTCCCGCCCATTTTTGAATTTTTACGCAGATGGCAACTTAAACTTTGCCTTTGAAAGTCTGCATTGTCAGATTGGATGAACTTCCTGTAAAAAAAAGAGAAGCTACTCCATAGAATTCTGGAGAGTATGAGGAGTCCTAAGGAAGGGGCTTTAATGACAGTTGAATATTAAAGAGAATCAAAGATAAAAATGACATAGCTCAAGATTTCATCCTCTTCTGAATTCTCTCACTTTTCAGCTCCCTGAGAACATCTCTCGAAATCCACTTTGCACTCTTTGAGTTGATTTTCCCAATTTCTTCGGCGAGTTCGATGGCTTTTTTATTCAGATGTGCATTTCTCTTGCCTATCTGCCTCAACGCCCAGCTTATTGCCTTCCTTACATATACTCTTCCATCAGTAGCCTCCCCCTTTATAACCGGGAGGAACTCTTCAAACACAGAATCCGGAGCTTTTTTGTCAGCAACAGCCAGCCTTGCCATGAGCACAAAGGCTGCCCTCTTTACAAACTCCTCCTCTCTACCGCTCCACTCCACTGCCTTTTTATGCACGAAGGGTGTTCGCTGGAAGAGATTCTGACACACCTGATCGCATAACTCCCAGTTGTCAAATTCCTTTACCCAGCTCTCCATTATCTCCTCGGTGACTCTGGCTGGCTCGGCAATCATGGAAGCCAGTATTCTTGTCTCTCTGGAGTTTATATTCCAGAGTTCCATGGCTAACTCGTAGTCTCTACCTATCTCTCTGGCAATCTTTCTCAGGCTGGGAATTGAGACTCCGAAAATTCTCTCGCCGACTATTCCGTATCTCCTCATGCCCTCAGCAGCCTCTGGATTGCCCAGAGCTTCAAGCCTTGCAAGAATTTCTTCTACTCTCTTATCTTTCATTGCAGCTCCTCCTGCTACCTCCCCCCTCGCCGGTACTCCTGATACGCCCTCAGAGCCTTTAGAGCCTGCTCTCTGGCGTGAGTTTGATTACCATCTCTCAGCTCAGCCTTAGCCTGTCTGAAGTGCTGCTGAATCTCACTGATAATCTCCATCTTTTTGTTCATCCTCTGCTTCCACTTCTCCACGAACTCTTGTGGAGCGTGTGGTGGAGGAGGCGGCTCGGTAATTGTCAGCAGCGGTCCCAGCCAGTGTAGAACCCTGAGAATTGCCTGTGCTGGCGTAAGTTCTTCCTCGGGAGTTGCCTGCAGAAGATCCCTCCTCTCATCCGTCCTGAGCATGTGTGTAATTTCCAGCCTGGCTCTTCTTGAATGCTCTACAGTCCTGGCAGCAAGCACAAAGGCTTCACCGTACAGACCACTCTCAAGGGCTTCTTTTGCTTTATTCAGGGCTTCTTCGGCAGCCCTCAGCGCAGAGTTCTGCCTCAGTGCTCTCACCCTCAACTCCTGGAAGGTGACGTTTCGCCCACGCCACTCCTTTGTTATCCTGCTGCCTTCAGGTGTCATTCTGCTTTTGTAGACCTGCACAGCAGCATCTCTAAAAAGTTTTGTCCTTTCCACAGCCATCTCAGCCCTGTGTATGGCGGCTTCTGCCTGCTCCCTTGGGGTGATATTTAGCACTTGGGTGGCATGAACCTCAGAGCGGAGCAGTTTTCTGTTGGTCACCATCTCCGGCTTGGATATGTAGGGGCTAGTGGTCAAAATTATATCCTCAGCACCCAGAGCTCTAATTCTGCTCTCCAGCTCCTTTATAAGCGGGGGAACGTGGTAGGGGTTGTAGTAGAGAATAGGTGCTCCTTCTCTCTTTGCCTGGCTGAATGCTCTCTCAAGCCCTACAGGATCATGTCCGTGCACCAGATAGACTTTCTTGCTGTGCTTCCACTCCTCTGCTACAAGCCATGATGTTTTATACCTGTCGGAGCCGTGAAACCTGATAACTTCAACACCCTCGGAGGAGGTGCCATGCCAGATACTATCTATTCTTCCGCCAATAGAGGCTCCAAAGAGGCTCTCCACCTCCCAAGAAACTGCATCCAGACCTCCAACTATATACACCCTCTCGGGGTTGAGCATAATAAGCTCTGTAACAGTGCTTTCATTCAGCTCGCCATCCTCAAGCACCACGAGACTGGCATTAACTCTATCTCTGAGAAGCTCTGCTACAGCTAAGTCAAAGGGGTTATCGCTCACAACCACTACAGGCTCTGCAAACAGAGCTGAACTCAGTAGCAGGAGAGCAAGCAGAGTTTGCGAAACTTTCATTCCCTCAGCCACCTCCAAACCTCCCTGAGCCCCGGACGTCTGCCGTAGGTTAGTATCCCCATCCTGAAGAGCTTTGTGGAAATTTTCAGCATTAAAAGGGCTGAGGCTGCAAGTATTCCAAGGCTCAGAGCTATTTCCGTTAATGGCACAGGAGTCACAGCAATCCTGCTCATCATTGTTACCGGTGAGGTGAAGGGGAAGTAGGAGAAAGCTCTGGCGAGAGTGCTCTCAGGGTTCTCAAAGATAATCGCTCCAAACATCAGCGGAAATGCTGCAAGCAGCGATACTGCTGCAGCAAGCTGCTGCCCCTCCCTCAGCGAGGTTGAAATTGCTCCTATGCCAGCCAATAAGCAGGAGAATAGCATATAGCCTAGGAGGAAGTAGGCGAGAGAGAGCACGAGAGTAGCAGGAGATACAACCAAGGCTGCAACCATGAAGGAGGCTGGCAGCACGCCGATTAAAATCCAGATGCACACCTGTGTCAAGCCCACTGCTCCGAGACCGAGAATCTTTCCAGCCATTAACTCTTCTGCTGATGCTGAAGATAGGAGGACCTCAATAATTCTGCTCTCCTTCTCCTCAACAATTCCCTGAAGGAGAAAGCCTGAAGACATGAAGATTGCCATTATTAAGATTATAGCAAAGACAAAGGGCAGTAGAAAGGAGAAGAATCCCTTCTCAACCACCTCTCCCTTCTTATTTAATGTATAGGCTTTAATTTTTGCTGGCTCTTTAACTCTGTGTATGAGCTTCTCATCCACCTTACCCCTGAGAAGGTTCTCAATGAGAATATCTTCTATTGCTTCTCTTGGAGCATTCACAAAGCCTTTCTTCATTGAATACATCCTTATTTCACCGGTATCCATGTAATCTGCAGGAATGACAATATATGAGGTGAGCTTTCCTGCTATTAAGTCTCTCCTTGCGGCATCTTCATCCTTATAGGGCAGGAACTCGTATCTTGGAACGGGAATCTCAGAATTTGCCATATTGCCGCCTGCCGGTGAGAACTTCTGCGGAAACTCAAAGGAGCCTGTCATGTCTATGTAGCCTATCCTCTGCTCCTAGGAGAAGCTCTGACCAG
>CAZCRG010000123.1:0-4384 GCA_964501105.1 Candidatus Hydrothermarchaeota archaeon | reverse complement strand
GGGCTATATAGGCACCCGCTATTGAAGAGAGAGATACAGCAAGTATATTTTCTGCAACAGATTTAAATCCTGTCTTCATGAGAATTAGAGGAGAGACCAACACAATCAGGAATAACATGTCAGAAATCACTCCAAAGTAAATGTAGGTGAAAATAACTAAACACATAACCAGCCAGGAAACTATTGAAATTGCCATGAAATAAATCCTGAGTAGTCTCAGGGAAATTCTGAATTTAAAAATAAACATATACAGGTTTAATGCCACAATAAACAAAACAGGTATAATAAAGGCAAAGCTTGTGGATTCTCTACTATCTGAAACTACTTTTTCAGGGCTGACTGTATTAAATAGTGTATTGATATATAGGACGCCTGACATCTGGGTTAAAAAAAGAGCAAGTGAAATAAAAAATAAAAGTTTTCTCATTCCTTCACCTAAAGAAACTTGCTTTCTTTTATATCACCTTCAAATACCAGCTCGGCCGGGCCAATCATATAAGCTTTCTTTACTTCTCTGCCCTCAACTTCCAGCTCCACAAAGACTTTGCCCCCTCTTGCATCCACCTCTATCCTGTTTCCCTGAGCCTCTCCCAGGAGATATGCCACAACTGCTGAAGCGGTAATCCCTGTGCCGCAGGCGAGAGTTTCTGCCTCAACACCTCTTTCATAGGTTCTTATTTTAAACTTATTTTCTCCAATTTTCTCAAGGAAATTCACATTTGTGCCCTTTGGGAAAAGCTCGCTGTATCTTATCTTCCTTCCAAGACTGCAGACGTCAACACTGTCGAGGTTGCTGGTGAAGGTCACAACATGGGGCACGCCAGTGTTGGCAGCACTTATCTCCACATCAAAGTTGTCAAGCTTCAGCTTTTCTCTTAGAATTCTTCCCTCACCTGCTGCAGGAATATCTCTCCTCTCCAGCTTTGGTGTGCCCATGTCAACCTTTATGTAGCTAACCTCGCCGCTTTCTACCACCTCAATCTTGAGCACTCCAGCAAGAGTTTCAACTTCAATCTCTGGTTTTGAGACAATTCCAGTGTCATAAACATGCTTGGCAAAGCACCTTATTCCATTGCCGCACATCTCAGCTTCAGTGCCATCAGGATTGAAAATTCTGAATTTCACTTCAGCTTTATCAGAATCTTCAATTAGCACAAGACCATCGCCGCCTATTCCAAAGTTTCTGTGGCATAGCTTGAGTGCAGCCTGGCTGAGCTTTTCCTCAGGGATAGTTCCCTTTCGATTATCCACCAGAATAAAGTCGTTGCCTGCACCGTGATACTTATAAAAGTGCATATTGAAAATCTCCTATCTCCTGGAAGTATTCTATTTTCCAGCTTCATCAATCCAGTCAAGAGTTCGAGCTTTAATTAGCATATCTTCAGCTTTATTTTTATACTCATTGGCTTCTTCAAGATAGGCACTGGCTTTATTTAAATCTCCTGCTCTGCTCATTTTAATAACTTCTGAAAGTTTTTCATCAGACTGCTTCATAAGTTCTACTGATTTTTTCATATAGTCGGTAAATTCCTTCAATTTACTGTTGTCTATATTTTTTGAGGCTTCCTTCAGCTCTTTAATGGCAAGTTCATCGTACTTCAGCTTCTCAGTTAAGAGCTCTTCAGCCCTGTCGAAGTTTTTACTTTCCTGGGCTGCAATAATTTCCTCTCTTAGTTCTCCACTCTTTGCTATGTAGCTCTCTGCTTTCTGCATATGTTCCCAGAATTTTCCTGTATCTTTCTGTGTACAACCGCAAAAAGAGATTATAGTTATTAGTATTAAAAAAAATAATATCCACCTCATATACTCCACCTCAAATTCTATTACTTATCCATACAACTGGAAGAAAATAAAGTTTTCGGAATTTTAAATAATGTTTACATATGGCGTTTCCCTAAATATTTCAGTGCTTTTGATATTATTCTTGCTTCTGGTGTAAATCTTCTTTTTACCTTTTCTTTTATTAGAACTTCCCTGATTTCCATTATTTCGTCAATATTTGCCCTACCACTCGGGTTTTTCCTGACTATATTTGGTGCTAGTTCATCCCAGTAGAATATTCTGCCCCTATCTTCAAAATAGATTTTTGCTGATTGTGTTAAGCCTGAGCACATATTTGAGCAGAACTTAATTTCCTTTAAACGCATATATTTATAATAAATATTAACTAATGAACCTTGGAAAGGGCCACAACCTTATCATCAGCCTTAATGTTCATTATCTTAACTCCCTGGGTATTTCTCCCCATGACTGAGATGTCCTTCACAGGCACTCTTATTACTATTCCCCTGGAGCTTGTTAGTACTACTTCATCCTCATCTTTAACACTGAGTATTCCCACCACAAGGCCATTTCTCACACTTGGAATAATATTTATTACTCCTTTGCCTCCTCTGCTCTGAAGTGGGTAATCCTCGACTTTTGTTCTCTTTCCATAGCCGTTCTCGGTTACTGCAAGAATTGTCTCTCCCTTCTTAACCACCTCAGCGCCGACAACTTCATCCTTTGACCTGAGATTTATCCCCTTAACTCCCTGGGCAGTTCTCCCCATAGCTCTTACATCTTCCTCTTTAAATCTTATTGCTTTTCCATATTTTGTAGCAATAATAATTTCGTCATTGCCTGAAGTCAACTCTACCTCAACGAGCTCATCACCCTCTTCTAAGCTAATGGCGATTATGCCGTCCTTTCTTGGATTTTTATATGCGTCAAGACTTGTCTTTTTAACTCTGCCATTTTTTGTTACGAAGAGAAGATACTTATCAGAGGTAAAGTCTTTTACTGTAACTGTTGCAGTGATTTTCTCGCCCTCGCTGACTCTGAGTAAGTTAACTATAGCCTTGCCCTGAGAGTACCTGCCTGCTGTGGGGATCTCATAAACCTTGAGCCAGTAGACTTTGCCTTTGTTGGAGAAGAAGAGCATATAATCGTGGGTTGAGGCTATATACAGGTCCTTGACGCTGTCTTCATCTCTTGTCTCCATTCCTATTATCCCTTTACCTCCTCTGCGCTGCATCCTGTAGGTGCTCAGGGGCAGACTCTTGATATATCCCCTCTGGGTTATGGTGATAACCATATCCTCTCTGGCTATCAGGTCTTCAATACTTATCTCTTCCTCATGCTCAATAATCTCAGTTCTCCTCTCGTCGCCATATTTCTCCTTAATCTCAAGAGTTTCCTTCTTTATAATTTCAAAGACCTTCTTTTCGCTGGCGAGGATGGCTTTAAGCTCCTCTATTTTTTTAATAAGCTCTTTGTGTTCCTCCACTATCTTGTTTCTCTCAAGAGCAGTAAGCCTCTGGAGGCGCATATCAAGGATGGCCTGAGCCTGGATATCAGTAAGATTGAATCTTTCAATCAGCCCAGCTTTTGCCTCCTTTACAGACTTTGAACCTCTTATAAGCTTTATTACTTCATCTATATTATCAAGAGCGATTATCAATCCTTCAAGAATATGAGCCCTCTTTTCAGCTTTTTCAAGATCGAACTTTGTCTTTCTTATAATGACATTCTTCCTGTGCTTCAGAAACTCCTGGATTAACTCTTTGAGGTTGAGTACTCTGGGCTCTCCGTCCACAAGAGCGAGGTTGATTATTCCAAAGGTGGTTTCAAGCTGGGTGTGCTTGTAGAGGTTTTTGAGAACCACCTCAGGATTGGAATTGGCTTTGAGCTCTATTACTATCCTCATGCCATCTCTGTCGCTCTCATCCCTCAGGTCTGAGATGTCTTCAATCTTCTTCTCCCTTACAAGATTTGCTATACTCTCAAGGAGGTTGCTCTTGTTCACCATATAGGGTATCTGGGTTATCACAATCTTTGACCTGTTGCGCTTATCCTCCTCTACAGTTGCTCTTGCTCTGAGCCTTAATGTTCCTCTCCCCTTGGTGTAGGCATTGATTATGCCCTTTCTTCCCAGTATGAAGGCTCCCGTGGGGAAGTCAGGCCCCTTAACAATCTGCATGAGCTCTTCAACACTTGCTTCGGGGTTGTCAATGAGCTTAACTATGGCGTCGCAGACTTCAGTGAGATTGTGGGGCGCCATGTTGGTGGCCATTCCCACTGCTATGCCTGAGGAGCCATTGATGAGAAGGTTGGGGAGCTTGGCAGGGAGCACAGAGGGTTCTTTGAGAGACTCGTCGAAGTTGGGTACAAAGTCTACAGTGTCCTTCTCAATGTCTGCCAGCATCTCCTCGGCTATCCTGGCAAGTCTTGCTTCAGTGTAACGCATGGCTGCAGGACTATCGCCATCTATACTTCCAAAGTTGCCCTGCCCATCTATGAGAGGATAGCGCAGCGAGAAGTCCTGAACCATTCTGACGAAAGCATCATAAACAGCAGTATAGCCGTGGGGATGCTATTTTCCAAGCACCCAACCACCTATTAT
>CAZCRG010000122.1:0-4413 GCA_964501105.1 Candidatus Hydrothermarchaeota archaeon | reverse complement strand
GGGCCAAACCCTCCCATTATCCCGGACCGTAGCAACAATGCCTCTTTCTTTAAGCATTTCCGTTGTTACTCCCGTGGCTTCGAAGGACACTATGCCAGAGGAATTCCCTCTTTTAAAGCTGGATAATAGCTTAAAGTTTGCTTCCTCAAGAAGCTCCCTCAAATAAAAGGCAAGCTCCATTACTTTCCTCTCAATCCTTCTCCTGCCTATCCTTTCTATTAATTCAAGAGCCGCCTTAAGGCCCATTAATGCTCCAAAATCAGGGTTGCCCAGCTCAAATTTTTTTGCCTCCCTGAGAACTCTGTAGTTTTCAATTTTCAGGTTCTGAAAGTTTTCAATACTTCTCCAGCCCAGCATAGGCGTCTCCCCAAGGTGCTCCTCTCTACAGAAGAAAATTGCAGTACCCAGAGGGCCCAGAAGCCACTTGTAGCCACCTGCACTGAGGAAGTCCACCCGAGCTTTATAAACATCCACCTCAAAAACTCCAAGACTCTGAATGGCATCCAGATGAAAGAGCACTCCTGCACTGCTGCACAACCTTCCAATTTCCTCTATATCAATCCTGTAGCCACTTGAATAATTCACATGGCTCAGGGATACAAGTTTTACATTATCATTGAGAGCAGCCTCAAGCTCCCCAGCATCTGGGTGGGGGGAGATAAATTTCACCTTAACCCCCTTCTTTTCAAGGTTTTTGAAGGGAAGCACATTGGCTGGAAAATCTCCAGAACTCACAATAACTGTATCTCCCTTTGATAAATTGCTCAGCATTGCTGCAAGGTTCACTCCCTGAGAGGTACTGGTAAGAAAGGCAACTTCTTCAGCCTTAGCTCCTACAAGATTGGCAGTAAGCCTTCTTGCCCCCTCCAACTTTTTGCTCCAACCCTCAAAGCCATAGCTTCCATGGGTGCGCCACTCCTCAAGGTAGCTCTTTACTGCTTCTTCAACAGGTCTTGAAAGAGGAGCAAGAGAGGCAGCATCAAGATAAATTACCTCATTAACCTGAGGGAAGAGTTCTCTTATTTTCATATCACCAGCCATACCTCTTCCTTGAAGCAATTAAATACTATACTTGAGCGGATTTCATTTATCCCCTTTATCCTCGAAATTTTGCTGTCCACCAGTTCCTTAAGGCTCGAAGTATCCTTTGTCCTTATTTTGGCAATAATATCCTGCTCGCCTATAGTTGTGTAAACCTCTCTCACATCCTCCAGCTTTGAAATCTCCTCAGCTATTCTCTCCTTGTTGCCCGGGCTGCACTTGATACTCACAATGCAGGTGATATTAAGCCCCAGAGCACTCTGCCTCACCAAAGGCGTGAAGCTCTTTATTACCTCCCTTTCAAGTCTCTTAATTCTTTTGTGAACCGCCACATCAGAGATGCCAACTCTACCTGCTATCTCCTTGTAGGAGGTTCTGGAGTTCTCAATAAGAACCTCAAGTATCTTCCTGTCTGTTTCATCCATAAAACCACCACTGGAAGCTTACCCAGCACAGGGTATATTTCCCTTAGACCTCCTAACCTATTTAATCTTTCCTCTTACTGCTGCTCAGTTTCAGTTAATAATACTTACATACCCTGTACATTTGGTTAATTTTCCAACTGGTAAAGTTTATGTTCTTCTGTGAACCTTTATTAAATGTTGGAATTTAAATTGAAAAGTTAAATTTTCTAATGGTGATGTTATGGCCTCTGCAATAACAAGAGTGAGAGTGGTTAAAACCTCGGGCGACCTGGACTTTTTTGATCCCAACCTGATAGCTTCTGACTGCATGGATGCAGGAATAGACTTCTGGACTGCCGCTGAAGTAGCCTTTGAAGTATCAAAAAGGATCTACGACGGAATTTCCAGTGAAGAAATTCAGAAGGCCACTCTCGAGGTGCTCTCAAAGAAAAATCCAGAGGCTGCAGAACGCTATAAACGCTTCCACAGCATGTATGTGAGAACCTCCAGAAATACTATAGATGCCTTTGACAGGAAGAGGATTGAAGAGTCCCTTCTTAAGGAAACCACCCTCCCAAGGGAGATTGCTGAGAATATCTCCAAGGAGACTGAAATGGAGCTCAGACGTCTGAAACTGGAGTTCATCTCCGCTCCACTGATAAGAGAAGTGGTCAATGTAAAGCTTCTAGAGCACGGGTTTGAAGAAGCCAGAAGAGATTACACAAGACTGGGTATGCCAGTTTATGACGCCATGAAGGTTATTACGGGTGGGAGAGGCTACACCAAAATAAGAGAGAATATTTCAAGGCGTGTTCTGAAGGAGTATACCCTTCTAAAGATTCTTCCTCTTCATATAGCAGATTCACATATGAATGGTGACATACATATCCACTCTCTTGAGAGCTTTGCCATTTCCACAGGAGATATCTACTTCACTCCAGAGGTTGATAAAGCGAGAAATGCTTATATTGCTTCCTCAAGGATTTTCCATGCCATAAGAAAATTCAGAGAACTCTCTTCAGGCAGAATAATTCTCCCCTTCTTCACCTCCCCTCTCTCCCAATATCTCAGAGATATGACTTCAGAAGAAGTGAGAAGTTTTCTTGAGTATTTCTTTGCTGAAGCAGAGGAGCTGGGAGTTAAGCTGAGTATTGACTCTGAAGATCCTGTTTTCAACAGTGTGGTGGAAATATATAGAGAGGCTGAAATGGAGCTTCCCGAGCTTTCTGTAATTCTGAGAGGTGACTGCCCGGAAGAACTTCTTGAAAGCTCTCATATAAAGAGAATCAACTTCTGGAATGCTTCATCGCCCTTCTTCAATCATCCCTCCTCAAAGCTATCCGGCTACCTCTTACCCGTCTCAGAAGAAAAAACCCTCTCCTCAGCTCTCAAAGTTACAATTAACCTTCCAAGGATAGCCTACCTTGCCGAGGGAGACGAAAAGAAATTCTTTGAAAATCTCCACAGAGTACTCTCCCTCACCAAAGAAGTGCTTCTGAGGAAAAAAGATGTTATTGAAAGGGCAATTAAACCCCAGCTCAAGGCAGACTTCTTCTATGAAGTTGGCTTTCTTGGTCTCAATGAGATGAGTCTTGCCTTCACAGGGAAAAAGATGCATGAAAGCAGTGAAGCTCTTGGTTTCGCCCTTAGAGTGCTCACAGCCATGAAGTCAACTGTTGAGGACTGGAGGCTCACCGATGGAGAGAATTTTGTTCTTGTACCAAGCCTGGAGGAAGAGGTAGCATCAAGGCTGGCAAAGCTTGACTACGGGCTCTACTCTGCAAAAGCAAAGCTAAGAGGCGACAGGAGCACAGGCAAAGTCTTCTATAGCACTGGGTTAAGCACAGAAGAAGAGGACCTGAGTAGAAGGCTGAAGATTCACTCTGAGCTTCAGAGCAGGGTGCACAGCATAGCTCCAGAGGTTGTTGAGGCTGAAAAGTCTGGCTTTTCTGTTCTGAATGAAGCCTTTGAGAAGCTCTTTGAAGCAGATACGCCCTCCTGGAGATTTAAAATAAAGGGGAATTGAGATGGTTCTGGACATAATCCTTGACGCCAACATACCCAAGAAGGTTAAAAAGATGAACCACGGCACAAGGGTGCTTCATATAGGAGACATAGATACAACTATGAGCGACGACGAGATACTGCATATAATGAGCAAATTTAACTCCCTTATAGTGACCCATGACAGGAAGCTTGCCCTCAGGGCATCAAGGAAATACAGAGTGCTCTTCCTCAAGAGAAACCTGCCTGCTCAGGAGATTGTTGCATGTCTGAATAAAAATAAAAATATTTTAAAGCATGCCAGCCTCTTCTGCTCTGCTGAAAACTGCAAAGATTGTCATTCCTAGGAAAACTTTCTTTTATATTCCTCTATTGCTTTTAAAACAACCTTTAGAGCTTCCTCTCTTCCATGAACTGCTTTTACTTCAATTCTGCGCCTCTCCATCTTCCTGTAGTGGGAAAAGAAGAAGCTCAGCTCTTTAAGGAAATGCTGGGGAAGCTGTTCAACGTCTGAGTAGCAATTATACCTTGGGTCGTCATAAGGCACAGAAATTATCTTGGGGTCCTCTTTTCCTCCAGCATAAACCTCAAGATATCCTATGGGTTTAACCTCCACTACTGCCATGGGCAAGAGAGGCTCCTGGGTTAACACCAGCACATCTAAAGGCGATTTATCTTCAGTCCAGGTTTCTGGTACAAAGCCGTAGTCTGCTAGAGAAACAAAGGGGGTAAAGCTAACCCTGTCGAGTTTCAAAAAACCTCTCTCAAAGTTGTACTCATACTTGTTCTTTGACCCTCTGGAAACCTCAACAACAGCATAAAGCCTCTCAGGCGGCTCAGGATTATTCAGATGAAAGAGATTCATAAACAACAGATATATAAAGTTAAATTATTAAAATTTTTCCATGTTCATTTAATACTAAAAGTATAACTTAATATTCTAAATGGAAAATGGAGTTAACAA
>CAZCRG010000121.1:0-4415 GCA_964501105.1 Candidatus Hydrothermarchaeota archaeon | reverse complement strand
CATAATATTTGTGGTTGGGGTGATGTATACGCTCCAGATTGTGTTGGAAGTTCAGTTAATCCTTTTTAGTCTACTCCTTTATAATTATCCAATCACTTAAACCTCTTATTGTAGATATTTTCAATTCGTCGTTCTCTTTATCAAGAATGTATTCTGCTTTTAGAGAAGCAACGGTGCTTTTTTTAGTAGATTTGAATATCTGTTCAACTTCTACATTGCCGTTTTCTTTTATATCTGTTATCTTAAAGGTATCTATGTAGACTCCTTTCTCATTCCACACATTTAAAGATTCTTCTAATTGTGTCAGAGGCATGTTTCTTTTTCCGGCTTCTGTCCTTAAATTATACCTCCCCTCAGCATCATACTCATTAAAAGCTTCCATATCCCACAGCACAACATCCAATGGCGTCAACTCTCCATTATATCCATACTCAGCCCTTGCCTGTCTCTGAACTTCAACTATGTTGCCGTCTCTGACTTTTACGCCTGGAGTGAGAAAATATCCCTCCGGGTTGCCGTCGCCATCTATGTCAACTGGTGTGCCCTTATATGGCTTATCCCTTACTTCTACATTCACTCCCACGCTTACTTCCTTGTCGCCTATGCCAACGCTGAGCTGGGTGTTGTCTTTTATTGCTCCGCTGTCGCCTGAATCTTTGTAATGGGTGTCTGGTTCTGCCCCTCCACCACACCCTGCAACTGCCATGACCATAAAAATTACCAGTAAAGCAACTAAAAAGCCTGAAAAACTTCTATACCATCTTCTATTATAAGCAGGATTAAATTCAGTTTTCATTACAAATCCCACCTCAATAAAACTACTTTGTGAAGATTATTTATAAAGATTTTTGTTTAGGCAGAGGCAAGAACAAATTCGCCAGTAAAACACTCACTCCTTTATTTCCTCTTTTCTCCCCTTAAGGAGCCTCATCACCTCTTTATGGATGAACTCCCTTTCCTCATGCTCAGGCTCTTCCTCACTCTTGGTAACTTTTATCACAAGTGTAAGAACAAGAATAAAAAGAGTTATTACTGCAAGATTTAAAGGATGGATTTCATTAATTCCAACTATAATTACCTCTCTCAAGGCTGCAACAAGAGCAATTTCCGCCATAAAGCTTATAGCAACTCTGTGCTCCTTCAGATAAACTATAATCATTCTGTAAATCTCTGCAAAAATCATCACATAGAGTATCTCTGAGATTACTGCTCTGAATTCAATTTCTCTGGAAAGCTCAAAAGTGATTCTGAGAATTACTTTTAAAGCCAGAAGGAAGATAATTACAGCTAATAGTATTATTATTAAATCCTGAATTGTCTCAAAGGTCTTTCTGAAGATATTGTGCACCTTTCTATAGGATATTCCCTTCCTCTGACTGCTCATAACGCCTCCCTTAATCTTATAGAAGGGGGTTTACGACTGTACTAAATATTAGAACCCCCTTTCTAAACCCCGGTGGCTACGCCACAGTTACAATAATATGAAGCCACTGTTGACATCTCTGTTCCATTATGCGTAGTTTTCACTTTTCCGGCGCTCTCGGCCAACCTATATAAGACCATAGTAGAAGCTAATTATAAACGATAGCTATGGAGTGGTTCAGCAAAGCAAGGAAATTCAGAGAAATTGCAAGAGACAGGCTATCTATCCCCAGCGTTAGGGAGCTGGAAAAGGAAGATTTCCCCCTAATCTCCCTTTCATCCTCCCGAGCAGAAGTAAAACTTCTGGAGCTCCCGGGGATATATAGAGTTACCCACGACTATCAGAGCTACAGCGGCTTCAGATACTTTATGGACGGCGCCCAGAGAACCTTTCTCTGGCGCTACTACAGCTTTAATGGCCTTAAAGTTCCAGTTTACCTCCACTTTTCTGGTGCTGTAATCCTTGAGAGAATATCACCTGCCAAATTCATACCAAGATACCAAAGCTTCAGAAGCTCCTTAATTCTTCCCAGCTTTTTATATGAGGAATATAAAGACGAAGTGGAAGCTGTAGATTCTGGAGCCTCTAAACCCTGGGATATGGGAGAGATGAAAGCAAGGGCAGAGGTGAAATCAAGAGCCTTAAGACAGGAGCTGGAAGTTTCCCTAATGAATAACTTCTTTGAGGAATGCGATGAACTACTGGTTAAAGACGGAAATATAGCCGAGGCAAAGAGCTCAAGAGTTGTGGGAATAGTCAAGACCCACGCTACTCTCTACCTTCAGGAAAGGTATCCAGAGCTTCAGCTCAGAGTATGGAATATGCAAAAATATCACAGGAGCCCAGTTTTCAGCCTGAAGCTTTTAGACGGAAGCAGAGTAAACTCCTTTTACCTGAGGCTGCACGACCCCCTTGAGCCTGAGAGGGGGCTTATAAGGGTGGAGTTCTCAAAGCAGGATGTCCAGAAGATTTCAGAATGGCTCATTGCAGAGAGCCTTATTGCTGCAAAATGCTCCAGGTGGGACAGGCAGATTTACCCAATACAGAAGTGCGAGGAGTACATAAAAAACCAGCTTCCCAGTCCAAAGCTCTTCAAAGCTGCAGCGGGAGGGCTTGTATGAAAGTAATAGGCTATTCAATAGGCACAAAATCTCAACCTAATACACCAGAGGAATTCCACTTCTGGCTGGCTCCCGAAGAAGAGAGTGTCACCATAGGAACTATAGTGAAGCTGGAGAGCAGCAACAACTTCGCTCTGGGCGTTGTGGAGGAGATGAAGAGCTACTCCGAAGTTGAAGACCTTTATATTCATGCCTTCGCAAGAGGCTTTGACCCACTTCTCAGCCCTCCAAACAGAGAGGGAAGTGTTGTGGTTTGCAGAGCCAGAGTGATAAAGCAGAGCCAGGAGAAGCCCATAAAGGAAGGCCCTGTGCTCTACCCTGAGGAAGAAGAGCTGGAAGAGCTTTTTAATCTTGAAGGCTGCAACATACCCTTTGGAGTTTTTGTGAACAGCGACGGCACCTCCTGCCCTGTTAAGGTGAATGAGGACTATATTCTCGGCTATGAAGGCGCCCATGTTAATATCTCTGGAATGTCAGGCCTTGGCACAAAAACCTCTACTTTTCTCTTCCTCCTCTCCTCCATATTCACCCATGCCAGGAGCAGGGTGGCATGTATAATCTTCAATATAAAGAGCGACGATTTACTTTATATTGACGAGGTCTCTCAGAGCCTTGAAGAGGAGGATCTCAGGCTCTACAGAACCCTTGATATTGCTCCAGGGGGCTTCAAATCAAGATTCTTTGCTCCCTCGGGTAGAAAAGGGGCAAGTTCCCTGAGAAGCGATATTGAAATCTTCAGGTGGGGATACAGTGAGATTAAAGACTACCTTACCACAATGCTCAAAGCAGGCTCTGAGGACCAGAAGGAAAAGCTGGACACAGCCTATCTCCAGCTCAAAACCATAGCAAAGCGAAAAGGCTACGCCACCTTTGAGGAGATTCTCGACTTTATGGAGAGGGAACTCCTGCCCCAGGGAAAGAATGGCTCAGACCTGATTATGGGGAGCTACAAGGCAACCTGGGGGAAGCTATACAATTCTCTTAAAGGGCTGGAGAACAGAAATGAGGGACTCATAACAGTGGGTGAAGATGTTGTTGAGCTGCCCTATGAGGAAATTGAGGATAGAGAGGTCTGGGTTATAGATATTCAGCAGCTCAGCTTTTACCCCAGAAAGCTTGTTTTTGAAAAGGTTATAAGGGAGTTTGTTTCCCGCCTTGAAGAAAAGAAGCTGAAGGTGGACAAGCTGATAATCTTCATGGATGAGCTGAACAAGTATGCTCCTCCTCAGGCGAGCAGAGATGTGGCAAGTCTTAAAGAAAAACTCATAGATATAGCTGCAAGGGGTAGAAGTATAGGAGTATCCCTTTTCTCAGCCCAGCAGTTCAAATCCAGGGTGGATGCAAACATCCTAGGGAACATCTCAACAGACATATACGGCAAAACAAAGCAGTCAGAGCTCCAGGAGCCCATATATAAAAAATTCACTGAAGAGATTAAGGGAAAGATGAGGAGATTTGGAAGGGGAGATAAGCTCCTTGACCATGAGCTTTTTGAGGCACCTGTCTTTGTTAAAATACCGAGGCCACCATGCATGCTGGGCTCTGAGAAGGCAAAGCTCAGACAGGTGATGTGCTCAGCTATGTAATTAGATGATGAAGTGGGAGAGAGTGTGCCCCCTGTTTTCAACTGTATTGAAAGGCTTAGCGCCATGCTTATAAAATAACGCTATGATTTTATGAATATAATATTTTATAAAATATTATGAATGTTATCCCGTATAATTTTCTATATGGGCTGGACTACTATTGGTGTAAGAAAAGAAGTCAAAGAAATGCTTGAAGAATTTATTGAGAAAAATAACCTGAAATGTGCCAATGATGCTATAGTTTTTATGCTAAGAGATATGGGTGACGGTAAAGTGTCTCAGTCC
>CAZCRG010000120.1:0-4423 GCA_964501105.1 Candidatus Hydrothermarchaeota archaeon | reverse complement strand
TATTTTTTTATGTCATGATGCATGGGTTCAATTTGTATCCTTCCTATGATATTATAAGAAGTTAAGATTATTAATGTTTAATATTTAATGATTATAATAATTTATAAAATTTGTCAGAATTTACTTATCACCATCCTGAGTGCTTCTACTCCGCCTTCGCCATAATCGTTTCTTGTATGATACTGAGCCACATCTTTCAAATGGCTGCCTATTGATATAGCAAGTCCAGCTTTCTCCAGCATATCTCTATCGTTGTTGCTGTCTCCTATGGCAGCAACCTCATGCATGGATATTCCCATTCTCTGAACCACTTTTTCAAGAGCTTTGCCCTTACTCACCTCAGGGCTTTTAATGTGAACTGCAAACCTTGTGTCAACAACCTCTACATTGAAATCCTTAAGAAGCTTTCTTATCTCCTCAACTGAAAAATCTCTCCAGAGTGCAATTTCTGTCTTTCTGTACTCATTTCCCGGCACTTCTCTTACAGGGAGCCTCTCCTTGATAAAAGAAAAAGCTTTCTGTACTTCCTCCCTGTCGGCAAGATATTCGACTTCATCTCCATAACTTATTATTCCGCCATTCTCTGCTATTACTGCACCAGAAGTTCCCAGCATTACTCTTATAGTATCAGCCACGCAGAGCACATTGCCAGTAGCGAGGATAACTTTTACTCCACGAGCTTCAATCTCTCTTACAAGCTTTCCTGCCTCAAAGTTGAGTCTTCTCCATTTGTCTGTTAGAGTGCCGTCTATGTCTATGGCAATGGCTTTAATTCCCATAGACAGAATAACAAAGGTAACAACATTATCATTTTACTCCCTCTTGCCAAGCAACAAAGGTTTATTAGGAGGTTATATATGTGTATATGTGGCGAAGCCACCGGGGTTCAAGGAAGGGGTTTATATCTCTGAATCTGTTGTGTAAGCAACCGGGGTGTAGAGATGGGGTACTGATATTTAGTACCCTTATAAACCCCCTTCTTTAGGGTAAGTTTTAAAAGTAATTAAGTAAAATTAGTTTTAGGAGGAGTAGAAATGGTTAAGATAAGTGTCGGAAGTAAAGAAGAGTGTAATTGGGAACTTCCAGACGAACTCTACTATCACCCTAAGGACCATATCTGGGCAAAGGTGGAAGAGGACAATGTTGTTAGAGTTGGTTTAGATGCCTTTGGTCAGTATGCCGCCGGTACAATACAACAGTTGAGGACATTTCCAAAAGGGAGAAAAATTAGAAAAGACCAGGCTTTTGGCAATCTGGAAAGTGGAAAGTTTATTGGACCTCTTCGAGCACCTGTTGCAGGTGAAATTATTGAAATCAATCAGGATGTGGTGAGCAATCCGAGCAAGATTAATGAATCTCCCTATGAAAACTGGATTGCTCTAATAAAAGCTGACAACCTTGAAGAGGATCTCAAGGACCTACCCCACGGTGAAGAAGGCATTAAAGCCTGGATGGAAAAGGAAATAGAGGAGTACAAGAGCAAAGATGTGCTCAAGTGTGACTGAAGGGTTTCCTTCCCTTCAATTTTAACTCTTTTTGGGGGAGGGGTTAATCCAAAAATTTTAAATATTCATTATTTATCATGATTAATAAGGTGATCTAGATGGCAGAACTACCCATATTTGTTGCTCTTTTCATGATAGGTACCGGTGTGATGCTTATAGGCGTCCTGCTTAATATTATATATTGGCTCAAAGGCAGGCACGACCTCACAGGGAGTATATCATGGGCATTGAGAAATATCTTTTCTAGAAATATTGTGAACCTCCTCGAGAGGCTTGTGATGGAGGTCTTCCTCCAGAGAAGGCTCTACAAACAGGATAAACTGCGCTGGCTCATGAAGGTCTTTATAATCTTCGGCTATGTTGGCATAATACTGGTGAACCATATTAAGGTTGCAACGCGAGTGCCCGAGCTTCACGGCACAAGTGAGCTCATGCTCTTCTTCTATGCTCCCTTTGTTGATTATTACTACCTCAAAGCTGTCGCCTCTGGAGCGGTTGCCTTTGAAACAATAGATATGGTCTACGCCCTTTTAAATGAAATTTTTGGCCTTATGGTGCTCACAGGTGAATTTATAGCCATCTACAGACGCTTTGTGCTCAAAGCTTTTCCAATGGGCACTACACTTGCCGACAAGATAGCTGTTGTAAACCTGGGCGGATGGTTTATCTTCAGATTCCTTGGCGAGAGCGCCTCAATTCTCGCCTACAATGTGAGCAATGATGTGGCAAAGTACTGGTTCTTCTCCTACGGCATATCAAAGCTCCTTTCACCGATTATAGGAGGCTTCGCCCCAAGCTTTAATGAGCTCATGTGGCCCCTCTCAGCCTTAATGCTTACATCGCTCTTTGCCAGCATACCCTTCAACAAAAAACTCTGGCACATCTTTATGTCTCCCTTTGTTATGCTGATGAACGCCCTCCCCTACGACAGCCATGCTCTTGAGAATAAAAAGGCAAAGATAGACTTCACCTCAAGGCAGCTTATAGCCATGGACGGCTGCATAAAGTGCCAGCTCTGTGCAGAGAACTGTCAGGTCTACAAGGCCACAAAGGACAGCGATAAGCCATATCTGAGCTATGCTTACATCAACTCTCATGTGAAGTCTCATCTAAAGGCAGAGCACATGCCAGTGCTCTTCGGACACAAAATGAGCGAGGACGAGATAGAAGAATTCAATCACGAGATTTACAACTGCCTCCTCTGCTCACGCTGTGCCGAGGTGTGTCCAGCCTTTATTGAAACAAGAGATATGGGAATTGCTGTGAGAAAAGCCCAGTATCACCTCGGCCTGACTCCCAAGAAGTTCGACCTGGCAAAAGATGCTGTGCTCAAGGAGAAGAATGTAGCCAACTTCCCCAACAGCGAGAGAGCCATGTGGATAGACTTCTTTATACCAGAGCCTCCAGAAGATTACTACCAGAAGGATAAAGCTGAGGTGGTTTACTTCACAGGCTGTATGGCAAGTTTCTCGCCTCAGGTGCAGGACATTCCTGCTGCTGTGGTGCAGGTCTTCGAGAAGGCAGGTGTTGACTTCACCCTTCTTGGTGAAAAGGAGTACTGCTGCGGCTATCCCCTGATAATCCTCGGAATGAAGGAAGAGGTTGAAGAGCTTATTAAACACAACATAGAGGAGATAAAGAAGAAGGGAGCCAAAAAGGTTGTCTTCTCCTGCCCGAGCTGCTACCACACCTTTTCTCATGAGTACCCAGAGATTGAAGGTGTGGAGCTTCTTCACCACACCCAGTTTATAAAGCAGCTCATTGAAGAGGGCAAGATCAAGCTGAAGAAACCTCTCGACACAAAGGCAGCCTACCACGACCCCTGCGACCTTGGAAGAAACTCCAGAGAGTTTGAGGCTCCCAGAGAGGTTATAGGGCATTTGCCAGGAGTGGAATTTAAGGAGTTCCCCAGCTCTAAAGAGATGGCTCTCTGCTGCGGCGGCGGTGGTGACGTGGAGATAGCCAACCCAGAGCTTACCTCAGAGGTGAGCAAGGGTATAATTGAAGAAGCAGAAGAGGTGGGCGTTGATACCATTATAACAGCCTGCCAGCAGTGCAAGAGGGTTATAAAGAGCTCTTCTGACAAGAATGCCAAGGGCAAGTTCAAAGTAAAGGATATTGCAGAGCTTGTTCTTGAGGCTATGGAGTGATATCGCTCAGGCGATTATAGAGGGGAGGGGATGCATACCTCAGGAGATATGAGAGCAGAGGAGAATTGGAGGAAGTCTTATATTGGATAGAGGGGGAATGAAAAATATCAAGCCTGTTAGAATCAGACCTAAGGTGGGAATGAAAGATGAGAGGTGTAATAGAGGAGGTTAGAGTGCTCAAAACACATTAAGAAGTCTATAGGTGGCGGTATAAATGTTAGGTCGCCGTAAGGGGTTTTGTTGTATTGTTTTGATAATAGTTATTTTAACTGTTTTTGTATCAGGGTGTGTTAGTTCTTGGGGCGTTTACAATACATACAATAATAACTCCAAACAGGAAATTGTAGATATGCTACATTCTACACAACAATACGAGTCAAAAGAATCTGAATCTGAGAGAATACAACATGAATCAGAAAGTGCTTCACAGGAAAGTTCCCAAGCGGTTGAAACTACTGAGAGGGATATCAATAGTGGATATTATGTATACGATATTTCATTTTGGGATAAATACAATAAAGCGGAAAACACTTTAAAGGACATATATAACCAATTGACTATAGCGGATTTATACTACACGTCAAATGAGTTAGAAGTAGCTAAGTTGAAATATATACAGTCAAAAGAGAAGTTAGAGAAAGTCAAAAGCATAATTGGTGACTTGTACAACTATCAGCAGACTTCTGTAGATGAGTGGAACACTATATTTTCAGCTCCAACGCAAATGTTAGAGTATAAATATAACTTCATAAATGAGCGCATTGAAGA
>CAZCRG010000119.1:0-4496 GCA_964501105.1 Candidatus Hydrothermarchaeota archaeon | reverse complement strand
GTGTTATCTGGTAATTATTTCGCCTCATACTTTTACATCCTTCTATTTACTACTCACGTCAACTCTGTTAATTATATCCACAATTCTACCACCAGCCTCACAGGCTTAAAGTCCGCCCCGATAAATATGTAATACCTCTTTTTGTAGTTGCTGAAGTCGCTTGAGCTGGTATTATATAACCTGACTCCAGGTTCTTTTAATCAGGCACAAACTTCCGGGCAGAAGATAATTCCATAAAAAGAGGATTAAAAAAGTTTTGCCTACATGAAAAGATCTGACAATCTCAATAGTATTCCCATAACTACACTTTTTACTTTCTGCCCGATGGTTTTGTCCTCTTTCCTGAATTCTCCACTCTTTTGCCCATCCATGAACTCTCTTATGGGGTCCTTAGAGCTTCTCAGCTTTTCTATAAACTCCCTTCCTGTCCATATTTCAGAGGTTGGATTCTCTATGCCTCCCTGCTTTACCTCAACTATCTTCCCGCCCTGTATCACTATTCCAACTGTTTCATTGTCCACATGCACTATGTACCTGCCTGTGGTAAAGCCCTTTATAGCCCCTGGAATCTTTGCCTCTTCCATAAAGCTGTTGAACTCATCTTTGTTCTCAATAAGAAGCCCATAAAAGCTATTCTTCTCTGCTTTTTCCTCGGCTTTCCCCTCTGAAGTTCCTTCCATTTTATTCTTTTCTCCACCTGAGAACATATCTGGCAATGAATGACACTTTGTGCAATCCTGATTTATGTCATGACAATTTTCACAAAGGTCTCTGTGAATACTCTGCTGATTTATTAGAGCACTGGCATGTTTACCTGCTTTCATATCATTCATAGAAGGGGCATCATGGCAGGAATCGCATGTGCCAGAGCCATGCAATAACTCTTCTTTTTCAATTATATTCTCTTCTGTTCTATTCTTTTCCTCCTGCTCTACTCTGACTTTTTTCTCCGTTGATAACCTGGTTATTTTAAAGTAGCCAAGCTCTGAATAGCTCAGATTGTAGTAGGGGTATTCTTCAAGCAAAACACTATCTCCCCTTTCTATAGTATAAACCCTGCTCATAAACTTAATACTCTCTCTTCCATCTGGAATCTCACCCGAATTTACTCTTACAAGCTCATAACCAAAGGCTTTGCTATCATCAGCTATTTTAACAGTGCTGTCAGCCTTTACCACAGCCACTTTAATTTTTCTGGAGTCGTACTCTGGAATTATTACTCTATATTTTTTAAGATTTTCATCCAGACTGGCTAAATCTACTGTAATCTCCTTTTTATCTGAACTAATCTGAAAACTCCCCAGTAGACTACCTGCTCTGTAGAGGAATATGTGTTTTTTATTGCCTGCCTCACCAAAAGCTATACTGTAGTTTTCAATCAGCTTCGTAGCCTGCTCCGGTGAGGGACTTTCAATAAAACCAATACTTTTCCTTGCCAGTTCTTCCCCTACCACCAGGAAGTCCTCCCCAACTTCAACAACTGTATATTCTTTTCCTTTTATGGTGAGCTTTTTGCCAGAGAAGCTGCTGAAGGGCTTTCGAAGGTACTGGTCCAATTTTTCTGTCTCTATGGAGTAAACAAGCCTCACCTGAGCTTTTTTCCCTCCATCATACACATAGAGCTTGTTGTAAAGCACATAATCCCCTTCATCATAAATGTCTCCATCACCATTTGTATCCACTTTAATTACAGGTGGATATTCACATATTCCAGTTAATTCTACTATCTTATCCTCATAATCTCCAAGTTTCTTGCCCTGAAACTCCTTTTTCTTTGTAGATGTTTCTGTCTTTGTCTTCTTTGGTATATATCCAAGTCTTGCAGATATCTTCTTTTTCTCAAAATCAGCCTTGAAATAGTAGTAGTTTGGTTTGTCAAGCTTTATCTCACCTTTAAGGTTCTTGCCTCTCTCTATAGTATACTCATCACTTAAAAATATTATATTGTTAGACCCTTTTGGGAATTCGTCATTATTTATCTTAACTTCTGCATATCCGAACACATTATTCTGCCCATCCTCAATTTCAATCTCCTCCCCAGGGATAACAACACCAACTTCAACATAATTGCTCTGCTTATCAATCACATAAATCCTGTAACCTTTATTGTCCCATCCTTTATTTTTCAGTCTGTAGGTTATCTCCTCCCCTTTGTTATATTCAGAAGACTGGAGATATGTCATCAGTGAATTGTTCTCCACTATATATAAATTGAAGCTTTTATCCAGCCCAATTTTCAGCTCCCCATGGAATTTCAAACTTGTTTCAGGTGAAAAATCCTCCTGAGTATACACCTTCTTTTTCACAAAATCTCCAGCAAGCTTTAATTTGTAGTCCTCAGCAGAGGTAACAAAGTACTCCTTTCCTCTGACTTTTATTGTGCTGCCAGCAAAATTCTCTATTTTTGCCACAGTTCCAGGAGGCTCTATAATGTACAATAGCCTGAAGCTTAGTTTCTTGTAGGTGTCTGTAAATATAATGTGAGAATACATCACATAATCTTCATCATCCTTTATGTCGCCATCGCCATTGGTATCTACTTTTACGCCCTGTTCAAGCCCCAGACTGTTGAGCTTGAATACCTTATAATCCTGGTCTTTGAAACTCAGGTCTCCTGAAAAAGCAAACACACCAGCAATAATAAGCATTAGTAGGAATACCCTCTTCACATGGTCCACCTCCTTGTAAACCCATTTGTCCAATAATACTTAAATCTTTTCTTATGAAAAGAGTTTTACTGTCCTTCCCTCTGCAAGCACAAAGGCGTGGTCCTTCTCATAGGGGTTAAGCCTCAGGTCCTGGAGAATCCTGAAGCCAGCTTTTTTGAGCTTCTTAATTTCCTGGGCAAAGATCTTCTCAGGCTCCTTGAGGGTGTCTATACTCCTGGCTTTAATAGCAAGCATCACATAGCCCTTCTCCTTAAGGAAAAGTTCTGCATTTTTAATTAGAATCTCAGTCTGCCTTGGCTGGGCTATGTCCTGATAAATTACATCCACCTTTTCAACCAGATGAAGATATTCCTCCGGCTTTGAAGCATCGCCAAGAATTGGAGCCATATTATTTCTAAAGGTACACACTTCGAGAAGTTTTCTTAGGGCATGGGGCGATATCTCAAGGCAGTACACTATGCCCTGTGAAGCTATGTCGCTTATGTGAGAAGGCGTAGTACCCTGGGCAGCGCCAAGGTAGAGCACCCTGGAGTTTTTATTAAGAGGAAGCTTTTTCAAACCTTTATAAATGGCAGCTGCCAGCTTGCTCCTCCTTGGATTCCACATTCTGAACTCTTTCCCATCCCTTACCACCAGCTTCTCCCCATAAACTCTCCTGCCCGGGGTTAAATTTAATGTGGCTACGCCGCCCCTGATTTCATATACTCCCTTTAATTTCCTCTTCATTTCTTTCGCCTTCTTTTCTTCTCTTTCTTCAGAGCTTCAACCCTTTTCTCAAACTTCTCCTTGAGCTTCTCGCCTATAAATTCACCCGAGAAGGCATCTACTCTTGCAGCTATCGCCAGGGAGGCAGCAAGGCTCCTTGCTATCTTACCTCTTATCCACCAGGGCGATGACTTAACCACTGGAAGCTGGAAAATTATCCCATGCTTAGGTGGTTTTGCCTTTCTTTTTAGATGTCTGAAGAGAGCCTTCTCTGCCCCGAGAATCTGAATCCTGCTGGCTGGCATGAAGGCAAGATTTCTCAGGCCTCCTGCTAAAGCAATAAGCCTTGCAGCAAGAGCAGAGCCCACGAGATATTTGAGATTGAGAGCAACCTGGCTTAGCTCCTCCTCAAGAAATTCCTCTATCTCTTTCCTCTGTCTGTAGAGACTGGAGATACTCTCTGAAAAGCCTCTTAGTACCTCCTCTTCGCGCTCAGTTATGTCAACACCCATGGAAATTTCCTCTTCCCTAAAGTTCTCCCTTCTTCCATGTTCTGCTATGAGCTGAGCATACCTCTCGTGCTCCTCAACCCTTGAGGAAAGCTCAGGATAGTGCAGTGAATACCAGGAGCGGAGCCTTTCAGAGAGTAGATTTAAAGTCTCATTGAGCTCATCAAGCGCCTTAACAGCCTCTATCACCATTTTATCTTTCTCACTCAGCGCTTCTCTCGCCTTTTCTCTGGCAAGGGCAAAGCAGACCTCCCTGAGCTTCAGATTGTAGCTTTTTCTATCAACACCTATCCCCTTAAGATAGGAGTCAAGCCCAGACCTCAAAAACTCACCAGCTTTATTGGGTACTCTTGAGGGATAACCTTCTGCTTCCACCTCAAAAATAATCTCATTACCCTTAAACTTCTGAGCCAGCTTCTTTTCTTCTTCTAGAAGAGTTTTTTCAGTCAGTTTTTTTCCCACTATAGCTGCATTGTCATTGAAGGGTATGAATTCAAGAAGTTTGCCCTCTTCATTGAGAGCAAAAACCCCAAGGATATTTCTTGTAGAATATATTCTCATAGTTTATAATTTGAGCCGGGTGGTTTTAAATTTATCCCATATATACCTTTTT
>CAZCRG010000118.1:0-4562 GCA_964501105.1 Candidatus Hydrothermarchaeota archaeon | reverse complement strand
AATATTAATACCCCTCTCACCGAGTAAAGTTGAAACCCTGCCGATCATACCTGGCTTATCATCATGGAGTACCACAAGCATCCTTCCTTTTGGCACAACCTCAAGGCTGTAGCCGCCAATACCAACTATCTTTGTCTCAACTCCAATGCTTGAGCCTTCCACAACAGTTTCTTCCACATCGGTCTTAACCCTCAGAACAATCATATTGTCATACTTTCCTGATTCTTCTCTCTTGCCCTCTGTAATCCTGATATCCCTGTTCTTTGCCACCACTGGAGCGTTGAGCAGATTGACATTCTCGCTTAGGATCTCGTTGAGGAGGCCCTTGAGCACAGCATTGGTCAGGATGTCCTTCTTCTCCTCCTCAGCAAGAGTGCCACAGTAAACCACCTCAACATCTCTAATTCTTCCCTCAACCATCTGAATGGCGAAGGTACCCAGAGTTTCAGCCAGTGAGATATACTGCCTGAGCCTCTTCAGAACCTCTGGAGAAAGTCTTGGCATATTTACAACATTCTGTGGAGGCTCGCCTCTCAGAACTTTGAGAACCTCCTCACAGGCTATTGTTGCAGCGAAGCGCTGAGCTTCCTCTGTACTTGCACCAAGATGAGGAGTGCCTATAAAATTATCCAGCTCAAGAAGAGGGTTGCCCTCAGGAGGCTCCTTTTCAAATACATCAAGGGCTGCACCTGCCACCTTACCTGATTTTAAAGCCTCATAAAGTGCCTCTTCATCAATAACGCCGCCCCTGGCAGCATTTATTATATAAACGCCCTTCTTCATCTTATCAAAGGCTTCTTTATTAACTAGATGCCTTGTCTGCTCAGTGAGAGGCACATGGAGGGTTATAAAATCGCTCTTCTTAAAAACTTCATCAACACTTTCAGCAACCTCCACTCCAATCTCCTGAGCTATACTTTTGGATATGTATGGGTCATAGGCTATGCAGTTCATCTCAAAGGCCTTTGCCTTCTTAACCACCTGAGAGCCTATTCTACCCATACCTATAATGCCAAGAGTTTTGCCTCGAAGCTCAATACCCAGGAATTTCTTCTTCTCCCATTTCCCAGCCTTTATTGAAGTATTGGCCTGAGGGATATTCCTTGCAAGAGAAATCATAAGCCCCATGGTGAGTTCAGCCACTGTTATAGAGGAAGCTGTGGGGGCATTCACAATAATTATTCCTCTCTCAGTGGCAGTCTTAACATCAATGTTGTCAACGCCAACACCTGCTCTGCCTATAACCTTCAGTTTCTTTGCTGCATCTAAAACATCCTTTGTTACTTTCGTGGCACTTCTCACCACTAGAGCATCCTTGTCCTTTATCTTCTCTATTAACTCTTCCTTGCTAAGCCCAGTGGCAACTTCTACTTCAGCTTCCTTTTCCAAAAGCTCTATACCTGCCTGATGTATATGGTCACTTACAAGAACCTTCATGGTATTACCTCACATAACTGTGCAGTTTTTTAATTTCTAGGCGAGAGTATTTAAATATTACTTAACCTATTTTCTTATATGAAAATTATGGTCTTCGGTGCCGGTGCTCTCGGCAGTGTACTGGGAGGCTTTCTGTCAGAGCACCATGAAGTAACCCTCATTGCCAGAGAAAAGCACGTCTCAGCCATAAATAATCGGGGGCTCAGAGTTAGCGGCATCTGGGGAGAACACACCTTCAGAGAGCTCAATGCTCTCGCCTCAGCCGAAGAGTTGAATACACCCCAGGCTTACATTCTAATCACCACAAAAGCCTACGACACCGAGGAAGCTGTTAAGAGTATCTCCCATGTAGCTGATGAAAATACTGCCATTGTCTCCTTTCAGAATGGGATAGGCAATGAAGAAATTATTGCCAGAGCCTTTGGAGAGGAGAGAACCCTTGGAGGAATGGCAATTTTTGGAGCTGTGCTTAAGGCTCCTGGCGAGGTGGAGGTGACTGTTTACGCAGGAGAGTGCAGAGTTGGAGAACTGGCGGGAAAAAGCAGAAAAGCTGAAATAATTGCTGAGGCCCTAAACAGAGCAGGGATACCCACTGTATACACAGGTGATATTATTAGAGACAAATGGATGAAACTCTTCTATAACTCAGCATTAAACCCTCTCTCAGCCATACTGAGAGTTAACTACGGCGCCCTGGGCGAGCTAAAGGAAACAAGAGAGCTTATGAAGAATTTAATAAGAGAAGCCTTTAGTGTTGCGAAAGCAAAAAATGTTAATCTTGAAGTTACAGCTGAGGAGTATATAGAGCTATTTTTTGAAAAGCTTCTACCAGCTACAAGAGGTCACAAAAGCTCCATGCTTCAGGATATGGAAAAGGGAAAGAAAACTGAAATTGACTTTTTAAATGGTGCTGTGGTGAAGCTCGGGAAAAAGCACGGCATAGCTGTCCCCTACAACGAGAGTCTTGTGGCACTGATTAAATTTCTGGAGTCTAATCCTCAAGAAGTCTAACCTTTCCTCCCACAAGTTCTTTAAGAGCATCAAAAAAGCCAGGGTAAGATATGGCAACACTCTCAACATCTTCTACTACTGTCTCTCCATCACTCACAAGACCAAGAATGGAGAGAGCCATAACCATTCTGTGATCGCTGTAGCTCTCCACTCTGGCACCTTTAAGCCTATCTGAGCCCTGAATCTCAAGGCCATCCTTCTTCTCCTCAACTCTGCACCCAAACTTTTCTATCTCTCTGGCGCAGGCTCTTATTCTGTCGCTCTCCTTGTATCTGGCGTGCTCCACATTGTAAATTACACTCTTTCCCTCTGCCTTTGCAGCAAGCACAGCCACAGTGGGAAGTAGGTCTGGGGTATCGCCAAGGTCGACCTCAATAGCCTTGAGTTCTCCTCCCTCCACAGTTATACTCTCTCGATGCTCTTTAACCTCTGCACCCATCTCTTCCACAATCTCTAAAATGCGCCTGTCTCCCTGAAGAGAGCCAGGATTTAAATTCTCAACCTCGACTCTACCTCCACTCATGGAAGCCAGAGCAATAAAGTAGCTGGCAGAAGAGTAGTCGCCCTCAATTTTAAAATCTCTCCCTCTGTAATTCTGAGAAGAAGGCACAATAAATCTCTTATAGCCCCTATTCTCCACATCAGCACCAAAGCTCCTCATCATCTCAAGGGTGATATCAATGTAGGGCTTTGACTTTAAGGGCGTGGTAATATTTATCTCCACATCTCCTTCTGCATAGGGAGAGATTATAAGGAGAGAGGAGATAAACTGAGAACTCATATCTCCTCTAATCTTAACCTCACCACCCTCTATTTTGCCCCTGCCATAAACTTTCAGAGGCGGCCTGCCATTGGCCTTCAAAGTTTCAGACTTCACACCCATCTGAGCTAAAGCATCAAGAAGAGGCTGAACAGGCCTTTTCCTGAGGGAAGCATCGCCAGTAAGCATAACCTCTCCATCAAGGGCTGCCACACCAGTTAATAGCCTCAGGCTGGTACCAGAGTTCTCACAGTCTATAACTTCAGGAGACTTCAACCTGCCAGAGGCGCCTCTGATTAAAACCTCATCTCTGCCCTTCTCAACCCCTGCTCCAAAGGCTTCCATGGCTCTTAAAGTTGCCAGGGTGTCACCTGATAGAAGTGGCTCCTTTATTCTGGAGTTTCCCTCTGCCAGGCCAGAGATGACAAAGGCCCTGTGAGTATAGCTTTTGGAAGGGGGCGCCCTTACCCTTCCCTCTATATCTCCTGCTTTTGAAATTACTGCTTTCATAACCATCCACTAATATTAAATATCATTGAGAGTTAATAATTTCTAGTATTAAAATTTAGGGGTCAGAAGATGCTCTCAAGTGTCCTGGAGGAAATTGAACTTCTCAAGCGTCATGTGAAAATCCTGAGGCTGGTTAAGGAGCTTCAGCCAGTGGGCATTATAAAGCTTTCAGAAATAAGCGGCTTACCCCAGCACAAGGTTAGATACTCTCTAAGAATTCTCGAAAAGAAGGGTATAATCAAGCCATCACCTTCAGGTGCTGTTATAACAAAAAAGGCAGAAAGAGTTCTGTCAACTCTTCAGGATGATATTGAGAGAATCAAGAGAGAGCTTGATGAGTGCCTTGAGTAGCTACTTGCCCTCTATCTGGTACTCATCTCTACCCACTGAAGCCTGTTCCATAACTTCCTTTGAGACATAAACTGGAGCTTTGCATCTAACAGCTATAGCTATACTGTCACTGGGCCTGGCATCAAACTCAAAGACCTCGCCATTCCTTCTTATTATCAACCTGGCAAAGAAGATGCCTTCATTGAGGTCATCTATGAGTACCTTTTCAACACTGCTGTCGAGTCCCTCAAGAATCTTCAGTATCAGGTCATGGGTCAGGGGTCTGGGGTAGGGCATATTTTCAAGGGCTGTCTGAATTGAGAAGGCCTCTGCTGCCCCTATATAAATTGGAAGAACCTTCTCTTCATCATTCTCAAGAAAGACAACAGGAGAAACCCCCTCAGGCATTGAGGACATAAAAACTCCTGCCACCTTCACCTCTTCAAAACCCTCAATCTCCTCTTTTTTTTCCATGTTAATATGCTTCCTATAACTTTAACCAATGTATTCATAA
>CAZCRG010000117.1:0-4623 GCA_964501105.1 Candidatus Hydrothermarchaeota archaeon | reverse complement strand
TTGAATTTTGAGGTGGTTCAGTGAGCGGCGAGAGTGAAGAGAAGGTCAATGAGAAGATAAAAGAGCTGGAAAAGAAGCTTGAAGAGAGTGAGAAGAGGGCAGAGGATTATCTCAATCAGCTTAAGTATATGAAGGCAGACTTTGAAAACTACAAGAAAAGGGCTGCAAAGGAGAGGGAAGAAGAGGTAAGAAGAGAGATTGAAGCCTTTGTTGTGAAGCTTTTAGATGTTCTGGACAATCTTGAAAGAGCCCTTGAAAGTGCAAGGCGCACAAGAAAGAAGAAGCCCCTTGTAGAGGGCATAGAGATGGTTCACAGGCAGTTTCTTGATATCCTGAAGAAAGAGGGGCTTGAGGAAATAGAAGCTCTTGGAAAAACCTTTGACCCTTACCTCCACGAGTGCATAGCTGTTGAGGAGCTTGAAGATTGCAATGAGGATGAGGTTGTTGAGGTCTTCCAGAAGGGCTACAAGCTTAAAGGCAGGGTTATTCGCTACTCAAAGGTGAAAATAGCAAAGAAGAGGTGATATTATGGCTAAGATTCTTGGAATTGACCTTGGCACAACAAATTCCTGCATGGCAGTGATTGAAGGCGGCGAGCCCACTGTTATTCCCAATGCTGAAGGCGGAAGAACCACCCCGAGTATGGTGGCCTTCTCCAAGACAGGAGAGCGCCTCGTGGGCATGGCTGCCAAGAAGCAGGCTATTGCAAACCCCGAGAAAACAATATTCTCAATTAAGAGATTTATAGGCAGGAGCTGGGATGAGGCTCAGGATGAGATAAAAAAGGTTCCCTACAAGGTTGTTAGAGGACCAAAGAATGATGTCCGGGTTAAGATAGGCGATAAGGAGTATACTCCGCAGGAAATTTCTGCCATGATTCTTCAGAAGCTAAAGAGGGATGCTGAAGAATACCTTGGCGAGAAGATAACCCAGGCAGTAATAACTGTACCTGCCTACTTCAACGACTCCCAGAGGCAGGCCACAAAGGATGCCGGAAAAATTGCAGGCCTGGAAGTTCTCAGGATAATAAATGAGCCCACAGCTTCAACCCTTGCCTACGGCCTGGACAAAGAGGAAGACCAGAAGATACTTGTTTACGACCTTGGTGGCGGTACCTTCGACGTCTCCATTCTCGAGACAGGAGGCGGAGTCTTTGAGGTTAAGGCTACCTCTGGCGACACCCACTTAGGCGGAGACGACTGGGACCAGAGGATTATGGACTATCTCATTGAAGAGTTCAAGAAGGAGGAAGGTATTGACTTAAGCCAGGACAGAATGGCTCTCCAGCGCCTCAAGGAAGCTGCCGAGAGGGCAAAAATTGAACTCTCAGGTGTCACCCAGACTGAAATTAATCTTCCCTTCATTGCTGCTGGAAGCGACGGCCAGCCCAGGCACCTGAATATTACTCTCACAAGAGCAAAATTTGAGGAGATGACCAGAGACCTGCTGGAGCGCACAATAGAGCCCATGAAGCAGGCTCTCAGCGATGCCAAGCTCTCTCCAGAGGACATTGATAGAGTAATCCTGGTGGGTGGCTCCACAAGAATGCCCCAGGTACAGAAGCTTGTGAAGGAATTCTTTGGAAAGGAGCCCTACAAGAATATTAACCCAGACGAGTGTGTTGCCATAGGTGCTGCAGTCCAGGCAGGTGTTCTTTCAGGTGAAGTTAAGGATATCCTACTGCTGGATGTTACCCCCTTAAGCCTTGGCGTTGAGACCTATGGCGGAGTTTTCACAAAAATAATTGAGAGGAACACCACCATACCCACAAAGAAGAGCCAGGTGTTTACCACAGCAGCCGACAACCAGACTTCTGTGGAGATACATGTGCTCCAGGGTGAGAGAGCCCTTGCCAAGGACAATCACTCTCTGGGCAGATTTATGCTTGTCGGCATACCACCTGCACCGAGAGGAGTGCCTCAGATTGAAGTTACCTTCGATATAGATGCCAATGGCATTCTGAATGTTTCAGCCAAGGACCTGGCTACTGGCAAAGAGCAGAGTATAAAGATTACTGCCACAACAAATCTGAGCAAGGAAGAGGTGGAGGAGAAGATTAAGGAAGCTGAGCGCTTCGCAGAAGAAGACAGGAAGAGAAAAGAGGCCATTGAGATAAAGAATGAGGCCGAGAGCCTAATCTACACTGCAGGAAAAACTCTGGAGGAGTTCAAGGACAAAGTGAGCTCTGAGGTCAAAGAGAAGGTTGAGGCTGCCGTTAAGGAGCTGGAAGAGGCTATCAAGGTTGAGGATATAACCTCTCTCGATATAGCTAAGGTTAAGGAGAAGTCAGATGCTTTGAGGAAGACTCTTCAGGAGATTGGAGCAAGTATGTATCAGGCAGCTCAGGGTGCTGCAGCAGCAGGGCAAAGTGAAAGCGCTCAGCAGGGCAGTGGTGAGCAGGGCGAGAAGGTTGTGGATGCAGAGTTTGAGGATGTAAAGGACAGCGAGAAATAGGCTGTCCTACCTTTAATTTACTGAGTGAAGGTTAATCAAAATGAAGAAGGACTACTATGAAATCCTTGGGGTTAGCAGAGATGCCACCAAGGATGAAATAAAGAAGGCTTACAGAAAGCTTGCCCTCAAGTATCACCCTGACAGGAACAAGAGCCCTGAGGCTGAGGAGAAGTTTAAGGAGATCAGCGAGGCCTATGCAGTCCTCAGTGACGACGAGAAGCGCAGGCTCTACGACATGTATGGGCATGAGGGCATAGATTCAAGGTTCAGCAGAGAGGATATCTTCAGAGGTGTAAACTTCGGCGATATCTTTTCAGATATGGGCTTTGGGGGCTTTGACAGCTTTTTTGACTTTTTATTTGGAGGCGGCGGCTTTGGAGGCAGAAGGAGAGGTCCGAGAAGGGGCTCTGACTTAAGGCTGGACCTGGAGATTACTCTGGAGGAAGCCTTTAAGGGCGGCGAGAAACTTGTGACCTTCTCAAAGCTTGAGACATGCAAGAGCTGTGGTGGTACTGGAGCAGAGGAAGGTGGAAAGCAGCAGTGCCCCAACTGCAGGGGCTCAGGTAGTGTGGGATTCACAAGGCAGACACCCTTTGGCGTGGTTTCTCAGTACACCACCTGCCCGAGCTGTAGAGGCTCTGGAGAGATTATTACAAAGCCCTGCAAGTCCTGCGGTGGCAGCGGAAGAGTTAATGTTAAAAGGAAGCTCAAGATTAAAATACCGCCTGGTATAGATAATGGGGCAAGGCTGAGGATAGCAGGCGAAGGTGAGGCGGGAGAGGCAGGAGCGCCCCCCGGCGATCTCTACATTGTGGTGCATATTAAGCCTCATGAGTTCTTCAGGAGAGAGGGCAGTGATCTCTTCACCGATATTTATATAACCTTCTCCCAGGCGGCTCTTGGTGACGAGATTGAGGTTCCCACCCTTGACGGGGCTGCAAAGCTTAAAATTCCCCCCTCTACCCAGACTCACACTGTTTTTAAGCTTCAGGGAAAGGGCATGCCCTACCTGAACAGCTCAGCCAGGGGAAACCTCTATGTCAGAACCATTGTTAAAACACCCGAGAAGATAACCCCTGAGATGAAGACTCTCTTTGAGAAGCTGGCAGAGCAGGAGAAGAAGGCAAATAAAGGCTTCTTTGAGAGGATTGCAGAAGGGGTTAAGGAGGCTTTCAGTTAAATACATGATATGCCCAGCTAAGATTTCAATATAATTATAACGTAGGTAAAAGGTATAAATTAATATTCTCTGTGGTTATTGTTATTTGATAAGTACTTCTCCATAGATTTAACATTCAGAGAGTTTAAACTCTTCTTCCAATACTCTACACTATCAAAGAAACTTTCATACTGCGTGCTTTTGACAGGTGTGGTTATTTTACTCGGATTTAAATCAAATGGAGAACACAGAGGATTGCTGAGGTGTAGGTTCCGGGGACATTAATAGTATTATATCCTTATTTTTTGACTCAGTCTAATATTTATTGGGTGGTATATTAGTTAGATAAATAATCTAATAGTTAATGAAATAAGCGAAATAACTGCCAAATAGCATGCCAATCCTTCCATATAGAAAAGTTTAAATACAGTAGTGTATAAAATTAAATATTCAGTATTTTGGGAAAGATTATACAATGTTGCCACAAACATCATCGTTGGATGTTCCCATCTGGTAAATCGGAGGGACGTATAACATGATTAATACAGGAGTCATAGAGGGTTAAGTCATGAGAATACAATACTGCCATCCGTTTAAGACTGTTATTATCAAAAAGTATGGTGTTGTGGAATGATTGAGGCAATTAGGGATATTGGGGAATATTTGCTTAAGAGGGAAGGGAAGAGTCTCCTTGAAATATTAGTTGATGACCCTGCAAGCGACTCTTCATATAAGCATATTCTGACCATTGAGTTTGTTGAAGATAATGGTTCATTTAAATTTAAAAGAGTAGGAATAGAGCCATATTCTAAAGCAAAAGTAGAAAAGTATCTCTATAAAAAAGGTGGGTCAAGAGGCACTGATTTAACACCAACTACTCGAATAACAGAAATTGGAAAAACATTAAGTAATAAATTTTTTCCCTGGTTCGATAAAATTATTGAAGACGAGGATGTTAAACTAAAAGAAGAAGAAAAAGCATTTCTTTCTGAATTAAGAAGGTGCTTAGA
>CAZCRG010000116.1:0-4649 GCA_964501105.1 Candidatus Hydrothermarchaeota archaeon | reverse complement strand
AAGCTATAGCTTAATGAGCACTAAGGATTACCACATATGCATAGCTTCAAAGGTCTTTGGAGTTATACCTCTGGAGATAGAGGAAGTTTACCCTCTTACCCAGCACGAGGCACCTGAGACACCGGATGAGGCCCAGATAAGTTTTATGAAGAAGGTGATTGGAGAGTATGCTTCAGGTTTTGATAAAGTTTACTTCCACACCAGCCTGGAATTTCTTGGACTTGAAGGGGAAAGCTTCTCTGACATTGAAGCCTTCAGAGGAAAGCCAGATATTGAGGGAAAACTGATTGCCATTGGCGACTACCACTTCGGCGAAGGTGCTGGAGAACATCTCTTCACAAAGACAAGAGTTAGAATCTCAAAAACTGGCAGAGTTAGAGAAGTTTACTCTGGAGATAAGCTGGTGGCAGTCATAAGAGCCAGCGACGGCTCTGTTGTGCTTCATGAAGAGGGAGCGAGGAGGCTCCTTAAACTTCCCTTCCCAAAAAATAGAGTTGTTGCCTCTCAGGATGCAGTGGAGTTTGTGAGCCAGGGGAAAAGCCTCTTCTGTGCCTTTGTGGAAGAGGTTGACAGAGAAATTAAACCCTACCAGGAGGTCATTGTTGTTGACTCCCGGGATAAACCCATAGCCACAGGGAAAGCAATGGTTAGTGCAGAAGAAATGCTGAGCCTAAAGCGCGGAGTAGCAGTGAAGGTGAGACACGGGCTGGGATAATTTTGAACTCAGCTTATATCCTTATACTATCCTTAGTTCTCGACAGACTTTTTGGAGAGCCGCCAGATAAGCTACATCCCACTGTGTACATCGGGAAGGCAATTAACAGACTGAAGTTTCTTCAGCGGTTTGGTCTTGCTGGCGGACTGCTTGTGCTCTCCACAATAGCTCTGGGCTCAGCCCTGTTAACCTATCTTCTTCTTAGCCATCTCACCGGCTACGCAAAATTAGCTGCTTCTGTGTATATTCTGAAAAGCAGCTTCAGCTGGAGAGGCTTGAGAGACTACACATTGCCAGTCAAGGAAGCCCTGGAGAAGGGCGAGATTGATAGAGCAAGAGAACTTCTTGTGTATATTGTGAGCAGACCCACTGAGAAGCTCAATAAAGCAGGAGTTTCCTCAGCCTCTGTGGAGAGTATTGCAGAGAATATTCCTGACAGCCTTCTATCCCCCATTCTCTACTTCTCCCTTTTCTCCTGCTTAAGTCCTGAGGCTGGGGTGAGTGCTGCCATCTTCTACAGGGCTGTGAATACTCTAGATGCAATGATCGGATATAGAAGCTATGAAAGCTTCGGCATGCTCTCTGCAAGGCTGGATGATATACTGAACTTCATACCTGCAAGAGTTTCAGCTCTTCTGATAGTTCTCTTTTCTTCACACAAAAGGAGAGCTCTGAGAGTAATGCTGAAATTCTCCTCAGCCACTGAAAGTCCAAATGCAGGCTATCCAATGGCTGCCATGGCAGGTGCTCTGGGAGTTAAATTAACAAAGGAAGGCAGCTACATTCTTGGCCTGGGCAGAGAGCCTGAGCCAGAGGACATAGAGAGGGCTGTTAATATTGCTGATAGAGCAATATTCTTCTTTGCTCTGGTTACCTTTTTGTTATTGTATATAACATGTACACCATCTTAGAGCAAAAAGGAATATCAAAAGAGGAGCTTATTGCCACGGCACTGGAGCTATTTGTCCCTCATCCTGGTATTGAGACCCCTGAGGCTGCAGGAGAGATTATAGGAAAAATTCTTGACAATGTTCTGAGAGACCCAAATGTCAACTCATTGATAATTGCAGCCTTTGAGCTGGAGAAACTTGCTGGAGAAGGGAAAATCCCTGGAATAAGCAGAGAAGCTTTCAAAAAGGATGAGGTTTTCATTCTTGCCGATGAAATTATAGGCATGGCGATAGCCGAGTATATAGGCGGGACAAAGGCAAAATTTGAATTTGTGCGCTTTGATATGAAAAAGCCAGGTATACTCAAAAAACTTGAAGCTTTCTCTGATGATGCTATAGGTGGTCTCTTAGCAGGAGCTTCTTCGCTAATGTATTCAAAAGCTGCGGAGGAAAGCGATTGAATAAGTTTGCAGATTTGAGTATAGGCACCAAATTGCTTATATTTATAGTACCCGTAATAATAATCACTACTTCCTTTGGGAGTATAATAATTTTTGAAAATCACAAAAAAGCTCTTGAAAAGGAAGTTCTTGAGAAAAGTAGAACAATTTCTACACTTCTAATACAGATTGGCGACCACAAACTCATGTCCAAGGTTGCAGAGGAGTTCACTTCCTTCACAGGATATAGATTGAAGCAAACTTCTTTAAATCCTGTTAATTCCCGTAACGCACCGGACAACTTTGAGAGGAGGGTACTGGAAGGATTCAGAGAGAAGAGTTCTGATGAATACTATGAAATTGTCACAGGAGAAGATGGAAAAACTTACTTCAGATACATGAAGGCTCTCTATATCAATGAAGACTGTTTACCCTGCCACAAAGGCTACAAGGTAGGAGACTTAAGAGGTGCAATAAGTGTTGTTGCTCCCTACGACAGCGTTAAGAGAGAGATAAAAAAGGAGAGACTTTACTTCTTTGGAATTATTCAGATTCTTCTTGTTGTTGGATTCCTATCTGTATATTTTATTAGCCATAAGGTTGTGAGAGAGCCTCTCAACAGGATCCTGAAGGAGATAAAGAGAAGTTCTTCTTTGATCAAAGAAGGCAAAGAAATTGAAGACCTGAAAGTTGAGGGCAGAGATGAAATCGGACAGATTGCTGAAGCCTTCAATGAAATGAGAAAAAATCTTACTGAAAGCTTCAGGGAAAGAAATGAAGCAATAGAAAACTTTGTTTATTCTATATCTCACGATCTGAAGGCTCCTCTTAGAGGTATTGAGGGTTTTGCAATAGCTTTAAAAGAAGATTATTTTGATAAACTCGATGAAGATGGGAAACATTATCTTGAAAGGATAACAGCCAATGCCAAGAAGATGGGGGTTATAATAGACTACCTTCTGGAGTACTCAAGAATTGGAAGAATAGCCTTGCCCAAAGAGGATGTGGACACTGGAGAGATTATAAAGAGTGTTCTTCAGGATCTGGAGTACCAGATAAAGGAAAAAGGTGCTGAGATTATACTTCCAGAAAGCTTCCCTGTCATAAAGAATGCTGAGAGGCAGAGAATCTACCAGATCTTCGTAAACTTAATTTCTAATAGCCTGAAGTATAATGATAAGGAGAAGCCGAGAATTGAAGTGGGATGGAAGGAAGAGGGAGATTACTATACCTTCTATGTTAATGACAACGGTATCGGCTTTGATATGAAGTACAGCCAGAAAATTTTCCAGATTTTCCAGAGGCTCCATACTGATGATGACTTTGAAGGTACAGGTATGGGACTTGCCCTGGTAAAGAAAATTATTGATACCTACGGCGGGGAAATCTGGGCTGTTGGTAAGCCTGGAGAGGGCGCCACCTTCTACTTTAAGATTCCCAAGGAGGTGAAAGATTGAGCACAAAGGGTATAGATATACTCTATGTGGAAGATAACAGTGATGACATTGAGCTTACACTAAGAGCTTTTAAGAGAAGTAAATTTTCTAACAGGATACATATTGCAAGAGACGGTGAAAAAGCTATTGAATATCTAAAAAAAGCTGAAAATGGAGAAGAACCCATGCCAGGACTGATACTACTTGACATTAAATTACCAAAAATTGATGGTATAGAAGTTCTTAAGTATATAAAATCGAGAAATAAGCTGAAACGTATTCCTGTGGTAATGCTAACAACATCTGTTAACGACAAAGATGTAAAAGACTGCTATGACCTGGGAGCAAATAGTTATATTGTAAAACCTGTCTCTTTTGATAGTTTTATCAAAACAATTGAAAATATTGAATTATACTGGATATTAACAAATCAACCACCATTATTATAGGAAGGTAAATATGAAGATACTGTATATTGAAGACAATCCTGATGACATAATTCTTTTAAGAAGAGTTTTTAAAAAGGAGAATATAGAAATCAAAACTGCAAGTAGCTGGGAAGAAGCAAAAAAACTACTGGAAATGCAGGAGTTTGACCTTATTCTCCTTGATTATTCTCTTCCAGGTGAGGGTGGTCTTGAGATTCTAGAGAAGATAACAAAAAAATATTCAATACCTGTTACAATGCTCACTGGCATGGGCTCAGAGGATATAGCCGTAAAAGCTATGAAAAAAGGAGCTATTGACTATATTGTTAAATCCCACGACAACTACAAAAGGCTTCCTGAAATTGTTAAGAATATATGTAAAAGATATAGAGCTGAGAAAGAAAAAGAGAGACTTGAGAAAAAAATTATAGAAACTTATAAAGAACTTGAAAAAAGCAATAATATGAAGGAACTTTTACTTGATATATTACACCATGACCTTTTAAACCCAGCAGGAATAGCAAAGAATTTTGTTGAAATTCTAAAGGAGAAAGAACTTGACAATGAATCCAGAGAGTTCCTGAATATTATTGAAAGAAATATAGACAAAATAATAGAACTAATTAAAGATGTAAAAGTTTTCTCAAAATATCAGAGCGCCGAAGAAATAGAAAAGGTGGAAATCAATATAAAAGAGATATGGGAAGAAGTAATTAATGAGTTAGAACCTATTGGTAAAG
>CAZCRG010000115.1:0-4653 GCA_964501105.1 Candidatus Hydrothermarchaeota archaeon | reverse complement strand
GGTAAAAAGAGCAAAAGAAGCTCTTGGTGTAGTTGCAGTTAAAGGAAGGTGAGGATATGGAAGTTATAGATAAAGGTGTGTGTGTTGATGGTTTCAGGGCTGCCGGGGTAAGAGATGGAAAGTATGGAGTGGCTTTAATTCTGAGCGAGAAGGAGTGCAGGACTGCTCTTATGATAACCAGCAATAAAGTAAAAGCTGCACCCCTGTTTGTATCGGCTGAGCATGCAAGGGGTGAAGTTTATGGTATTGTAGCTAACTCGGGCAATGCCAATGCCTTCACAGGTGAAAGAGGGCTGAAAGATGCCAGAGACATGTGCGGTGCTGCTGCATCAAGATTCAATCTTAACCCTGAAAATCTCCTGGTGGCTTCAACTGGAGTGATTGGTAGACCTCTGGATATGGATAAAATTGGTAAACTAATAGAGAAGGCTTCAGATAGACTTTCTCCCAGCAGTAGTGCTTCAAGAGAGGCAGCAAAGGCTATTATGACAACAGATACCTTTGAAAAGGTAATTTCTGTAAGGACAACTCTTAAAGATGGAACTGTGGTGGAAATCGGTGGAATAGCCAAAGGGGCTGGAATGATAGCACCTGAATTAATGCATGCAACAATGCTCTGCTTTATCACCACCAATGCCTATATTCCTGAGGAGAAGATAGATTCTCTTCTTTCAGAGGCTGTTGAGGACAGCTTTAATCTTCTTGTTGTTGATGGTGATACAAGCACCAATGACATGGTTGTGCTTCTGGCAAATGGAAAGGCTGGGAATAAGGATGTTGATGAGAATTTCAGGGAGGCTTTAAATTTTGTTACCAGAGAGCTGGCAAAGATGATAGCAAGGGATGGAGAAGGAGCCACAAAGTATATTGAGGCTAGGGTTAAGGGTGCCTTCTCTCTGGAAGATGCAAGGAAGGCTGCCAGAGCCATTGTAAGCTCAAATCTTGTCAAGGCTGCAGTTTTTGGTGGTGACCCCAACTGGGGAAGAATCGTCTCAGCCGTGGGTTATTCTGGCTGCAGGCTTGAGCAGGATAAAATCTCCTTATTTGTCTCAGACTCAGAGCGAGAGGTATGTCTTGTTAAAGAGGGGGAGCCCATTGCCTTTGAAGGTACAGAGGAGCTTGAAGAAGCAGAGGAGATTTTCAGAAGCAGAGAAATTTATATAACAGTGGATTTAGGTCTTGGCGAGGCTGAAGCTACTGCCTTTGGCTGCGACCTGACCTATGACTATGTGAGGATAAATGCTGAGTACACGACATAGAGTTGTTAATCAAATCCTTTAACCTTTTTCTTAATTCCAGTTGTTATAAGAAATGCTATGAGAGTTATGACTGATGGTCCACAGAGACTTTTATCTTTTGGATTTTTTACTCTATTTTCTTCATATTCCACAATAGTATCTTTTGTTTCCTCTTTAATCCTGGTTTTTGATACATTGAGTTCTTTTTTTAATGATTTATCTTTAACTTTGGATGGTATATTAAACAGCTCACGCTGGAAATCACTTTTTTCTTCGTTTTCTTTTCTATAATCCATTTTAAAACCAGAATTTTCCTCGCCTACAACTGCAAAATATGAAAATCCTCTTGATTGAGCTTCGTAGATAAAGAAGTCTGAGTCTTTATTTTCTACCAGTTTTGTTTCAAGTTCCTCCCAGCTTGTTTTTTTGTACCTGAGCATTTTAACTGTGTCTGGATTTATATTCTTCTCTTTAAGCCAGCTTATATTAACTCTAAATCTTATTTTAGTCTCCTCGACTGCAGATGTGCTCAATGTTATCTTCATGTATTTATAGGCAGGCTTCTCAGGCTTTGGAATTGTGCCAGGAAGCTTTGATAGAGGTTCTATTTCAAACTTTGCATTGTAAAGTTTCATTTTTGGTTTTATTTCCATATCTATTATTTCTGAAGCCTTCTCAGGCTCCAATTCTATTTTTGAGAATTTCTCCTCTTCAGCCTGGTATAAAATTATCTCATATATAGAGGAGGTACTTCCTCCTCCACCACCGCCTCCTGCACCTGGACTGGAGGCAGATTTCTCACTTTTCTCTGTAACAGCTACTTTAGCTGTGGTACTATGTCCTTCTTTCTCGGCAGTGATAGTTAATGTACCTGCCTTCATGGCTCTGTAATTTACTTCTCCCTTCTGGTCAGAGAACTGCACTATGGGCAGAGGGTCAATGCCTGTTAATGTGACTATTGCATTTTCCACTGGGTTTCCAGAATTATCAACTATTTTTATTATTATTTTGCTACCAGTCGAAACCTTAGAAGGTATATTGATATTAATCCCCTGAAATGGCGTGTAAATTTCAACAAGCATAGAAGCAGGCTCGCCATCTTTTTCTGCTGTGATATTCAATATGCCTGTCTTTGAGGGAAGATATTTGCAGCTTCCATTTACATCAGTGAAAAGCACTATTGGCAAAGCCTCTATTCCTGAGAAAGTTACAGTGGAATTTGGTAGGGGATTTCCAGAATTGTCAGTTATTTGAATTCTTATTGTGGAATTTACAGGTGAATTTTGAGGTGCAATTATCTGAAGGGCATAAACTGGAGTGATAAAAAGGAGAGAGGTCATCAGGAGCAAAGTTCTCTTATTCATTAACCTTAAACCTCCTAATTTACAGAGAGAGAAATTACCTGGGAGGGGTCTATTATTCCCACTCTCCTTCCAATGCTACCACTCTGGACATTCCACTCGTACACTGCTGCTGTAAGCCTGTAGGTGCCCGAAGCTATTGCTGATGGTATTGAAACATACACTGGAACATCTTTTGTGCCACTTAAATCCAGGAGGAGAGTTGAGCCAGCTATGGGGTCTCCAGATGTAACCTCTGTGCCGCTCACCACTACAATGTAACTTCCATATTCGCTTATTTTGAGTTTTATATTAAACTCAGCCAGAGAGCCTCTGGTGTATGATGAGCTTGCAGATATAAATGAGGTGATGTTTGCTGAAGTTGTTGGAATTGTAATATTGTGGTTACAGGTGTTATTCTCTATGGTGTTTGGAGAGGAGTCGCTGGTTATATCACAGGCTGTGTTATCTGTGATGTTGTTAAAGTATGACCGGTGGAGGAAGATATCTTTTATACCACCATAGAGTGTGTTGTTTGAGATGAGGTTGTTGTTGGAGGATGTAAGTTCTATTCCATAACCCATGAAATGTGCTGTTGTGTTTATGATTGTGTTGTTAATAATTCTGTTGTTTTCCGAATTGCTGACTAAAATGCCTTCATAAGCCTCAGTGTATATTATATTGTCAGAAATGGTATTATTTGCACTAGAAATTATGATTCCATATTCGTTATAGTTTTTGTTCTGGAAAACATTATTTGAGATGTTATTTCCTGTACCTGTAATCGAAATTGTAGATTTAATGAAAGTATTGTTATGTATCTCTCCGTTATAACTAATAGGTCCCAAATCTGCTGTCTCAAATTTGTTATTATATATTTTAACGCTTCCAGAATTGCCGAAATCCCGCTCCATGGTTATATCGTTATATATTACACTATCGGATATAGTAATATTCTGAAGTCCTGAAATTCCCACATAAACACCGATATTATTACCGGATATATTGCAATTTTTTATATTTGTGTTTGTCCATGGTTCTATGCCTATATCTCCATCAGCTATCTTTAGATTCTCAAGATTCACATTTCCATTTCCACTTACAAGTATATGAACTACAGTCCCACCATACCCATGAATTATCACATTTTCTCTGCTCTCACCAATTAGAGTCAGAGGTTTATTTATTGTGAGTCTCTCATAGTAGGTGCCATTATGGATAAATATTGTGTCGCTTATATTAGCAGCATTTATTGCTGACTGTATGGATGTATAGTTGCAGCTTGAGGAGCAGACTGTTAATTTTCGAGGTTCTATACTAACCAACCTCATCTCGCTTATATTCAAATTTCCAGCAATATCGCTTGCCCAAACACGATATGAATAGCTGCCAAATCTCAAGTTAGTTTTATTAATATACCAGTATCTCCCTGAACCATCCATACTTTCATTTTTACCATTCCACTCAAGCCAAGCCCTACCAATTTCTGAAAGAGACACATTTATAAGAGTATAGTTGCGGCCAATAATTACTGAAGAGTTGGCATCTGTTGGTGGCACGAAAATGATGGAAGGTGGAGTTGTATCCACTGTAAAATACACTGTGTTGTCTGTTCCTGTGTTGTATTTAATAATATGATAACCACTGTTTGATACCCTGTCGTACACATAGATACTACCATAATAGTTAGCGCTAAGTTTTGGGGATCCCCACCCGTTGCCGTCATAGGTAATATTCCAGAGCTCACTTCCGTTGGGGTCATACTTCACAGTGTTCCACTTTTGATTTCCTCCCAGATAGGATCTTCCAGTGACAATAATGTTATCCATGGGGTCTACAGCCACGGCTTCTGCATAGTCATAGCTTCCCCCATCGTATGACACATTCCATAGCTCATTCCCGTCAGGGTCGTACTTTATGGTGAAGTAATCATAGTTTCCACTCAGTTGGGAATATCCTGTAACAATAATGTTATCTGAGGAGTCGACTGCAACATCTCTGGCTTCTTCATGTTTTCCACTATCATATGTTTTATTCCATAGCAAACTGCCGTTAGGGGCATACTTCATAGTGAG
>CAZCRG010000114.1:0-4743 GCA_964501105.1 Candidatus Hydrothermarchaeota archaeon | reverse complement strand
AAACTTACCCCAGGGTGAAGAGCTTGAGAGTTGCAGTCATAGATTACGACAGGTGTCAGCCTAGAAAGTGCAGTTTACAGTGTATAAACTTCTGCCCTGGCGTCAGAATGGGCGATGAGACAGTAGTTATGAATGAAGAAAGGGGAAAGCCTGAGATTTCAGAGTCTCTCTGCACAGGCTGCGGAATCTGCGTTAAAAAGTGCCCCTATGAAGCCATAACCATAGTTAATCTACCTGACGAGCTCAGCGAAGACAAGATTCACCAGTATGGAGAGAATGGCTTCAGGCTTTTCAGACTGCCATACCCGAGAGAAAACAGTGTAACTGCCCTTCTGGGTAAAAATGGTGTTGGCAAGACAACAATAGTGAAGATACTCTCAGGCGAACTTGTGCCCAACCTGGGTTCTGAAGCAAAAAAGGAGGACGTTCTCAAATATTTCTCAGGTACCCAGTTTTATGACTACTTTAAAGCCCTCTACAATGGAGAAATAAAGGCTGTGGTGAAACCTCAGTATGTAGATGCCATACCCAAAGTTGTAAAGGGAAAGGTGGGAGAACTTCTCAAAAAAGCTGACGAGAAGGGCGAACTTGAGGAGATTGTAAGGGAACTGGAGCTTGATTATACTCTAAATAAAGATATATCAAAGCTCAGCGGTGGAGAGCTTCAGAGAGTGGCAATAGCTGCAGCCCTCCTCAGGGATGCAGAACTCTATATCTTCGACGAGCCTTCAAGTTACCTTGATGTGAGGCAGAGGCTTAGAGTTGGCAGGCTCATAAGAAGGCTGGCTGAAAAGAGAAGAATTCTTGTGGTGGAGCACGACCTTGTGGTTATGGATTACCTCGCTGATTATGTCAATATAATCTATGGCACTCCAGGTGCCTTTGGTGTTGTAGCCCTGCCCAAGACAACAAGGCAGGGGATAAATGCCTACCTTGAGGGTTATCTCCAGGAGGAGAATGTGAGGATAAGGCAGGAAAGTGTTAAATTTGAGGTGAAACCTCCCAGTACTGCAGACAAGGAGGAGATTCTCTTAAGTTTCCAGCCTCTGAAAAAAAGATACCCCAACTTCACCCTTGAAACTCAGGCGGGTGAGGTGTATAGAGGAGAAATTATTGGCGTTTTAGGCCCAAATGCTACAGGAAAGACCACCTTTGTGAAAATGCTGGCAGGCGTGGAGGAGCCTGATGAGGGCGAGGTCAGCCTGAAAGTCAAGGTCTCCTACAAACCCCAGTACATCAAGCCTGAATTTGAAGGCACTGTGCTTGAGGCAATCTCAAAAGTAGCTACTCTGGGAGACCCCTTCTTTGAGAGTGAGATAGCAAGACCTCTCGAGTTAAAGAGCCTCTACGAAAGAAACCTGAAAGAGCTCAGCGGCGGCGAGCTTCAGAGAGTGGCAATAGCTCTCTGCCTTGCCAGAGATGCCGAGATATACCTTCTGGACGAGCCCTCAGCTTACCTGGATGTGGAGCAGCGCCTGGCAGTAGCCAAAATGATAAGAAGAGTAATAGAAAAGAAGGAAGCTCTTGGTATAGTTGTGGACCACGATTTGCTCTTTATAGACTACATAAGCGACAGGTGTATGGTTTTCCACGGCAAACCCGGGGAAAGAGCTAAAGCCACCAAACCTATGAGTATGCAATCTGGAATGAACCTTTTCCTCAGGGAAATGGACGTCACCTTCAGAAGAGACCACGAAACTGGAAGGCCGAGAGCCAACAAACCAGGAAGCCAAAAGGATGAAGAGCAGAGAAAGAAGGGAGAATACTACTATCAGGTGTTTTAAATGGAGGTAAAGATACTCTATAGACCAACCTACAGCCTGGCTGAGGTGAAGCTTCAAGCCGGTGAAAGTGTACAGGCTGAAGCTGGTTCTATGGTTTATATGAGTCCCAATATAAAGATGGAGACAAAAATGAAGGGAGGCATATTAAGCTCCCTGAAGAGAAGCCTTTTAGGCGGTGAGAGCTTCTTTATAAATAAATTTTCAGCTCTTGGCGGAGAAGGAACCTTAGGGCTTGCTCCAGCTTATCAGGGCGATATACTTCACACAAAAATTGAAGAAGAGCTTTACCTTCAGAGCGGTAGCTTTCTTGCAGCTTCACCAGAAGTAAATATAGATACCAAGTGGGGAGGAAGTAAAACTTTCTTTGCCAGAGAGGGCTTATTCCTCCTAAAACTATCTGGAGATGGAGAAGCTATATTCTCCAGCTTTGGAGCCATCCACGAGGTAGAGCTTGAGAATGAGAGCTTTATTGTGGATACAGGACATATTGTGGCCTTCACTAAAGGATTGGATTTCATAGTCAGATCTGCTGGTGGAATTAAAGCAACTCTGCTCTCCGGTGAAGGCCTTGTGGCAGAATTTCATGGCAGTGGAAAGCTCTACCTCCAGACAAGAAGTGTGGATTCCTTTATAGACTGGCTCATCCCTTACCTGCCAAAAATAAGGGAAGACTAACTTCTGATTGGAAGCCTTACCTTGAAAATACTACCCCTTGGCTTGTTCTTCTCCACCCAGATCTTGCCTGAGTGAAGCTCAACAATACGCTTGGCTATGGCAAGGCCAAGACCGGAGCCTTTAACACCCTTTTTCTTTAGCCTCTTAAATCTATCAAAAATAGCATCTTTATATTTCTCGGGAATCCCTATACCTTGGTCGGATATACTGACTTCAATATATTTTTTATCAGCTTTGATTTTTACTATAACTTTACTTCTTTCTGGAGAATATTTTGCTGCATTGCTGAGAATATTTGAGAAAACGTCTTCTAAAAGAGGATTTGCTTTAATCCAGAGTGAACCTTCTGGAAGTTCTATATCGATTTGCTTTTCTTTATATATACCTTTTACAGAGTTGTAGGCATTTTCAAGCACTTCATATATATTATGGTCTTTTACAGGTATCTCTTTAAGTTCTTCAAGTTTTGAGAATTTACTGGCATTATCTATAAGCTCTATTAATCTCTCACTTGCCCTGTGAGATATATCGAGAAGTTTTTTCTTCTCCTCGTCATTCTCCATATTAAGAAGAATATCCAGATATCCTCGCACGATACCTGCAGGATTGAGAAGGTCATGCCTTATTATATCAACAAAAATATCCTTCATTCTATTGCTCTTCTCCAGCTCCTCCAGCTTTTTTTTCAGCTCTCTCTCAAGAACCTTTCTATCAGTTATATCCCTTACCACCACAACCAGTTCTTCTCTACCCTCTACCCTGGAAGCCGAAACTTCAGCACAGAAAACTTCACCACTTTTTCTCCTTCCTTCCACCTCCGAGGTAAAGTAGCCCTTCTCCTTAATGGCTGAATAAAGCTCCTTCCCAAATCTCTCAAAATCCTCTCTGCTGGTATATAGAATTTCAGTACTCTTTCCTATAAGTTCTTCTCTGGAATAACCCCAGATAGTTTCTACAGCCTCATTGCACTCCAGAATTATTCTTCCCTTACTCACCACAAGAAAGGCATCTGGACTGATACTTCTGATAATAGACTCTGAAAACTCCTTTTTTTCTCTTAGCTTTTCCTCTGCCAGCTTATTTTCAGTAATATCTGATACATTGCCCAGAATGGCAAGTTTACCATTATACTGAATCAGAACATTTTTTATTATGGCCCAGCAAATGCTCCTATCTTTTCTCAGGATCTTTACTTCAAATTCTTCTGGGATGCCCTCAGTTTCTCCTGTCATGGCTTTAGAGACCATTTTCTTCACTTTTTCCCTGTGCTCTGGATGAATAAGCTCCAGAGGGTCAATATTGAGAAGCTCCTCCTCACTATAGCCGCTTATCTCTTCCATACCACTATTTACAAGCTTAAATTTTCCATCTTGGAATATATAGATACCATTTCTTGAGTTTTCAATAAGTGCTCTGTACATATCTCTTGATTCTTTTAGTTTATTGTAGGCTCCACTTAATTCATTATAAGCAGATTCGAGTTCTTCGTAGAGTTTTGCTCTCTCAAATCTCAAGCCTATTCTTGATGCAAGTCTGTAAAGTCTGAGGGCATCCATTCCTGTAAGTTTGTGGGTTGATGCTACACCTATAACTCCTACAAATTTATCACCACTTAAAAGAGGAACACCCAGGCCAGCTTTAATCCCTGAAACCTTTGCGAGAATAGAAGCCAGAGGTTTAAGTGATTCTTTATCAGTATGGTCTTTCAAAAGAGCCTCAATATCTTCTGTTATAATATGCTTTTTATTTCTTATAATGTCATAAAATATACTTCCTTCTCTAATAGGTATTTTGTATCCTTCGGGAGATATACCAGTTATCTCTTTGAGTTTTTCTAAAAGAGTATCAGGGGCACTGTAGGCAGTAACCTCTAAATAGTTTTTATCACGACTCAATATATGTATCGCAGCAACTCTATATCCAAGAAGTTCAGTCAGTCCATCTACAACAATTTTAAATATTTTGTTGATTTTTTCTTTTTTGTTGAGAAGCTCTGAGACCTTATTTATAAGTTTCTCCTCTCTTTCTAGGAGCACTTTGTCTGTTATATTCTTGTAGATTATTAATGCTTTACTAAGTTTATCCTTAGATAATACTGGATAAGCAATAATTTCTGTAAATGCAGTCTTACCGTTTATACTGTCTTTTTTTATAATTTTATATGGTGATTTTTCTTTCTTAAGATGGTCTACAACACAAAAACCTTGTTCTTTAATCAGGCATGGTAAATTTAGCCTGTCAGCTACTTCATTACATTTTTTGCCTGTAAAATCCTCTTCAATTG
>CAZCRG010000113.1:0-4891 GCA_964501105.1 Candidatus Hydrothermarchaeota archaeon | reverse complement strand
AAACGATGACTTTGTTCATGCTTTCTCTCTGATCTTAATTAGATAGATAAATTTCTCGCCTTCTTCACTCATATCCAGGAGCTCATTTCCAGTATGCTTAACCCATGCTGGAATGTCCTTTCTGGTGCCCTTATCAGTGGCTATGACCTTTAAAACCTTCCCTGGTTCCATTTTGGATAATGTCTGTTTTACTCTAAAAATTGGCATGGGACAAGCCATGCCAGAAACATCCAGTACCTCATCAGCTTCTACCAAGCCTCTCACCCTTTAGAATGTAAGGACTGTGTCTGCCTTCTGAGCCTTTTCCAGTAGGAACCAGGTTGCTCCAACTATGTCCTCAGCTTCCGGCACAAGGTTCTCCTCGGTAACATCAAAAATCTGCGCAGCAAGGCTGCACACATACATCCTTACCTTTCCAGTAGCCTTCAGCCCCTTGATAATCTCGTACACATCTGTGGGAAGCCCAGCCTCAGCCACCTTAGCTTTTATCATCTCATCGCTGCCCTCATGCTCCTTTGAGACCTTCAAATTCTCTGCACCACCTTTTGTCAGTACCTTTGCAGCCCAGTTTACGAAAAGCATATCAACCTCCATGTCAGAGGCGGCCCCGAGGTAGGCAAAAGCCAGAGGGGTCAAAATTCTATCGTAGGCATCTTCCCTTACAATTATTGCCAGTCTCTTCATGTCTTTTCCTCCTATATCGAACGAACGTTCGTTCTATCGCAAAATAATAACCTGTGAAAAGCTACTTGAAACTACCCTCTCAGCGCCCTCCAGCAGGAATCAAGAGTTTCATCCACATAATTTAAAAGGCTGTCCCGAATAACACCGTCCAGCTTTAGGGTTATCAGCCTGATTGGAAGCCCCATCAAAGTTGCAGTTGCCAGCAGAGGATCCATCTCCCTGATTTTCCCCTTTACAATGGCATCCGATACTATTTCCATGATATAGTCAAAGGGGTCTGATGAACAGATGGTGCGGTTGTCCCTCAGGATTTCTCTATGCTTTACATACAGGGCGTACTCCATAATATCTGGAAACTCATCGGTAAGCCTGTAGAATACTTCAATAATTCTCCTGAATTTCTCTTTAACATCCTTCTCATCGCCGAGTGCCTCTTTCAGGTTTCTCATGAGAAACTGTATGGTGTCGTTGTAGAGATACTCCGCAATATCTTCTTTTCCGTCAAAGTAGTGGTATATCGCCCCTATGCTTAGCCCAGCCTCCCGCGAGATGTCCCGAATGGATGTGTTAAAATACCCCTTTCTTGTGAAAAGTCTCCGGGCAGTTTTAATGATTTTACTCTTTGTTTCTGTATCCATCTGAGACCTCATCTGTCTTACACCAGGTGAAGGTGCGAAATAATAACTTCTTCTAAAGGTTTGGGCAATTAAGAATAAAAATATTATGCGACTTGTAGCTAGTCAATCATTCCGCCGGCACGCATCGCTCGCCTTGCTTTCTCGGCTATCTCCTCTGGAATCTCAACTTTCTTCTCCATCTCCTTCAGGGAGAGATAGATATCACCAAGGTCAATGCTCTTGTGATTTCTGCACAGTGCCAGCTCGCTGGGGAAGTAAAAGCTCTTTTCTGGAAACTCCTTTTCCAGGCGGTGCCTTAAACCAATTTCAGTGCACACAATAAACTCCTTCTCCTCGGAGTGCCTAACAAAATCTACCATGCCTGTGGTGTTGGAAACAAAGTCAGCCAGCTCAAGTACATCTCCCCTGCACTGGGGATGGGCAAGAACTGGAGCTTTTGGATGCTCCTCCTTAAGCTTCTTAACCTCACCTGATAGAATTCTGCTGTGGGGCGGACAGTAACCTTCAGCAAGAATAAAACTCTTTCCCAGCTTTTTTGAGAGATAATCTCCAACATATTGGTCAGGGAGGAATACGCAGTTATCTTCAAGCAGTTCTTCAAGCCTATCAAAATCTGCCACAGCATTGCAGAGAGCCATCTGCTCTGGCTTTGACTTTATATACCCGAGAACAAAGTTGTTTTCTCTGACCTTCTCTATCTGTTTAATTTCAACCATGGCTACCATGGGGCACAGGGCATCCTCTCTGGGGTGAAGCACAGTTTTATCTGGAGCAAAAAGCTTCACAAGTTCTGCCATAAAGCCAACGCCAGCAACCACAACAACCTCGGCATCACTGTCTCTTGCAAACTTGGCGCACTCCAGTTTGCCTCCCACAAAGTCACTGGCATCCTGAACCTCAGCACTCTGGAAATGGTGAGCCACTATTATGGCGTTTCTTTTCTCCTTCAACTTTGAAATTTTCCTCAGAATTCTGCTCATTTACACCTCAGCCTTCTCTTTATAGCTGGATATGGCCTTTTTGAGAGCCCAGATTGCCACTTCCTTGCAGCACTTGTTGGTGCTGCCAAGCTTCCCAGCCTTGTTCTCCAAGTCCTTTAAACTAAGAGTTTCAGCCTCTTCAAGGGTCTTTCCCTCAGCAAGAGAGGCAGTGAGTTCACTTCCAGCTATGGCAGAGGCGCAGTGATAGGCCTCATACCTCGCCTCCTTTATCTGCCCCTCTTCTACTCTAATATAGAAGCTTACTCTGTCGTTGCAGATGGGGTGCTCCTCTGTTCCAACAGCACTGGGCTCCTCTAGAACTCCTTCATGTCTCCTCTCCCTGAGAAGTTTTGCCACCTCCTCTCCTCTCATTCTTTATTCCTCCTTTTCAGCCTTCTTTTTCCTGTAATCTTCTATTGCAGCCTTTAAACCATCACTTGCCAAAAGAGAGCAGTGCATTTTCCTCCTCGGGAGGCCGCCAACTGCATCAGCAACCTCATCCTTTGTTATCTTCTCAGCCTCCTCAAGAGTCTTGCCCTTAGCAAGCTCTGTCACCATACTGCTTGTGCCTATGGCTGCTGCACAGCCAAAGGTCTCAAAGCTTATATCCTTGATATACTCCTCGCCTTTTTCGTTCTTCCCAACCTTTATATAGACATACATGACATCGCCACAGGCAGGATTACCAACCTTACCAACGCCGTCAGCATCCTCCATTCTACCCATATTCCTGGGGTTTCTGAAGTGGTCTATTAAGGTCTCACTATACATACTAATGTCCTCCTTTCCATTCTGTTGCCTCTATATATTCATCAAAGCCACCCTTGAAGGGCGAAATTCTCCTGAGCCTCTCCACAGTTTTTGGAAGATTTTCCAGCAGATAATCTATATCCTCCTTTGTGGTTTCTCTTCCAAGAGTTACTCTGAGGCTTCCATGGGCCTCTGCATGAGCCAGTCCTATTGAAGTTAAAACATGGCTGGGCTCCAGTGTGGGAGAGGAACAGGCACTACCGGTGGAGGCGCTAATTCCACTGAAGTCCAGCTCCAGAATCAAGCCCTCGCCCTCAATAAAGGAGAATCCAAAGTTGGCATTATTTGGCAAACGCTTCTCAGGGTGGCCGTTGAGCCTTGTATTCTCAATCTTCAGCACCTCTTTAATAAGATAATCTCTGAGCTTTTCCATCTCCGGCACATAGCTCTTCATCTCTTTTTTAGCAATCTCTGCTGCCTTTCCAAAACCCACTATAGCAGGGACATTCTCTGTACCAGAGCGGAGCCTTCTCTCCTGACCGCCACCATGAATTAAAGGCTCTATTCTCGTACCTCTGGCAACAAAAAGAGCACCTACGCCCTTGGGACCGTACATCTTGTGGGCACTCAAGGCAAGTAAATCAACTCCAAGCTCCTCAACATCTATATCCACAAGACCATTGCTTATACAGGCGTCGCTGAAGAAGGTTATGTCTTTCTCTTCAGCAATTTCAGCCAGCTCTTCAATGGGCTCTAAGGTGCCTATCTCATTGTTGGCATGCATAATAGAGATTAATATGGTGTCATCCCTTATGGCTTCCTCCAGAGTTTCAGGCTTCACAATACCATACTCATCACAGGGAAGGTAGGTGACTTCAAACCCATGCTTCCCAAGCCACTTCAAAGCTTCAAGCACTGCAAAATGCTCAATGCTGGAGGTGATAATATGCCTTCCCTTATTCTTATTTCTGAAGGCTGCACCCTTAATAGCAAGATTGCAAGCCTCTGTGCCTGAGGAGGTGAATATAATCTCTTCAGGTTTAGCATTTATGAGTTCAGCCACCTTGGCTCTTGCCTCATCCACTGCTTTTTTTGCCTCCTGGGCAAAGGAGTAGAAGCTCGTGGGGTTGCCAAATTTCTCTGAAAAGTATGGTTTCATAGCTTCAAGTACTCTCTCATCCACTGGCGTTGTTGAAGCATAATCAAGATAAACTCTTCTCATACTACTCTCCTCTTCTGCCTTTGTTTTTTATCTTTTACCATGTTGTTTAAAATTTATCCTCACATATAACAGTAACCTATAATGATAATATGCAATATTACAATCTAATAAAATTATTTCACATGGGCACAGGTTTAGAAAAAGCTGTCATGGCAATAGCAAATCTCAGGCTCAAGAGATAACAGGCGCAAACTCAATCATTCTAATTTAAGCAATCTCACTTATATCCACAACTGTACTCCTTATGATTATATATCTTACTACATCAAGGAATACTTTTGAATATTATTGTCATCTACCTCTCAACAGGTCTCTATTCAACGCATGTCTGAAATTCTGTTAAGCATATCCCTCAGGGTCACAAATTTATACCTATTATTATTAAAAAAATCAATAATATTCCCCAAATTTTCCAGTGCAGCTTTTCCAGTGCCTAACCTGCAGTCAATACGCACCTTCTCTTCTCTCATATCAACAAACTCCCAAGGATGGACAAAGAGCACCGGTTCTTCAATTCTGGATATAACTGGCAGTACTATCCTCAGAGGTAGCCTGAGAAAGGATGATGTTACAGATACGGGTACCCTTAAAATACCACCCACTATAATATTACCACC
>CAZCRG010000112.1:0-5184 GCA_964501105.1 Candidatus Hydrothermarchaeota archaeon | reverse complement strand
GGTAAATATGGGGGAAGAATTATTACCTATAATGAAATAAATAAAGAACTGCTCAGAAGTTTAAAATATAAAGACTGGAGAGGAAGATATTGAAGAAGCTCAGTCTCTTTTATATGGTAAGACAGAATGTGAAGAGAAAACTCTTCAGAAGTTTAGCTCTTATGTTCAGCGTTGCAATAGCTGCAGCCACCCTTTTCTCTGGGACTGTCTTTGTAGGAAGCGTATTAAAAAGTGTTGAACTTGGTGCACAGAGGCTGGGTGCTGATATAATTGTGGTGCCTGAGGGATATGAGGGGAAGCCCGAGACTGCCCTCCTGAGCGGTAAGCCTTCTCCAGTTTATATGGACCTGTCAGTTGTTGATAAAATTCTCAAAGTTGATGGAGTTGACAAAGCTTCACCTCAGATATTTGTTAAGAGTGCTGAGGCAAGCTGCTGTGCCCAGTGGGATTTACTTCTTGTAGGCTTTGACCCGAAAACAGATTTTACACTAAAGCCCTGGGTTTCAAATATACTCAAGAAGCCAATTGGAAGAGATGATATTATAATAGGCGGTGCCTATTACTGGGGTCCTGGTGTGCAGTTATACTTCTATGGCCATAGATTTACAATTGCCGGTAAAATTCAAACACTCAATATAGATTATTTTGACCACAGTGCCTTTATCCCCATCGAGACAGTCTATGATATGGCTGAAGAGAGCAGGGTAAGGGAGGATGTTGCTGACCTTGATATCGAGAGAGGTCAGATATCTGTAGTTCTTGTAAAAGTAAGAGAGGACATTGATCCCAATAGAGTTGCAGTGAGAATAAATTATGCTCTTGATGGTGCCAAAGCTTTTCCAGCTCAAAAGGTGGTTAGTACTGTTAAGACACAGCTGTTTTCTCTACTTAAAGGGCTCTTTGCACTTAGTGCAGTGATATGGATAATATGTGTTGTTATGATTGCTGCAGTATTTTCTATGATAGTTAATGAAAGGAAAAGGGAGTTAGGTTTACTTAGAGCTATGGGAGCAACAAAGAGCTTTGTATTCAGGGCAATAATACTTGAAGCAATTTTTATCACATTTCTGGGTGGAGTACTCGGGATAGTTATTGGCTGGCTCACCTATACCTCATTTAAGAATATGGTAGTAAAGGTTCTTGAAGTCCCCTATCTTCTACCTACTACAGGAGATATAATATCTCTTGGTATAATAACATTAGTTCTCTCTGTGTTTATTGGTGTAATTTCAGCTCTATATCCTGCATTAATATCAAGTAGAATGGAGCCATATGAAGCAATAAGGGCAGGTGAATAGATTATGAGTGATATAATTATTGAGACTGAGAAACTAACAAAAATCTTCAAACAAAGCAATATTGAAATTGAAGCAGTTAAAAATGTAAATCTAAGAATACCAAAGGGTGAGTTTGTTTCCATTGTGGGCCACTCTGGTTCAGGTAAGACAACCCTTCTTAGCTTGCTGGGCGGGCTAACAAAGCCAACCTATGGAAAGGTAATTATTGATGGTGTTGACATATGGCAGCTCAATGATAAGGAGCTCTCCCTTCTCAGAAATATGAAGATTGGCTTTATGTTCCAGTTTGCAAGTTTAATACCGACTCTGAATGTTATAGACAACCTTGTTCTTCCAACTACTTTCTCAGGTAAAAAGCCAGAGGAAGACCTTTATCAGAGAGCAAGAGAACTTCTGGAAATGGTGGGAATGGAGGATAGAATCTATGCCTATCCCAACCAGCTCTCAGGGGGGCAGCAGAGAAGAGTAGCAATAACAAGAGCCTTTATGAACAACCCCGACATTATTCTTGCCGACGAGCCCACAGGCGACCTGGATGAAGAGACTGAAGCCGAGGTTATGGACTTATTTTTGAAGATGAACAGGGAGAGGGGCATCACCTTTGTTATGGTGACCCACAGTAAGGAACTGGCAAAGCAGGCCAGTATCAAGTATTATATGAAGTCAGGAGTTCTTAAGGAAAAAAATGCTCCGTAAAGCTATTACTACCCTGTTTCTTGCCCTCCTCGGACTTGTACTTTCGAGCCTTCATTATCTTTTACCTTCCAGAGAAATCACCACTGTGACAGAGGCTGTAGTTAAAGGTTTCTGCTCTGGAGTCTCTGTACATTCTGAAGTAATTATAGGTTTTCTAATATTTTTCTCAGCGCTTGGAGCCCTAATTTCAACAAAAAGGGCAAAATTATTCTTTTCTGCATCCCTCCTTTTTTCTATACTTGGAATTTTCCTTGGAATTGAAATGAGGCCCCTGAGCTACTATCTTGGAAAAAAGGGCATTGAAGTCGGCCTTGATACTTCGTCCCTTAAATCCCACCTTTTTATTCAGGAGGCGATTATTCTAATTTCTTTAATCTCTGGGGTTATGAGTTTATATGGAATAAGGCATTCTTCAAGGATAAAAAGGTTAAAAGTAAATATCTACACCTTCGCCATAACCAATCTTGTTAAAAGAAAATTTAGAGCTTTAGCCATGGGCTTTTTCCTTACAGCCATGGTTGCTTCACTATTCACTTTTACAATACTATGGAATGGTATTAATAAGGGTGTTGAACAAAGCACATCCAAGCTAAGTGCTGAAATATTAGTGCTTCCCGAGGGTACTAAAGAGGTATTTAGTAGTGAATTTGTAAAGGGGAACCTTTACCCTGTTTATATGGAGTCAAGTTTTGAGGAGAAAGTTAAGAGAGTTCCAGGAGTACACTCTACAGAGCCTCAAATATTCTTTAAACCAGTTAAATACTTTAATATGGGAAGATTGAGCTATCAATATATTAATATAGTGGCAATTTCCGACAGAGACACAATAGTGAGGCCCTGGATTTATCACAGTATTGAAAGTACTGAAGGAATTCCTCTGATAGCTGGATGGAATCTTAAATACTATCCAGGGCAGAAGTTCAGAGCAGACGATGACATTTTTAATGTGGTTGCAATACTGGATAAGACAGAGAGCCCCTATCTTGATAACAATGCATTTATTAAAATAGAAGATGCTTATAAGTTGATTGAAGACTCAAGGATAACTGAGAATATTGAAAAGCCAATTTCTGCTATTTTCGTAAGGGTTGATGACCCCTCAATAATTGAAGAAACTGCTGAGAGAATTGAATCGATTGAGGGGGTGGATGCTCTTGTAATAAGTGAGATTTCTACCATAAGTAAAAAAGAGGTAGAAGGGCTTTTTTCTTCTCTGTTGATAACAGTAATTTTGTTCTGGATGATGGGTATATTGATGATTGCACTTATGTTTATGTTGATTATTAATGAAAGAACAAAAGAAATTGGTATTTTAAGAGCTCTTGGAGCCGGTAAGGGATATATACTAAAGGAAATATGGCTTGAAGCTCTAATTATAGGAATCTGTGGAGGGATAGCTGGAATTGGAGCAGGCGGAGTTTTTCTTGTCCTCTTCAAAGGCCACATAGCAGAGAGTCTTAGAACAGGTTTTATCTGGCTTGAAAGCCTAGATATTATTAAAATTGCTATTATCTGTCTTCTCCTTGGAATCTTTCTACCAATACTTTCTTCTTTATATCCAGCCTATCGTGCTGTAGAAAAAGAACCCAGTACCTATCTCAGGGATTAGACCTTTCAGAAAGCACCTTTTCAAGGAGATTGAGATTGAGCTCTGTCTGTTCTCTGAACTTTCCTTTATGGGCTTCCTTTGCCTTGCCCAGGTCATAGCAGGTAGTGTTTTCTATGTCAACAAGAATGCCCTTTAGCCCAATTCTCTCAAAATCATCGTAATGCTTTATATAGAAACTCTCGCAGCAGGAACCATAGAAGGCACTGTAGCCCTTCTTTTTTAGTGCCTCAAGAGTTTCTTCAAGATGCTCATAGTTGACTATAGTTACTGGCTCTAGCTTTAGCCTTTCAGCCAGTTCATAGGCTTTGCCAACGCTGCATCTTCCGCATTTTCTGCAGTCATTTTCATACCTCAGATCGCAATCTTTTGCCTTGGAGCAGTAGGGTAAGAGAAGAACACTTGCTTTATTTATCTCATCATAGCTTCCTGCCACAGTGAAAATCCTGTTTACCTCATCAAGAGTGAAGCCTCTTTCAAGTAGAGAAAGCTTCTCTATAGCCTTGGAGAAAACATCCACAAAGTCCTTCGCTTCAACCCCTGGCATCTCGGGCTGATACTCTTTAAAGAAATTATATACAGTGTTCTCAATCTGCTCAATCTCAAGAGGATGGTCCTTGAGCCTTGCCTCCAGGTCAAAAACAGTGCGCCTCGGGAAGGCAAAGAAGTCGCCAGTGATGAGAGCAAAGTGAATTTTCCTGCTCTTTATATCTGTAACGAGGTTGAGTCTTATAAGTCCGCCTTCAGTTTTTTTGGCTGAATAAAGATTAAACCTGTTCTCAGGAGCCTTTCGCGTACTGTAAATCCATTCTTTCGAAGAAAATTTCTCAAGACTCTCTCTATACAGTCTCTCCTCTTCCTCAGTAAGTTCTCCCTCCTCTATGGGAACTTTAAATACCTTCCTGATGCCTTCCAGAAGAGCTTCCTTTATCTCCTCATATTCAGGAGTGTAGCCAAGTTCCCACTTGAGACAGGTGACTCTCTCTCTAACAGAGTCTATTTCCTTGTCCTTGAGCTTCTCTGTTGGTATCCTGAGAGCCTTAAGCATAGTCTCTATATCAAAGTCCACAAGGAGTGTCCCCTGAAACAGGAAGGCATCGCCCTCTAAAGTCCCGCCTGTACCTGAGATTTTTCTGCCGTCAACTTCAATATCATTCTTTGGTCTGAAATTGGCCTTAATTCCAAACTCCTTAAGAGCTTCTATTCCAACTCTGCTTATCTTTTCATATAGAGCCTCCACTTTTTTGGGAATAAACTCTAAATTTCGAGAAGCTATTATCTCCCAGCCCACCTGGGTTTCATCAAAGAGTATGGCACCCCCGCCAGTTATCCTTCTGTTAATCTCAATATTGTTCTCTCTGCAGAAGCTTTCCCTTATCTCCAGCTCCACACTCTGATGAAATCCAACAAGAGCAGCAGGTGGCGAGTATTTCAAAAGCCTGAAGGTGTTTTTAGTTCCAAATTTAGATTTTGCCCTGAGTAGAGAATCATCCAGTGCTATATTCTCATGAGCCCTTCTTACTCCAGTATCGAGAAGTCGCCAGCTTTCCATGTAAGTTAGAAAATATGTAGCATGTTTTAGAT
>CAZCRG010000111.1:0-5317 GCA_964501105.1 Candidatus Hydrothermarchaeota archaeon | reverse complement strand
AATATTATGAGGTGAAATAGATGGCAAAGGAGAACCCACTTGATGCCCCATGGCTCCACAGCAAGGAGTTTCCTGGAAAGTATGAGGAAGAGCTTACTGATGAGGATATAGCTGCCTGGGAAGAGAAGGAGAAGCTTGGCTTAATTGTAGACGACGTCCCTGGTGGAACAGACGTCTCCATACCAATAAGAGTGGACTATATGAATGGAGACTACCACAAGGCCTATGACCTTCTCAAGAAGAACAAAATCCCAATAAAGTACAAGACTGTGATGACAGTTCCACCTTTCCACGCCACCATACATGTGTTCCCACCAGATGGCGTAAAGGCTATGAAGCTTCTCAGAGAAGCTGGCATCACAATGTACAAGGTTAAGCCAGTCTTCTAAGCTGGCCTATACCCCTTTTTTTACTATTTTTTATACTGGAAATTTTTCATACAGAATCTTTCTTCTTGCTTCCAGCATCAGTTCTTCTTTTCCTGAATAAAGAGCAGCACTCAGAAACTCGCATCCTTTCTGCCTGCAGGCTTCTGAAACCTCCTTCATGTGCTCTCTCCAATTAAGGTCTCTTGGAAGGTGGTGGTCGAGGATGAGAGTCTCCACCTGTGTATTTTCAACAATTTTTATCAGGTTTTTAATAGATGCTTCGAGACTAAATCTGGAATAGCGGTAGCCCAGCATATAACTCATAGGACCGTCGATATAGATAATAGTGGGGTTGCATCTTAAAATAAAGTCTACCTGCTCTTGAATGCTGGGCCCTTCAACATCACTGGAGAAGAGAAAGCTTTCCTCACCCTCCTTTATGCATACTTCAATCACATAACCGAGTTTTGACGAAGTACCGTGAAATACTGGCTGGGAGAATATTATCTCAGTTCTACCACTGCTGTAGCTTTTGCCGTCGCAGTACTCTACCTCAGCTATGCCATTTAGCTTTTTAAGGAAGTAGCTGGCTCTTTTCTTCTGGCTGAGATTGATTTTCTCTTTAGGGTGCTTCAGAAAAACCTTTTTTCCAGAGAGGATCTCAGATTCCTCTCGCCTGTGGTGGTCGTAGTGGTAGTGGGTTATCACTGCTGTATCGCTTTTCTTGGTATACTTTTTTATCTCCTTCCAGTCCTCTACCATCTTCTCTATTTCCAGAGGATGGGGAGATAAGCCGTGGCGCCTTGGTCCCAGGGCAACACTGGGGTCTATAATTATTTTTAAGTCTCGTGTCTCGACAAAAGTGGCCATACTTCTTGTGCCCATGGAGTCGCTGGCTATGGGAAGCACTCTCATGATTATTAATATTCTCAGGAAGAGTAATTAAACCTGTGGTATATCTATTTATTCTCCTTGGAATCGCTGTAGAGGTCTGCAAAGGGCTTATGTGATATTGGAGCTATCTTTGTGAACTCAGACTTCAAAATCTCCTCAGCATCAAGGTCAAAGTAGGAGCAGAACTCCCTCACATTCTCCTCTATAATTTTCCTGTCCTCCTCCTCTATATCCTTAATCTTTGCAGCATAGCCAAGCTTGTCCTCACTTACACTGCCTCTAATGTAGATAGCCCCGCCATGAATGCCAGTACCTATCCAGTCTCCAACAATATCCTCAACCTCTGGCCTCTTTTCAAGGCCCAGAATTATAATCCTGCCGCCTGCCATATACTCGCCCAGGAAATCGCCAGCAGTGCCTCCAACAACTATAACAGGCACTTGCTCCTTGTATTCCTTCATGTGAATGCCCACGCGGTAGCCTACTTCACCCTTAATAAATACCTTGCCGCCGCGCATGCTGTGGCCAATAATATCAGTGCCAGAACCATACACTATAATTTTTCCTTTATTCATTGTATTTCCTGCACCGTCCTGCACATTGCCATAGACTACTATTGTGGGTCCATTGGCAAAGCTGCCCAGGTCGTCGCCAGCAGTACCATAAATCTCAATATAATAATCTCCTCTAAGCCCATCGGCAATAAACCTCTGACCATTGATATTGAGAAGTTTCAGCTTTTTGGCACCCTGAGCAATAACCTCATTTATAAGCTCATTGAGCTCTCTGTAATATATTCCCTTGGCATCTATTACCAGAAAGTCTTCCTCTTCCTTTACCCTGTGCTTTAGCTCCTGAAGCATTTCTACCACCCCGCTGGCTTAACTCCAAGAACCTCAAGGTCAACCTCATTCAAACCAACGCCTCTAAGCCTGTCCCTGTTTCCTCTGAGGCTTTCAATGGAGTTCAAACCAAGGGCACCAAGAATTTCCTTGAGCTCATGACTCCAGGCTTTCAGCAGGTTGGCAGCCCTCCTTGCACCCTCATCTGGATTCAAACGCTTCCTGAGCTCAGGAACCTGTGTGGCAATTCCCCAGGCACACTTGCCAGTGTAGCACTTCTTGCACACTGTGCAGCCCAGAGAAATCAGAGCAGCTGTACCTATATAAACAGCATCTGCGCCCAGAGCTATTGCTTTGGCAACATCGGCACTTGACCTTATTCCACCACTTGCTATAATACTTCCCCAGTGCCTTATCCCTTCCTCTCTTAGCCTTCTGTCAACACTTGCAATAGCTGCTTCTAAGGGTATGCCGTGGTGGTCTCTATGCACCTGGGGAGCAGCACCTGTGCCACCCTTGAAGCCATCCAGAACAACAGCATCTGCTCCTGCCCTAATCACGCCCACAGCTATGGGAGCAACATTGTGAACTGCAGCAATCTTAACAAACACTGGCTTTTCATACCTGGTAGCTTCCTTAAGGGCATATATCAGCCTTGAAAGGTCCTCAATGCTGTATATATCATGATGGGGGGCCGGTGATATAGCATCGCTTCCCTCAGGAATCATCCTGGTCTCAGAAATCTCCTTGGTCACTTTTTTGCCTGGCAGGTGGCCACCTATCCCTGGCTTGGCACCCTGGCCTATCTTAATCTCAATGGCAGCCCCTCTCTTTAAGTATTCCTCATGCACGGCAAACCTTCCAGAGGCAACCTGAGTTATGATATTATCGGCATAGGGGTAAAGATCCTTGTGCAATCCACCCTCGCCAGTGCCCATAAAGGTTCCAACCTCTCTGGCAGCCCTTGCCATGCTCATCTGAGCCTCAATGCTTATACTGCCATAGCTCATATGGGCAAACATTATGGGTGTTTCAAGCTTTAAATTTGGAGCTATCTTTGTTTTAAGGCTTGTTCCATTATCATCTTCAAGGTCAACCTTCTCAGGCTTTCTGCCTATAAAAGTCCTGAGCTCCATGGGTTCTCTGAGGGGGTCTATACTTGGATTTGTAACCTGACAGGCATCAAGCACAAGTCTATCAAAGTAGCTCATATAGGGAACTTCATTTCCCATGGCTGTGAGAATAACTCCTCCTGTCTCAGCCTGCATCTTTATATCCTTTCTAACCTTATTTGTCCAGACAGGATGAGGAGAGTACTCCATTCTATGCTTCTCTATACTTATTGCCCCTGTGGGACATGTGGCGGCACACCTTAAGCAGGCTACACAGTTCTCGTGGTGCCTCTTCCAGAGGTTTTTCTCCTTGTTGTACTCGTGCACTCCAAAGGGACACTCCCTTGTGCACCTCAAGCAATTTATGCAAGCTTCCTTATCAACCCTGACATAGAAATCTGGTGGAAAATTTTTCCAGACCATAAAATCACCTTAATGTATAATTTCCTCTTTTACATCGTCGCTGAGCTTGGCAACAACTGGATTCCCTGCTCTGGGAGCCCACAACCTGTCCAGCTCGGGAGATATCTCTCTTATAGCTGCCTCCTCACTGGCAAGATAAACAAAATCATCCCTCTTACCTGCCATGAGAGGCCTTAGCTTTATTCTGTCATTGAGCCCAACCATGGCTTCAGCATTGGTTACAACTATGGCAAAGGGACCATTTAACATCGCAGGAGCATAGGTCATTCTCAGGGCAGTAAATATACTCTTCTTGGGCTCAGGCATTCTGTCAATCTGCTTCCAGAAGGGTGGAGTTAAAGCTGTGGCAGCAGTCTTTATGCTGAGCTTCTGCTTTCTCACAAGAAGGTCAAAGAGGTAAGCCACAACTTCTGTATCTGTTAAAAGCCTGCACTTGTAGCCGAAGCTCTCAAGATAGCGCTTGTTTGTACCATAGCTGCTTATCTCGCCATTGTGCACAACACACCAGTCGAGAAGGTTGAAGGGATGGGCGCCGCCCCACCATCCAGGGGTATTTGTCGGAAATCTGCCGTGAGTTATCCAGGAGTAGGCTTTATACTTTTCAATCTTGAAGAGCTTCGCCACATCCTGGGGCATACCTGTTGCCTTGAATACACCCATATTCTTGCCGCTACTTGCCACAAAGGCGCCATCTATCTCATCATTAATTGTGAAGACAGTATCCATTATGTAATCTTCTTCTTGCTTCAAAAACTCAGCCTTATCTTTAAAATTATGGGGAACCTCAACAAAGTAGCGCCACACTATCTGCTCCCTGGGTATCTCCTTTATACTCCTCATGGGCACTTCTTCATCCTTGATTATAGCCACCCTGTCCTTGAGGAACTCCTCAGTAGCCTCTTTTGACTCCTCATCCCTGAAGAATAGGTGCAGCGCATAATACTCCTTGTAGCTCGGGTAGATGCCATAGGCAGCAAATCCTCCTCCTCTACCGTCATACCTGTCCTTCATCATTGCTGCCATTACAGTAATATCCTTTCCAGAAATCCTTTTTCCATTTAAGTTAAAAATTCCACCTAATCCGCACATGATAATTCCTCGTGAGTGTGGTTTAATTAGTAATTATAGTAACAATTTATAACAATTCTTAAAGGCATTGTACTTTCAAGAAGCTATCTTAACATATAAAATATGAGTAAATAAAAATCTGACTATAGAGGTGCAGGTTTCAATCCTTATTTTCCTGTGTTATCTGCCCTCTTTAAACCTTTCAAGCATATCCTCATGCTTACTGCAGAACTCAGGTTCTGAGAGCTGTGCCTCAATAAGTTCCTCCTGCCAGTGAGCATTGTAGAGTCTGCATTTTCTGCTGGTACAGAAAACCTCACCTAGATAGTGGTAGAAAACTGCCATGGCAGAGTAGCCCTCCACCACCCTCTGCATCCTTTTATCGCCGTAGTCTATAAATCTCCCCCTGTACTTCTCTTTAAGCTTGATTAACTCCTCTGCTCCAGCCTTTAAAAGGCTCTTTTCAATATAGAATTCTCTGGGCTTTGCAGGTGCCTCAACAATTCCCGAGGTGGAGATAATGCAGGGGTAGCCTAAAATAACTGTTCTGGCATGGTAGCGCAGGTCGTCTTCATCAAAGGTTCCAAGAAGCCTGTCAGTTATATAGAGG
>CAZCRG010000110.1:0-5510 GCA_964501105.1 Candidatus Hydrothermarchaeota archaeon | reverse complement strand
GGACTATCTTATCCTCACCAGCCATTTTAACCATTTCATCAACTTTAGACCTTATGTAATCCCTCCAAGCTCTGTCGGCAGCTGCTTTGTAGTCTATAGCCTTGAGGTCTTCTATACTCTTAGCCTTCTCTACCTGTTCGTAGAGCACTGCTTCCTCCTTTTTAAACTCCACCGGTAAGCCTGAGAAGGCATCTCTTATTCTCCCTCTAACAATTTCTTTTCCCTGGATGAGGGCCTGGGAGACCTTCTCCTCCTCAACTTTAACCTTTACTTCCTTCTGTTTCATGGGTTTTATAATTTTAGTATAGCCTATAAAGAATATTCCGAGAACAATAACTGCAATTACTACAAGACCAACAATTCTGTATAATCTTCTTCTTCTCTCATCATCCTCTGGTGGCTTAACAGGCGACGGCTTTGGAGCTTTACCACCTCCGGGCGCTCCTCCTGGTGCTCCACCAGGCGGAGCTCTCCTTCGAAGCGCCTCCAACCTGCCAACTATATCGTCTTCATTTCCTGCGCCTCTTGCATAATACATGAGCATACCTCTGAAAAAGGTCTAAATACAATTAAACATTTTCCTCCTACCTCATATATATAGGTTATTGTTTTTTGGTGCTAATACTTCTCTGCCCTTTTAAGTTCTCCAAAGGTTGTACTGCACTCTGCCATGGCATTATGCTGGTGTATACTTTCAAGACTTTCACTCTTGGCAAATATTAAAGAGCCCTCTGGTAGCTCCGGGAATTTATTAAGAGCGTTTAGAAGAATTTTTCTCACAGTATCCTCAACAAAGTTGGGGTTCAGATGAGCCCTGTAGACAACCTCCACCTCATCCTCCCTCTTGAGCACCTCATAGAGCCTTGAACTCATAGAGATTTCGAGAACTTCAATAATTTCCTCCACATCTATACTCTCACCAAGTGGCACTTCAACCATAAGAGTTGAGATATTTCTCTGGTTGTGGCTTGCTATGGCCACTGAGCTCAAAATAGTTGAAATTTCTTCCTCACCAAAGTTCTTTTCCCTGAGATTCTGCTTTGACCTTTCCACTATACCCTCGTGGGCACAGGGACAGGCTGTAATACCTGTGACCTCTGCACCAATCATATTTACAATTCCACCATCTCTACTCTCAGCCCTGGCAAGGATTTTGAACATCTCCTGGGTTTCATGTTTTGTTATGGGTGTCTTTCTGAAGACTATATATTCAGCCTCCATCCTGACAACTGCCTGCTCCACATCAGGGATCTTCTCTACTACCTTCTCCAGAACTCTCGGGCAGATCTGGTCAGGAGAACTAACTCCTTCCTGAACAACTTCATCCAGGGCACTGTTGAGCATTCTGAGATAATTTTCTCCATTTTTTGGTGAAATTTCAATATCCACCCTGGGTAATAGAACAATAACTTTATTATCTTTCTTTATCTCAATCAGCCTTTCAAGATTGTGAAGTGCAAAAACTTCCTTCATATCCTCACCATATCTGGAGCTATACTGCCATTTCTTATTGCAAAGTCTGCCAGAGTTAATGCCACCATAGCTTCGCATACTGGCAGCACTCTGGGAACAATACAGGGGTCGTGTCTCCCCTTAATCACAATAGTCTCTTCTTTATTAGTTTTCAGATTTACAGTTTTCTGGGGCTTTGAGATGGAAGGCGTGGGCTTTATGGCTGCTCTTATCACTATGGGCATGCCATTGCTAATTCCTCCGAGAATTCCTCCTGAGTTGTTGGTGTAGGTCTTTACTCCACCATCATAATAAAACTGGTCATTATTCTCTGATCCCCTTCTCTCAGCCACTTTAAAACCTGCTCCAATCTCAACGCCCTTAACAGAGCCTATGGACATTATAGCCTTTGCAAGCTCAGCATCCAGTTTGTCAAAAACTGGCTCTCCAAGACCGGGGGGAACATTTAAAGCAATAATCTCAACAATTCCGCCAATAGAATCTCCCTCTTCTTTTGCCTTCTCAATCTCCTTTATCATTCTCTCGGCAGCTTCTCTGTCAGCGCACCTTACAGGATTGCTCTCTGCTTCATGAAGCTCTTCAAGAGGCACTTCTCCAGCTTCAACTCTGCCAACTTTCACAGTGTGGCCAATAATTCTAACATTTATTGTGGAGAGGAGCTTCTTTGCTATGGCACCTGCTGCCACTCTTGCCACAGTCTCTCTACCAGAGCTTCTTCCACCGCCTCTATAATCTCTGAAACCATATTTAAGGTGGTATGTCAAATCAGCATGGTTTGGCCTTGGAAGGTCTTTAATGGCCTCATAGGGCTCAGACTTCACATCCTTATTCCAGACCATAAGAGCTATGCTAGTCCCTAAGGTTTTACCCTCAAAAACTCCTGAAAGAATTTTCACCTCGTCTCTTTCCTTTCTGGGGGTGGTTATACTGCTCTGCCCCGGCCTGCGCCTGTCAAGCTCCTTCTGAATATCCTCTTCTGAGAGCTCTAACCCTGCAGGGCAGCCGTCAATAATTGCACCCACTGCTATACCATGACTCTCTCCAAAGGTTGTTACTCTGAAGGCCTCGCCAAAGGTGTTACCTGCCATCTTTTAGCAGGAAAAAGGCAACCTTAAAAAAAGGTATTGTAAAGGCTTCTCTCTGAAATTTCTCCAGCTATATTGGTCTGCATAAAGCTTCTAACCTCTTCATACTCCTCAAATCTTCCAAGAGCCACCATGAGCTTCACCAGAGCCACCTCTGGCAGCATATCCTTACCAGAGATTACCCCTGCCTTGAGAAGCTTTCTTCCTGTAGAGTAGACTTTCATATCCACCCTGCCGAAGAGAGTCTGAGAGGTCATAACCACAGGTTTATTATCCCTGTAAGCCTCCTCCAGCTTTGAAATTAACCTCTCGGGCACATGCCCTAAACCTGTGCCCTCTATAACAAGACCCTTAAAGTTCTCAATATAGTAATCCATAAGCTGCTCCGGAAAACCGGGATAAATCTTTAAAAGAGCTACCCTATCTTCAAGCCTATCATCAAGCTTAACCTTTCCAGAGGACCTTTTACTGTACTCCTGGAAGGTGGTTATCTTCTCTCCTCTCACCTCTCCAAGAGGGAGGGAGTTTATACTCTTGAAGGCATCCCTTCGAGAGGAGTGCATCTTTCTTACCTTTGTAGCTCTGTGAATAGCGCAGCCTTCGTCACCACTTGTGCTGTGCATAACTGCAACAACCTCAGCTATATCACTTAGAGCGACTCTGACTGCAGAAATTAAGTTCAGAGAAGCATCGCTACTTGGCCTATCGCTGGAGCGCTGACTTCCCACAAAGACCACTGGCTTTGGAAGCTCAGTAAGCATAAAGGCAAGAGCGCTGGCAGTATAAGCTAGAGTATCTGTGCCATGTGCCACAACCACACCTTTGCTTTCCTCAAGCTCCCTAGCCACCTCCCTTGCAATAGTGCGCCAGTGCTCTGGAGTCATATTTTCGCTAAGAATATTGAAAATAATTTTTGTCTTCAGGGAGGCAATTTCTTTGAGCTCAGGCACTGCATTTACAATCTCAGAGGTTGAGAAGGCGGGATGGACAGCTCCAGAGGTGTAATCAATTTTTGAGGCAATTGTACCCCCTGTGCCAAGAATTGAAACCAGAGGTTTACCCTCCTCAAAAAACTCCTCCTCAGCCCTCTCTTCTCTCTCTTTCCTCCTTGAAATCAGCTCAATTTTAATTCCTTCTACATTAAAACCTATGTTGTATCCATTCTTCAGCTTGATAACCACATGCTTTGAATCGCCCAGCTCACTCCTGGGCATCAATATGCCTTCATAAACTTTACCTGCCTTGGTTACCCTTACAAAATCTCCTTCTGCAATCTCGCCGAGAATCTTTTTTGCCTCGCCTCTGTACATTCAATCACCCAGGAGTTCTTTAAAAGCCTTTTTGATAATCTTCTCCTTCTCAGTGAAGTAGTTTTCAAGAAGTTTAAGCTTTTCCTCTCCCCTGGAAATTGCTCTCATGCTATGCTCGGGTGAGGGAGAACCCTCCACCTTTCTGCTGAGCACAGCCTTCATAGGATCAAGGACATCTTCAAGCTCCTTTTCCTGAATTTCAAGCTTCCTCCCGAGAATTTCAAGAGAAGCCTCCTCAATAAGCTCTAAGCTTATTTTACCAGTGCTCTCCGCCTTTAAAACTGCCCTGCCCACAATCTGGTGAGCCTCTCTGAAGCTCAGCTTTTTCTCCCTCACAAGAAAATCAGCCAGCTCCGTAGCAGTGGAGAAACCTCTTTCAAGATTTCTCTTAAGAGCTTCTTTTCTGAATTTCAGGCCCTTAAAAAGCTTTGATAGAAGTGAGAAGGACTCTCTCATTACTCTTAAGGAGTTAAGGGCTACAGGCGATAGCTCCTGAAGGTCTCTGTTATATGCCAGAGGTAGAGCCTTTGTGAGCATCAGTCCAGATGTGAGGTTTCCCGCTGCAATTGAAGCTTTTGCCCTTATTATTTCAAGGGCGTCTGGATTCTTCTTCTGTGGCATTATACTTGAGGTTGAGGAAAGTGCTTCAGGAAGCTCAACAAAGTTGAACTCTCCTGTGCTCCAGAGAATAATCTCCTCGCAGATTCTTGTAAGATTTATAGCAGATATAGCCGAGCAGGCCATGGCTTCAAGAAGGAAGTCTCTCGAGGCAACTGCATCCTGAGAGTTCTCAAAGCTCGCCTCAAATCCGAGAAGCTCAGCAGTATAATTTTTATCTATGGGGAAGGAGGTGGTAGCCAGAGCACAGGCTCCAAGGGGGGAGATATTTACTCTTGAAAAGCTATCTCTCAGCCTCTCCAGATCTCTCAGAAGTATGTTAAAATGAGCAAGCAGGTGGTGAGCAACTGTAGCAGGCTGGGCAATCTGGAGATGAGTATAGCCTGGCATTAAAGTTTCAGTGTGTTCAGAAGCGAGACTGAGAAGAACCCTCTCGAAAGCTATAATCTCCTTTGCCAGAGAGATAATCTCATCTCTTGTGAGCATTCTCAGGTCAAGGGCCACCTGGTCGTTTCGTGAGCGAGCTGTATGAAGCTTCAGTGCTGGAGAGCCTACAAGCTCTTTCAGCTTGGCCTCCACTGCAATGTGAATATCCTCATACTCAGCCCTGAGCTCAAGGGCATTATAGCCCAGAGAGAAAATTTCCCTCAGTCCATTTACTATAGCCTCAGCCTCTTCTTCAGATATAATCCCCTGCTTTGAAAGCATTTTTGTATGAGCAATACTTCCCACAATGTCATATTTGAAGAGATTTTTATCAAAAGTCAGGGAGGAAGTGAAGTTTGCAAACTCTTTATCAACCTGGCTTCCCAGCCTGCCTTCTCCTGTCTCTTCTCCACATCTCCGAGCCCACGAGACAGGCCTACATCTCTTATTCCGTCTTCTTCTTTCACCCCAACAACAAGGAAAATCCCCACTCCGTTCTACTACAACAATCTCACAAAACAACACCAATATAGTAAATATATCATAAATCACACTATTAATACTATACACTTCTACATCAAACTTGCTTTACATCAAA
>CAZCRG010000109.1:0-5526 GCA_964501105.1 Candidatus Hydrothermarchaeota archaeon | reverse complement strand
CTATACAAGGACAAAAGGCTATACTCGAGGGAAGCAGAAGCTTTGGAATCCCCGAAAGCGAAATGAAAGTTGGAGAATATATACTTTTAGAGGAATCCATTGCAAAGATGGCAATTACATCTGGAAAACCTGTTTTTAGAGAAATTTTAAAAGTGGAAACTGTCGAAGATGAGATGTTTTATGAGGATGGAATTAAAAGCTATATCTGTTTTCCTTTAATATTAAAAAATAAGCCAATTGGCTTGCTTTATATTTCAAGTACAAGAGAGAATGCCTTTACTCATGAGGTAATTCCTCTTATTGAAGAACTTGCTATCCAGCTTGCCATAGCTCTAGAAAACTCCCGTCTTTACAAGGAATTAAAGGGAGCCTATGAAGAGCTAAAAGAATTAGATGAACTCAAAACCAGTATAATAGCAAATATCAGGCACGAGATTCTAACACCTGTGACTGTGATTAAAGGATGTGTTGAAATTCTTGAAAGTGAATTTAAAGGTGAAAAATATAATGAACTAATAAAAATTTCAAGGAAATATATTAAAAAACTTATGGATATAGTTGATGACCTTGTTTATGTTGGTAAATTCTATACAGGACAGGTAAAAGTGGATATAAAAAAAATTGAATTGGCATCTCTGATTGAACAGGCTATTAAAGAAAAGGAAAGCTATGCAAAAGAAAGAAAAGTTGATATTAATGTAGACATAAAAAATTTTATTGAAATAAAAGGAGATTCCAAACTTTTCAAAAAAGCTATCTTAAATATACTTGATAATGCTATAAAATTCAATAATATTGGTGGAAAAGTCTATATTAAAGTATATAAAAAAGAAAACCAGGCATTTATTGAAATAGAAGATACTGGAATTGGTATTTCAGAAGATAAGCTTGAAAAGATTTTCCAGCCTTTAACTCAATTAGACCCAAGTACAAATAGAGAATATGGGGGTACTGGTATGGGTCTTACTGTTGCCAAGAGAGTTGTTGAAATTCATTCTGGGAAGCTGAAGGTTAAAAGCAAGTCTGGTAAAGGTTCCACTTTTACAATAGTTATCCCTCTAAAATGAGTAATCCCAGAGCTGCTCTCTTATGTCTCTTTTATCCTCATTGTTCGGCAGGAAAGGATAATTTCTGAGTTTCTCACTTGGCCTCTCATTGCCATAGGGCCTGTTGCATGCAACCTCATCTCCTTTCCCTCTGCAGCCCGAGGTCATAAAAGCTATACCCTCATCTATTACCTCGTCAATAACTTCCTGAGGCACTCCAAAGCTCACCACCTGCCCAGCCTCATTGAAGCTGAAGTCATCATAGCTGGCGTAGCCTTTGTGTATAAGATACCTGCCAAGCTGGACTCTCCTGTAGCTTCCTATACTGGGCCTTCTGTGGTTTTCCATGGCAGAGCCAGCCTCCGGGTAGAAAGAGAAGAGATGTGCCTCTGCTCCAAGGCTGTAAGCCTTCTGAATGGCTCTCAGCATCTCCTCCTCGGTTTCACCCAGGCCTACAACAAGATGCACACTCACATTGTACTTTCCAAAGACAGCTACAGCATCCTCCACGACCTTCCAGTAGTGCTCCCACCTGTGGGGACCTTTAACATCTCTACCCCTTAAAGCTGTGAAGAGCTCTTCAGTTGCGCAGTCCACTGCAATTCCACACATATCTGCTCCTTCAGCTTTAATCCTTTCAACCATATCTCTATCCCTAATTAAAGTTGGAGAAATAAGAGCACTTATCCTTAGGTCAGTTTCATCTCTGAATCTTCTTATCACACTAAGCATATCTTCATAGGCACGCTTATGAGTAACCATACTAACGCAGACTCTTTCAATGTCCTTTCCATAAAGGTTAACCCTTGCTATAATCTCATCGAGAGCAAAAGTGGGCCAGTCAACACGAATAAAGGTTTTTTCATTTATCTCTCTGCTTCTGGAAAGGCCGCAGTAGGCGCAATTTGCTTTGCACCCATCCTTGTAGGTCAAAAGGAGATTTAATGCCTTAAGCTTTGCTCCCCTGTAGAATCTACCGGGGAAAAGCTTAAGAGTCATGGCAGCGGCTGTTGACGTCTGAACAAACTCAGGACTCTCGCCCTGGACCTGTAAAAGTTCAATCATGGCTACTCCTCTTCCAGCTCTCTCAGCTCAGCCTCAATCCATTCTTTAAGCTCATCGCTGCTACTTATAAAGTCGCTGCCTTCAAGCTCTTCAGGATTGCTGGGCTCAATCCTGAAAAGCCATGTAGTGTAGGGAGAGGAATTAATCTGCCTCGGGTTGTTTAATGCCTCCTCATTAACCTCCAATATTCTCCCGCTCAGAGGAGAGAAAATTCTGCTCACAAACTTGGCTGACTCAAAATTACCAATTCCATCGCCCTGCTTTACCTCACTACCTCCAACAGAAATATAGTTGAGATATCCTGTGCTGTGAAGAAGAAAAGCATCCATTCCCACTTCAGCTATACCATCCTTAACCTTAACCCACAGATGAGCCTTTTTGCCCCTGTAGTAAAGTCTATCCAGTGGAAACTCCAGCTCCTTAACCTTTAAAACCTCAGCAGACTTAAGCTCCATTTTCTAGCCTCCTTTAATAACCCTGAAAATCTCCTCAGCTTTATCAGGAATATAACTTTTTATTATATTTAACATTTTCCTGCTTCCGAGATGCTCTCCCCTCAGAGCAGCTTCCATCTCAGTAATTCGCTTTCCCTGATTCAAGACTTCAATTTCCTCCAGACTATCACTGCCCCTTCTTCCAAAAATTTCAACTCCATCCTTAGAAAAGTGGAAGAGATAGCAGCCCTCAGCTATCTTAAGCTCCCTCCAGGGTTTCTGTACACCTGCCTCAAGAAGCCACTCCTCATTGAACCTCTCTGCATCAAGACTTTTCATCTTATCTCTAATCCTGCTGGTAATCCTTGCCTCCTCCAGCTCTCCTAAAAGTTCTGAAAAATTTTTTATGAGTCTCTCTCTAACCTCCTCCTGCTGGACTTCGATGCCAAAGTGACTTAAGGAAGCTACTCTGGACCTCATTAGCTCCAGTGCAGCTTCTCTGAACCTTTCATCTGGAAACCTGAGGGCTTCAACAAAAGTACTGGGATTGAACTCCAGAAGTACACTGCCGCTTAGCACCTTGCAGTCGCCTATAATCCCAGCGCCATTGCCTGAAATTTTTTTGTTCTCTGCAACTATATCGCTGGCTGGCCTGTAACTTGCCTCAATACCAAAGCTTCTGTAGGTATCTATTACAGGCTGGAGAAAACGGGTGAAAAAAGTTTCATTCCTCACGGGACAGAGAGGATTATCCCTTTTTATAATTAAATGATAGAAGACCTGTGCTCTATCAAGCCATACAGTGCCTCCGCCAATCTCACGCCTGAAAACAGGAATATTCTTCTTCCTGAGATAATCAAAGTCAAGTTCTGTGGCACTGTTGAACATTCCCAGGCAGATATAGCTCTCAGAGGTCTGCTGAATCACAAGAGACTCTATACCGAGTTCAGCAAGAGCATGATATATAAGCTGGGTATCCTTCCAGTTCTGGTAGCTTAGATTAAAAAGTTTAAAGCCCATGGTGGTACTTCCCTTTGAAAAAAATTAAACCAGAGTGCAGCAGAGTTCTGAAAATTTAAGCTTCAATCCTAACTCTTCAGCATAGTTCAAGGCTTCATCACTGGGATAGGCTATAGTGTTAACCCCAGCCTTTAAAGCCAGAGTTTCTATTTCAACTTTATCACCGGCAGGCTTGGCACAGCCCAGATTAATTTTAACTTCTGGATTAAGTATTCTCCCTATAGCTATTAGCCTGGCAATCTCCTCAGGTTCAGGAGTTTTAACTCCTGCCATTTTTGTCTCGGGCTTTGGAGTTAAAACTACAAAAACAATAATTTCTGGAGAAACTGAGGATATCATTTCAAGAGCGTTGTACTCTCCCTTTATCTCGCCATAATGAAGCCCAACAACTATATGGGGTGCAATTTCAAGGCCAGCATTTTTAAGATTTATCATTGAGGAAAGATATTCCACTGGCTTTCTCTTCAGGTGGTAAACTCTGTTTATGGTGGAATAGTCACCTATAATATCAAGAAGAACCTGGTCAACGCCAGCCTCTTTAAGAGCCTTTGCCTCGTCCTTTCCAACAAGACCTGAGTGGACTATCACCTTGAGTCCAAGGGACTTGAGCTTTTTTATGGTTTCATAATAGGAGTCAAGGGGAACTCTGCCACTGGCATCAGCCCCTCCACTTATAAGTATTCCCTCACCTCCCCTTGCCTTAACCTCTTCCCCAATTTTCAGGAGTCTCTCGGGCGTGGCTGCAGGAGTCATTGACTCAAGAAGCCTGGCATTACAGTGGTCGCAGTGGAGAGAGCACTCACTTCCTGTTACACTCACATTTATAAACTTCCCTGAGGTATTGGAAAAGTGCTCAATATGATATCGCTTCAAGCCAGGGGCAGATACATAAAGCTCTGGCAGGAAGTTCTTCTGCCTTACCTCCCAGGCCTTCTCAAGGAGCTCAGAAAGCTCAAGTTCTCTAAGCCTCTGAATCTCAGAATGTAATCCTCTCAAAAACTGCATGATGATTTATAAAAACACTGCCAATAAAAATATTTGCTCTATACTTTTGTTATATGTATCTATGAATATTGCAGGTAAGATGGTGTGAGCAGAAAAGCAAATAGAAGAGGATATAGAATATTTTTTATAACACATTTAAATAATTTAATACATACAAAAGGAAAAGCTGGTAAAAATGAAAATAATAAAAATCAGGGCAAGAAAAGCCTTTGCTACCACGGGAATACCAGGAGCAGATTATGTTATAAATCAATATGTGGGCTGCCAGCACGCATGCAAGTATTGCTATGCAAAGTTTATGCGTAGATGGTACAACTATGGCAAATGGGGTTCCTGGGTTGTAGTAAGGGAAAATTTACCAGAACTTGCTAGAAGAAATGTTAACGGAAAAGTTTATATGTGCAGTGTTAGCGATCCTTACCAGCCAATTGAAAAGGAGATTGAACTAACCAGAAATGTCTTGAGGAGCATGAGCAAATCAACAAGGTTATCCATTTTGACAAAGTCAGATTTAGTTCTAAGAGATATTGATATATTCAGAGAATTTAACAATATAGAGGTTGGACTTACAATAAACAGCTTTGAAGGCAGGGTTAAAAAGGAAGTTGAGCCCTTTTCGCCTCCCAATAAAAAAAGAATAGAAGCATTGAAGGGACTTCATGAAAGTAGAATCAGGAACTACGCATTTATCTCACCAATAATTCCTGATTTAGTAGATGTTGAGCAACTAATCAGACAAACAAAAAGTTTTGTAGATTTTTACTGGTTTGAGTTTCTAAACTTAAAGGCTGCTGGAAAAGAGTTTAAGTTGTGGTTGAAACGAAATTATCCTGAAAGTTATGATATAATTTCCAATAAGAGCAGATTTGAAAGTTATTTCAGAGAGATTACGAATATTATAAGGAAAAGTGGTGTCTCTGTCAGGGGGATTTGTGTCCACTATCCCAGGATTGTTC
>CAZCRG010000108.1:0-5647 GCA_964501105.1 Candidatus Hydrothermarchaeota archaeon | reverse complement strand
CTCGTGCACAATATCACGAAGTCTCAGGTCCACGGTGGGGTTCATCATCTCCACCCTTAGTCTTAAATCTCCCCAAAGGGGTGCTATTCCCTCCAGAAGCTCCGGAAGCTTCCCACCAGCATCGAAACCCGCGGCGCCAGTGTCCTGAGCTGTGAGCTGTATCTCCCTGTAGCCCTGGGAGAGAGCTTTTGAAACCTCTGCAGCAATACTCTCAGGAGGAAAGCTTTTCAGCCTCCCTCTGGCAAGCTTTGTGGCGCAGTAGCTGCAGCTTCCAAGGCAACCTTCTGCAATTGCCACTATTGCTATTGAGCTATCAGCATACCTGAGCTTTGGATACTCAATCTTAACTCTTTCTGAGCTTTCCCTTTCTTCAGCAGAGCCCAGCCTCTGATTCACAAGAGGGATTTCTCTGGGGCCAAGGATAGAATCTGCACCAGCCTCTAAAACCTTCTGGGGAGCATAGGCAGAGAGACAGCCTGCAACAACAACCTTCTTTCCTTTAGCCTTGAGCTCTCTAATTTTCTTCAGAATTTTTCTCTCAGTAAAACCTACTACTGCACAGGAGTTTATAACCACTGCATCGCTTTCCTCAATTTCAGCTATTTTATGCTTTTCCGCCACTATTCCCTTGAGTATCTCAGTATCACCCTGATTCATGGTGCAGCCGTAGGTTAAAAAGGAGACTTTCATTCTTGATTTTTAAAAAGCTCTAACGAGGGCAACTATAAAAGAGGATTTACCATGAAGGTTGAAATTTTTCCACTTTCTAACTTTCCCTTTGTCAGGGAAGGAGACAACCTTATAGAGCTTCTCCTTGATTCTCTTGATAAGTCAAAGCTTGAGCTAAAAAATGGTGATATAGTAGTTGTTACTGAGAAGATAGTTGCAAAGGCTGAGGGAAGAGTTTACAATCTGGATAGAATTAAGCCCTCGAAAAGGGCATTAAAAATAGGAAAAATTACAGGTAAAGAGCCGGAGCTTGTTGAGCTTATCCTGAGGGAAACACGGGAAATTCTCTATATGGGCGAAGGTTTTCTTCTTGTGGAAACAAAGCAGGGTTTTGTGTGTGCCAATGCTGGGGTTGACCAGAGCAATCTTGAGGAGAATAAAGCCAAGCTCCTGCCAGAGAACCCTGACAGGAGTGCAGAGGAGATAAGAAGAGCTCTTGAAGAGAGGTTCAACATAAGGATAGGTGTGATTATAGCCGACTCCTTCGGAAGAAGCTTCAGAGCCGGCTCTGTAGGAGTTGCCATAGGCTGCTCGGGAATTGAGGCTCTCCAGGACAGAAGGGGAGAAAGAGACCTCTTCAACAGAGAACTCAAGATTACAAGAGTTGCTATGGCAGATAATATTGCTGCCATGGCAAATGCAGTTATGGGCGAAGGCAGAGAAGGTATACCTGTGGTAATAATCAGGGGGCTAAGTGCCCTTGGAGAGGGAAGCTCAAAAGACCTGTTAAGAGACAGCCAGGAAGATATTGCCCTCAGGTGTTTAAAGGATAGAGCCAAAAGGGCACAGCTTTAATAAAGGTGTCCCACATATTTATATCATGAAAGCACTTATTCTGGCTGGAGAGGGGTTTGAGGACCTGGAGCTTTTTTACTCCTACTACAGGCTTATTGAAGAGGGCATTGAGGTTGATGTTGCTTCAAATAAGAAAGTTGTTGATGGAAATCACGGTTACAAAATTAGAGCAATTAATCTATCAGAGGTAAATCCTGAGGAGTATGAAATATTGATTATTCCAGGAGGGAAAGGGCCGGAGAGTATAAGGACAAACAGAAAAGCTGTCGAGATTACAGAGCACTTTCTTAGAGAAAACAAGACAATTGCCGCCATATGCCACGGGCCTCAGCTTTTAATCTCTGCCAGGGCTGTTAAGGGTAAAAAGCTCACCTCCTGGAAGGGGATAAGAGACGACTTAATTGCAGCAGGTGCAGAGTATATTAACCAGGAGGTTGTTGTAGACAGTAATATTATTACCTCAAGGCGGCCCTCGGACCTGCCAGCCTTTTTCAGAGAGATTATAAAGAAGATTAAAGAATAGCAGAAGAAATTCTTATTCAATCCAGCACCTTTACTCTGAGCTTTGTGAAGTCCTCCTTTATCTCAGCATTGAAGCCCATACCCTTGAAAACCTCTTCAAGGAAAGTCCTAATAAATTTTCTTGCTGTCTCAGAGCCAAAAATCAGAGTAATGTCTTTTTCATCTGTGTAGCTGAGTTTGAAGAAGTTGCAGGCTTCAAGACGCTTGATTATGTCGAGAGGAGTCCTTATCTTCTCCTTGAGCTGTTCTGCATGGGAGCTGGCAACTTTGCGGTGAGCATCCCAGAACTCCTCCTGTTTATCACTTTCCTCAATAAGCTTGAGAAAAAGCTGCCAGTGGTCTACATCAAGTATAATATGCTCTCCATGAGCCAGCATATCTATATAAGTCTCAACTCTGCTCTTTTCAATATCCTTACCTTTTCTATGCTCTGCAAAGTGTTTAAGGGCTCTTCTCAGAATTTCACTCTGGGAAAGCTTTGTCTCAATTTTAAGCTCTTCAAGAAGCTTACTGGTATCCTTATCAAGGGCTACAGTAATGCGAACTGGATTACGCATAAGTATTTCTCAGCAACTGGCTATATAAAAATTTCTTTTCAGCGTGTTACAGTTTTCTTGTTAATTCTTATTTTTTATTTAAGATGAGATGAGGTTTGATTTGTATTCAGTGTAGTCAATTTTAAATCTATTTGAGGCATGAAGGGGGTTAAATAGGAGTTTTTGGAGTAGCAGGTAAAGATGCGACTGCTATTGCAAGTAAAACATCTCTTAAGAAGGGCTGGCTATAAGACTTGACGAGGATAAAGCCTAGGAGGATTTTCTTACAAAATAGTACACAAGCTTAAATCCATAAAGGACTTATTAATATACAATGGAGAAGGTCTATGGAAATGCCCTGATCCTCGAAGGCCAGGACTTCGAGATTACAAAAGGATATATAGTGGTCAAAGATGGAATAATTAAAGAGATAGGAGAAGGAAGGCCTCCAAAGAGCTTTGAAGATTTAAAAGGAGGTATAATCTGCCCCAGCTTCACAAATGCTCACACCCATATAGGGGATGCACTTGCTCAGGATATTGGTACTTATAAAAGTATTGAGGAGAGAGTTGGCACAAATGGATTAAAATTTAAAATTTTGAAAGATGAAGACAAAGTTAAAAAGGGAATAGAGTATTCCCTGAAAGAGATGAGAGCTCAAGGTACTCTTGCTTTTGCAGACTTCAGAGAAGGAGGAGTGAAGGGAGCAAAGCTCCTGAAGGAAGCCCTGGAAAAAACAGGAATAAAAGGAATAATATTAGGAAGACCTGACGGAGATAAACCTGAAAAGGTTCTTGAATATTCCCAGGGGTTTGGAATAAGTAGTCTTGATTCATATGATGTAAAAACTCTTAAAAACCTTAGAAGGCTCGCTGAAAAGGAAAAAAAGCTCTTCGCAATACATGCAGGCGAGGTTAAAGATGATGTTAGAGAAGCCCTGAAGCTCAAACCAGACTTTCTTGTGCACCTGACCAGAGCAAGCGATGTAAGTCTTGAAGAAGTCTTCAAAAATAATGTAAAAATTGTGCTCTGTCCGAGAGCAAATGCATCCCTGGCTGTAGGGCTACCAAAAGTTAAGGATATACTGGAAAACACTCTCGTTGCTCTTGGCACTGACAATGTAATGGTTAATTCATTAAGCATGCTAAGAGAAGCTGAATTTACTTTTAAGATAGCAAGAGGTCAGAGTGGCGACTATAAGTTCAGTGCAAAAGAAGTGCTAAAGGCTGCTACAATTAATGGAAGGAAAATCCTGAATCTACCAGACAATTCACTTCAGGAGGGAAACATTGCAAACTTTATAGTATTCCGGGGCAATAAATATATATATAATCCAATAGTAGGAATAATACATAGGTTTGAGAAGAGTCATATACTCAAAATAATATCGGAGGAATAAAGTTGTACAAAAAAATTCTAATTCCCACAGATGGCTCAGAAACTGCGAATAAGGCAGTTGCCCATGCCCTGAGTCTGGCAGATGCTCTCGGAGCAGAGGTTTATGGTATATATGTTGTTGATATAAGCGCCTTTGCAGGAATTCCAACAGAAATAGTATGGGAAAACATGAAAAATCTCCTTGAAGATGAAAGTAAAAAGGCTCTTGAATTAATCAATAAGAAGGCTGAGGAGAAAGGTATAAAATTTGAAAAAATTGTAAAGGAAGGAGTACCTGCAGAGGAGATTGTTGATACTGCTAAAGAAATTGGAGCTGACCTTATTGTAATGGGCACATCTGGAAGGACAGGTTTAGATAAATTTTTACTTGGAAGTGTAGCTGAAAAAGTAATAAGGACTTCTTCTTGTCCAGTTTTAGTTGTGCATAAGTAAACCTGAGGTGGAGACAATGAAGGTCAGAGAAATTATGACAGATAAAGTAGTTTATGCTCAACTACCTGGTAGCAGGGCTGATGCACTCGATATAATACTTAAGAATAATGTTTCAGGAGTTCCTGTAGTAAAAAGAGGAACAAGAGAACTACTTGGTATTGTAACAAGAAATGATTTTGCCAAGAATCCTGAAGAAGAGCAACTGGCTCTCCTTATGACAAGGGATGTAAAAACCATATCGCCTGAGGAAGATATTAAAGAAGCTGCAAAGATTTTCTCTCAGGGGAAATTCAGAAGACTTCCTGTTGTCGAAGATTCAGAACTTGTCGGAATAATTACAATTAGTGACATTATATGGCGTTATATAGCAAAGCTTGGTGTGAATGAGCCCGTTGAAAAGTATATGACAGATAGAATGACTACAATATGGGAGGGTACTCCATTAAAAGTAACCTATGAGATTATGAGACTTTCAGGTGAAAGGGCACTCCCAGTACTGAGTGATGAAGGTCAGCTAATAGGAATTGTGGGTGATACAGACCTCCTTAAGGTACTGGAAGTGAGTGAAAAAACTGTTAAATCTGAACTCTCTGGAGGAACTGAAGGAGACAAATGGGGCTGGGATAGTAAGAATATAATCTATATTACAAAGAAAAGACTTGAATTTCCAGATAAAGTGGTAAAAGACATAATGGTAGAAAAAGTAGTCACAGTGACAAAAAAGACTGCTGTTAGTGAGACAGCCAAAAGAATGGCAAAGAATAGAATTGAGCAGATACCAGTGATAAGCGCAGAAGGCGAATTAATAGGAATTGTAAGAGATATTGATTTAGTTAAAGCTGCATTATAATCCCGGGTTTTGATATGCACGAAAAAATCATGGAGATAGCTATTAGAAGGGGCTTCCTCTATCCAAGCTACGAGATATATGGTGGAGTAAGTGGATTCTATGATTATGGTCCCCTGGGTGCTCTCCTGAAGAAGAATATAGAGGACCTATGGAGAGAATACTTCTGCCTGCAGGAAGGCTTCCTGGAGATATCCTCACCCACAATAGCACCTGAAGAGGTCTTTATAGCCTCAGGACACGTTGGCAACTTCACAGACCCCATAGTCGAATGCACAAAATGTGGAAATTTCTTCAGAGCTGACCACCTTCTTCAGTCCTATGATATAGAAGCTGAAGGACTGAGCCTGTCAGAAATAGATAATATAATAAGAGAGAAGAATATAAA
>CAZCRG010000107.1:0-5746 GCA_964501105.1 Candidatus Hydrothermarchaeota archaeon | reverse complement strand
GTTTTATGACTTCATCTGACTCGAAACCTGATATGGATTCCTTTTTGAAAGGGCCTGTTTTTATTAATAATACCGCTAATCCACAAATAATTCCAAAAACTAAAAGTATTTTTTTAATCATTTTTAACCACCCTCCCTATTAAAAAATTGAATCTCTACTATATTTATGAAAAGGAGAGTATTTATTTCTTTCCCTTTAAACCTCTCAGCACTAAAATCACAAACTATATTTAATCATCTAAACCAATTATAATATAGATGCCCTTTAGATACTTCCTCACCTCTCAGTTCAGATATCTCAAGAAGTGGTCTGTAATTGGAACTCTCATTGGAATAATCTCTGGGGTGGGATCAATAATATTCTATGAGCTATTAAATTTGGGCACTGAGCTGTTTCTGGGCAGCACTGGTTTTATACCTCCTGAGGCGGGAGAGAGCCTGAGCAGGGCAGCTTCCTGGGTCCCACCAGAAAATCCACTTCTGCTCATTCCTGTTTTAACTCTGGGAGGATTAATCTCTGGTTATATTATCTATACCTTTGCTCCTGAAGCTGAAGGTCATGGAACTGATGCTGCAATAAAGGCCTTCCACAGAGAGAAGGGTAGAATCAGAAGGAGAATACCCATAGTGAAGATGCTAGCCTCAGCAATTACCATATCCTCTGGAGGAAGTGCAGGTAGAGAGGGACCCATAGCTCAGATAGGTGCAGGCTTTGGCTCTTTTATTGGAGATGTCTTCAGGCTTAACGACAGGGATAGAAGGATAGCAGTAGCTGTAGGTATAGGTGCAGGGGTTGGAAGTATTTTTAAAGCTCCTTTAGGGGGCGCCCTCTTCAGCATTGAAATTCTCTACAGGAGGGACTATGAGAATGAGGTTCTTATACCCAGTGCTATAGCAAGTGTGGTTGGTTACTCAATATTCTGCCTCTACGATGGCTTTACACCTGTATTTTCAGCCGAGGAGTACTCCTGGAATATCTATCAGATACCCCTCTACATGCTTCTGGGAGCAGCCTCAGCTTTCTTCGGTATACTTTATATAAAGTCCTTTTACTCCACAAAAGATTTCTTTGACAGGCTGAAAATTAAGAACCACTTTAAGCCAGCTCTTGGAGCCTTTCTTGTGGGCGTCCTTGCAGCAGTTTTAATTTTTCTGTTCCCTCAGTTTAAAGGAGCCTCAGGTCTGGGTGCTATCGGTATGGGCTATGGCTTTATTCAACTTGCTCTCTATAATGCCCTGCCTCTTGAGGTGATTATTATTCTTATATTCGCAAAGATTGCCATGACTTCACTTACAATTGGCTCAGGTGGCTCAGGCGGTGTTTTTGCTCCTGGCATGGTTATAGGGGCAATGGTGGGAGGAGCCCTGGGGAAAATCTTCTCCATGCTTTTACCCTGGCTTGTCTCGCCAGAGGAGGTTCCTGCCTTTGTTATAATAGGAATGGCAGCTCTCTTTGGCGGCGTGGGGAAAGCACCAATAGCTGTTCTGATTATGGTGAGTGAGATGACTGGCGACTATTCTCTCCTAATGCCAGCCATGGTAGCTATAGTTGGTTCCTACATGTTGACTGGTGAGCACTCAATTTACAGGGAGCAGGTTGAAACTAGAATACATTCTCCAGCTCATTCAGAGGAGTATTTCAACCAGCTTCTCAGGTTACACAGGGTTAAAGATGCCATGCGCAGAGAATTCCCGAGTGCAGAGGAGAAGGAGAGCCTTCAGCAGGTCATGCTTAAAATGCGTCACGGCATCTCTGCTTTACCTGTAGTATCCAGGGGAAAAATGAAAGGCCTTGTGAGGCTCCGAGATATACTTAAACACCCAGTGGAAGAATGGAAGAAAATGAATATAGACGAAGTAATGCGCAGTAAGTATACAACTGTTACACCTGACATTTCTCTGAGAGAGGCTCTTGATATTATGGAGGAGAGAGGTGTTGGAACGCTTATAGTTGTAACTCCTGAGGAGCCTGAGAAACCTCTCGGGCTCTTGCTCAAGAGAGATGTTATCAGGATTGGTGAGGCAAAGCTGGGAAGAGAGAAAGGCACATCTGAATGAACGTTACAGGGAAACTTTTATACATAATATGGAGTAAATAAACATATGGCTAAAAAAATTGAATCTATACTCAGGGAGGAGGAAATCTATTATCCAGGTGAGGAGTTTGTTAAAAGAGCAAATATAAACAATGAGAATATTTATTCCAGGAGTTATGAGGAGCTCTGGGAGGAGGCTGCAAAAGAAGTAGAATGGTTCAAAAGTTATGATAAACTCCTGGATGATAGCGAGGCGCCCTTCTTTAAGTGGTATGTTGGCGGTAAGATAAATATTGCCTATAATTGTCTTGACAGACATGTTAAAAGCTGGAGGAAGAATAAGGCTGCCATAATCTGGGAGGGTGAAACTGGAGAAGGGAAGGTTTTAACCTACTACCAGCTTTACAGAGAGGTTAATAAACTTGCAAATGCTCTAAAAAAGCTGGGCATAAAAAAGGGTGACAGAGTTACTCTCTATCTTGGTATGGTACCTGAGCTGCCTATTGCCATGTTGGCCTGTGCCAGAATAGGAGCAATACATAGTGTTGTTTTTGCAGGCTTCAGCGCTCAGGCCTTGAGGGAGAGGATTAAGAATTCAAAGTCGAAAGTTGTGATTACTTCAGACGGTAGCTACAGGCGTGGTAAAATTGTGCCACTTAAAGATTATGTGGATGAAGCTCTTGAAGATGCTGAAAGTGTGGAGAAGGTAATTCTTGTTAAGAGAACAGGGGCGGATATAAATTTTGTTGAGGGGAGAGATATCTGGTGGAAGGATTTAGTTGCTGGTGAGAGCCCTGAGCTGGAGGCAGAGGTTTTAGATAGTGAGCATCCTCTATTCATCCTCTACACCTCAGGAACAACGGGCAAGCCCAAGGGTGTTGTGCATGTTCATGGTGGTTATAATGTGGGCACCACCATAACAACAAAGCTCATCTTTGATTTAAAGGATGAGGATGTGTACTGGTGCACAGCAGATATAGGATGGATCACAGGGCATAGTTATATTGTTTATGGCCCCCTCAGCCTTGGAGCAACAATTGTTATGTATGAGGGTGCTCCAGACTACCCCACGCCTGAGCGCTGGTGGGAGATTATTGATAAGTACGGCGTTACTGTCTTCTACACAGCTCCCACTGCTATAAGATACTTTATGCGCCTTGGCGATGAGTATATAAAGAAGCACAGCCTTTCAACACTGCGCCTTCTGGGCACTGTTGGAGAACCAATAAACCCTGAAGCTTGGCGCTGGTACTATAAGACTATAGGCAGAGAAAGGTGTCCAATAGTTGATACCTGGTGGCAGACTGAGACAGGAATGATACTTATTACAACTCTACCTGGAGTGCTACCTATGAAGCCAGGCTCAGCAGGAAGGCCACTACCAGGTATAGAGGCTGAGATTCTAAATGAAGAGGGTAAGCCTGCTGGAGTAAATGAGGGTGGCTATCTTGTTCTGAAAAAACCCTGGCCTGCTATGTTAAGGACTCTATATAGGGATCCGGAGAGGTATAAGGAAGTATACTGGAGTAAGTTTGATGGTTATTATTTTACTGGCGATGGAGCAAGAAGGGATGAAGAGGGTTACTTCTGGATTCTTGGCAGAATAGATGATGTGCTCAATGTTTCCGGGCATAGAATAGGCACCATGGAGCTGGAAAGTGTTCTTGTAGCCCATCCAAAGGTGGCTGAGGCTGCTGTTGTGGGAAGACCCCATGAGATAAAGGGAAGTGCAATTGTGGCCTTTGTGGTGCTTAAAGCTGGGGAAAAGGCTTCTAAAGAGCTTGAAGATGACCTCAAAAAATTCATTGTTAAGGAGATTGGGGCAATTGCAAAGCCAGATGAAATTCACTTTGTTGAAAAGCTTCCAAAGACCAGAAGCGGCAAGATAATGAGAAGAATTATTAGAGCGATTGTAGAGGGTAAAGTGGAAATTGGAGATATCTCAACTCTTGAGGATGAGAGTACATTGGATGAGTTAAGAAAAGCTTAATGGAAATTATATTCAATCTAACTAACTGGTTGAGGTAGTAAATAGAGTTGTGTATATTTATTAATAAGAAGAAACCAGAAAATTTTTATAACTGTTAATTTAATTTTTCGTGGATGAAAAAAATAGACATTGTCTATTTAGCGAAGCAGAATATAAAGGCCAAGAAATTTAGAAGCCTTGGGATAGTTCTGGGTATTGCCATATCATCAGCCACTCTATTCACTTCTATAATCCTCCTTCTAAGTATGCACAACAGTCTTGAGCTGGGTATGGCTCAACTTGGAGCAGATGTAATTGTTCTTCCAGCAGAGGCTGAGCCTCCAGTTCAGGGGACAATACTTGGAAGTAAACCATCCCAGTATTATGTTAGTGGAGCATATAAGAGAAAAATTAAGGCTATTGAAGGCGTTGATTCTGTTTCTCCTCAGGTTTATCTTGAAACTGCCAACTCTGGCTGTTGTTTTAAACCAGGAATTTTTATAGTGGGTTTTGATCCCGAGACAGACCCCACAATTCAGCCATGGATTAAGAAACAGATTAAACGTGACCTTGGTTCTCTTGAAATTGTTACAGGGAGTGGTTATGACTGGATACCTGGTTTTAAAGTAAATATTTATGGTTTTCCTTTTACCATTGTGGCAAAAATTCCTGTTACTGGTATTGAATATTTTGACAATGCAATTTTTATTCCTCTTGAGTCGATTTACTGGCTCTCAGAGAGGTCAAGGGAATATGATGATATTGTTGATATGAAGTTAAAACGTGGTTATGTATCAGCCTTCCTCGTACAGGTCAGGCCAGGAGAGGACCCAGGCGATGTGGCAGAAAAGATAAACTTTTATTTTCCAGAGTTAAAAGCCTATCCGGCGCAGGACTTCCTTGGCAATGTTAAGAAGCATATGCTTACACTTATAAAAGGGCTTGTGGTTTTGAGCTCTTTTACATGGATAACTGCCTTAATTCTTGTAGCTGTAATTCTTTCTATAACAGTTAGTGAGAGGAGAAGAGAATTTGGAATTTTAAGAGCCCTTGGAGCAAGCAAGAGATTTATATTCGGTGAGATTGTTGTTGAAGCTTATATTCTCGCTACTGTAGGGAGTATTATTGGTATAGGCACTGGTTATGCTTTTCTTTTATCTTTTAGAAACTATTTAATAGAATTCTTAAGAATGCCATATCTCCTTCCTTCATTTTTATATGTTGCAATTATAAGTATTGTTATAATTGATATATCTTTGTTTTTAAGCACACTGGCAAGTTTTTACCCTGCCTACAAGAGTGCGGAGCTGGAGCCCTATGAAGCCATCAGAGCTGGTGAAGTATAGTGTTATTTTGCTTGTTTTAATCCTTTCATCTGGATGTGCTCAGAATAGTAAAAATTTAGAGGTCAACCAGTATAGTCCTGTAGAACCCGGTTTGAGAGACTATTGTCCTATTGATGGTGTGCCTCCAGGTAAGGTTGCAACAAAATTTATACCTGCCAATTTTCCTGAGTGGAATTCTGAAATAGTATTTAAAAGCGGTGCGACAGTACATTTTGAGTCTCCAAAACATTTATTTTTCTATCTTTTAGGTCTTGATAATAATGGGACTGATAAAATATGGCTGAAAGATACTTCTATTATAGCTGCTATTTATGTAAAAGACCATAGCAGCGGAAAGTATATCCCTGCAGAGGATGCACTGTATGTTATTGGCAGCACTCTTGAAGGGCCTGTAG
>CAZCRG010000106.1:0-5800 GCA_964501105.1 Candidatus Hydrothermarchaeota archaeon | reverse complement strand
GCTCAGGAGAGTTGTAAAAGATTTGATAGAGGTTTCGAGATTCCATAGAGGAGAAATTGAGATTAAAAAGGAAAATATAAATTTAAATAATCTTCTGCTTCAGATTGTGGAAGAGAGTGTGCCTGATGCCGAAGTAAAGGGAGTAACAATAAATCTTGAGATACCCAATGAGGTAGTGATTTTTGTTGGAGATAAGGGAAAAATAAAACATACATTTTTAAATCTTCTAAATAACTCAATTAAATTTAGTAAGAATGACAGTTCTGTAGAGGTTATATTGAGAGAGCTTCCAGAAAATATTGAAGTAAGGTTTATTGACCACGGAAAGGGGATACCCCAAGATAAAATTGGTGAAATATTTAAGCCTCTTACACAGTTGGATTCTGGTATAAGTAGAGCTTATGGAGGTACAGGGACAGGGCTAGCTATTGTAAAACATGTGGTTGAGGCTCACAGAGGAAAAATAAAGGTAGAGAGCAGCCCCGGGGAAGGTTCTGTCTTTACAGTTGTGCTGCCAAAGAATATTACTGAGGCGCCTTGAGAGGACTTGGCCCCAGCTTCTTTATCAGCCCTATAAACTCATGCATAGTCTTGGCAAATCGCTCTCCCTCAGCTGCCGAAATCCAGCGCAGCAGGAGCCTCTCCTTCTCCAGACCCAGCTCTGGTAAAAGCTCCTGAAGGAGTTTTATTCTCTTCTCAGCCTTCAGGTTGCCAGTGACATAGTGGCAGTCACCTATGTGGCAGCCTGCAACTATTACTCCATCGGCACCCTCAGCAAAGGCCTTGAGCACATAGCTGGGGTTTATTCTTGCTGTGCACATCACTCTAATAATCCTCGCATTGGGAGGATACTGAAGCCTCGAAGTTCCTGCCAGGTCACCGCCAGCATAGCTGCACCAATTACACATGAAAGCAATAATCTTGGGTTCAAAGTCAGCCATTATTTAAACCTCCTTGAAAGCTGCCTCAATCTGAGCAAATATCTGCTCATCTGTGAAATGCCTCACCTGCATTGCACCTGTTGGGCAGGCGGCAGCACAGGCTCCGCAGCCCTTGCAGATAGCTGCATTGACTTCAGCCTTCCTATCCACAATCTTAATTACATTGAAGTCGCAGGTGCGCTCACAAATTCTGCACCCAATACATTTATCCTTATTCACATAGGCCACTATGGGCTCAGTCTCAACCTCACCCTGTGCCATGGGTATTGCTGCTCTTGCTGCTGCTGCACTGGCCTGAGCAACAGTATCAGGAATATCCTTGGGTCCCTGACAGGTACCGGCTAAGTAAACACCATCATTGAGGGTATCAACAGGCCTGAGCTTTGGATGGGCCTCTGCGAAGAAGCCGTCAGCTGTTCTGGAAAGCCTGAGAAGCTTCTGCACCTGGTCGCTGTCTCTGGTGGGCTCCATTCCAGTAGCTAAGACAACTAAATCAAGCTCCACTTCAAGAGGCTCGCCCAGAAGGGTATCCTCTACCCTGACCACAGGATTTTTGGTCTTGGGGTCTTCCACTATCTCGCCTGGTCTGCCTCTTATAAACCTTATTCCATACTCTTCCTGAGCCTGGCGATAGAACTCCTCGTAACCCTTGCCAAAGGCTCTTATGTCCATATAGAAGATATATATATCAGTCTCGGGATGCTTCTCCTTATACAGCCTTGCATTTTTAATTGAATACATGCAGCAGACACGGGAGCAGTAGTTATTCCCAACTTTGGCATCCCTTGAACCGACACAGAGCACAAAGCCAATTCTGTGGGGCTCCTTGCCGTCACTTGGCCTGACAAGCTTTCCTCCTGTGGGACCAGAGGCGTTTATGAGGCGCTCAAACTCCATGCCTGTGATAACATTCTCATATCTGCCGTAGCCATATTCAGGCTTGCGCTTTGCATCAAAGAGGTCAAAACCAGTAGCAACAATTATTGTGCCCACCTCAAGCTCTATAATCTCGGGCTTCTGCTCGTAGTCTATAGCCTCGGGACCGCAAACTGCCTGACACATTCCGCATCCAAGGCAGGCTTCATCATCTATAGTATAAATTAAAGGAACTGCCTGGGGGAAGGGCACATAAATAGCCTTTCTCACACCAAGGCCCTGGTCAAACTCATTGGGCACCTCAACAGGGCAGGCTTCAGCACAGAGACCGCAGCCTGTACACTTGTTCTCATCCACCTGCCTTGCCTTCTTCTCAATTTTAACCTTGAAGTTTCCAATATATCCGTCAACTTCCTTAACTTCTGAATAGGCAAGAACTTCTATATTGGGATGCCTTGCTGCATCCACCATTTTGGGTGTTAGAATACAGGCGGAGCAGTCCATTGTGGGGAAGGTCTTGTCAAGCTGGGCCATCTTACCTCCCAGTGTTGGAGTCTTCTCCACCAGGTAAACCTTGAATCCCATATCAGCCAGATCAAGAGCACTCTGAATGCCTGCAACACCGCCACCTATAACAAGAGCAGTATCCTTGACTTTAACCTTTGGTTTCTCCTGAGGCGTAAGGTGCTTTGACCTTGCCACTGCCATTCTCACTAAGTCCTTGGCCTTCTCTGTTGCCTCCTTGGGCTGCTTCATGTGAACCCAGGAGTCGTGCTCTCTGATGTTGGACTGTTCAAAGAGGAAAGGATTTAAGCCAGCCTCTTCAAGAGCCTTTCTGAAGGTGGGCTCGTGCATTCTTGGAGAGCAGGCAGCCACCACAATTCTATTCAGATTGTGCTCCTTTATGTCATCCTGAATGAGCTTCTGACCTGGATCAGAGCACATGTACTTGTAATCTTTAGAAACCACCACATTGCCCAGTTTACTGGCATATTCAGCAACTTCTTTGCAGTCAACTACACCGGCAATGTTAATACCACAGTGACACACATAAACGCCAATTCTCGGCTCCTTTTCCTCGGCTTTCTTTTCTTTTTCAGCCATCCTGTTTATCCTCCTTGAGCTCGGGTAAAACACATGGAGAGCTTTAACCTTAGAAAATTAAATTATCAATCATGACAATTACAATATAAAGTTTGCGGTAACTTCTGCATAAGTGGATATCGTTTTATCAGGTGAGTAATGGTGAGCAACATAACTGAGCTTATTAAGGCTATTTCAGACATTTTAAATAAATTTCTGCAAAGGAAAGCTACACTTTATTCATAACAGACCTGATTTCTTCTTAAGTTGTGGAAGTCTATGGAACCCTCCAGAAATTTCATTATATCCATCAATGAATGTGGAAAAATCTATCCTGATAGTCAGCCAGAACAGTATCTTGGCCGAGAACTTCTCGGGCTACTGGCTTGCAGGTTTCAAGAACTTTTATGTTTGTATCCAACATTTTGACATTTTCATAGTCGCCACAGGTCTATGGTTATAAAGCCACTATATCTTCTCTCCGCCCATATTCCACAGCATCTATCTTACAACTTCTCCATTATCCCAAGAAACTCCATATATTCCTCCAGAACTTCCCCTGGCTCCTTAAAAGCCACTTCTTTTGGCACCTCTATTTTCCCAAGCTTCCCATCTTTTAGCACATATCTAATGAAGGTCTCCATTTTCAAGCTTTTTGTAGATCTTTTCTAATCATACGCATAGTTTCTTTCGCCCATATAATTCCTATATCACTAACATTTTCTAACTTTTCACGTATTTTACCTCCAGATTTTGGAAAATATATTCTTTCGAATTCTCTCACAGATCTAATCACACGCCTTCTCTTCTTATTGGACCTCATCTCTTACCCTCCTTTATAATAATTTGCAAAAAATTGTGGATTTTGCTCCGCTTTAAAATAATGTTTTCTTTTAATCCATATAAAGCCATCGCCTTTAGAGATTACTGCTACATCTATGGGTCCACCCACAGTTTCACTTTCCATCGAAAATTTTCGTTTTAGAGATGTAAGATTAACAAGTGATTCTGCCATTGCTGCAAGTTCATCTTTGGGAAGCATCGAAACCACACTTGCAATTGGACTAATATACGTCTCATGTCTAAATTTTTCTAATCGTTCATTAAGATCCTTGAGTATTTTATTTCCAATATCCAATAATTTGTTTTTTAATCTGATTTTTTCTTCTTCCGTGTATTTATCTAAATCTTCGATAACTATTTCTGCATAATCTTTGAAAATTTGTGACAAATAATCTTCTTCTACTTCTATATACAGAGGATCAACTCCCTGCATAAAAGTATCAACCATTTCTCTCTGAGCAAATGGAACAATTAGAGCATCTGTTTTGTAATCAATCTTTGCCGATATGTGTTCTCTATATTTTAGTCTATCTTCAACTATTCCTTCAATATGAAATGAAATAATTGATGGAAAGATATCATCTTCTCCAAAACCAGCAATTACTATGCCAGATATATTCTCATTTTCAATTTCTTCTGGGAATTTTGAAAATAGGTTTCCTGCTACTTTCTTCAATAGATTGTAGTGAACTTCTGATATTGGTAGCTCTTCAAAAATATTTTTTATAGCTTTATCAATTATTTCACCATATTTTTTAATGATATTTTCGCTAAAATCCCGTGGAATGTTCGGAATAGTATCGGCTTTTTCCCATCTTTCATGATGCTTTTCTATTGTATCTGATACTATCTTTTCAACGTCTTTATCTAGGATTCCACCTTCTTCATCAATTATAGAGTGGACTTTTTCTACAATTTTACTTCTAATAAAGTCAAAATACCCGTATATATAATTTCTCAGATATTCTTCCTGCACAAAATCTGGAAACATAGGATTGCCATTATTTAAAAATGATATAAAATCCGTAGCATATTCTTCTAAAGTGTCAAAACTCTTTTTTCCTAATTTATTTCTGTAAACTTTAATGATTGTTTCCCAAGGGACCCCCATAAATGTAGCATTTCCATAAATCATTATTCCAACAGGATGATATCTGGACAATGCAAAAAGTTTGTTAACTGACGTAAATATTTTCTCGCCAGACTCGCTCGTTGCAGTAACTGCACTATCAGATGCAAGAGCTATTGCCTCTTTGTTCATTATTGCAATTTCAGAGGTCATCTAATATACCTCACAATATTATCCTGCTCAAAAATTTAATACTTAAATATTTATTAATGCATCACTTTTCCTCCACCACCTTTATCTCCTCATCCGTCAAGCCATACAACCTGTAAACTATCTGGTCAATCAGCTTATCCGTCTCTTCAATCCTCTCAAGCAACGGCTTCAACCTGCCTGTGGAATCTAGGAATGCTCCTCTCAGCTTTTCCTCGGCCTCTTTACTCGCCAGGTCTACCTTCCTGACCTTGCCCTTAGACCTCTTCAGAACTTTATAGTACTCCTCCCAGTCCATTTTGTAAAACTCCCTCACCTTGGTCTTGAGGTTCATGTCCTCAATCTTCACTCCGAGATACTCCTCAAGCCACCTCAGAAACTTCTTTATCTCCGCCTGCTTTTCCTTGTTCATCTCTGTCATGCGCTCAGCCAGAAAGGCCAAAAAGTCGTGCACCACATCGCTTTTCTCTTCGGCGGTGATGAAGTTGCCCTCTTCGTCTTTGGGAAGGTAAGATTCAACGCGGGAGAGGATTTCAGAGAATTTTGACTGGGCGTATAATTCCTTAAGTTCCTCTACAAGGCGGTTTCTTTCTTCCTCGGGTGTGGTGAAGTTGATGCGGCGGATTGGGATTTGAACAAGATATTGGCGAATGAATCTTAAATAACCCCCTCTATAAGTTACAGAAATACGTCTATACACGAATTGAATTATTTTGGAATTCAAAACTGCTAAAATATATAAATTATTTGTGGGTATTATATATCCTGTATTTGTAAG
>CAZCRG010000105.1:0-5908 GCA_964501105.1 Candidatus Hydrothermarchaeota archaeon | reverse complement strand
GTGCTGGAGTTCAGGGAGAAGATCAGCCGATGGAAGGAATTTAAAATTATAAGGTCGACAATTGAAGATATATTTAAATTGGCACAAAATTCTTTCGGATTATCACAGCAGCACAGATATACAATGCGTCCTGTAAAAAAAGCCTGCGCATTTTGTGTACTTTTAATCGGCGTGGTCATTTCAATAGGATTTAAATCAAAAGAAAGCCTGAAAAGTCTTGCTGAGATGTGAGTTCGGGGAACACCCTAATGAGATATTCAAAGAAATTAAAAGTATACTCTCGCAGCTTACCGGGCAATAAGTTCAAAAAAGCAAAAAACCATACTCTCAAATAAGTCTGATGTTGATTTTCCTCTGTTTATCTGAATATTCTGAATTCTAATCCTGGGTGGTAAAGGAATGGTGATTTTGAAGTCACTAATTTTTAAAAAGCTTATTTAGCCATATATCATAATCTCCTCACATTCGAGGAAAAAGGGCTCATCAACATCTATTCCCCTCTCCTCAATAACTGTCTGGAGCCCTTTCTTATTCTCCAGAAGTTCCTCTATTGCCTCCTTATGACTGTAACCAACTACTGCAAGAATTCTGCTCTCCGGGAATTTTTCAGCAAGGGCTAATATATTAAAGGCCATTACAGCCTCCCTCTCTCTAAGAAGCACACCCTTTGCTGCATCAATAGAGGAGGGAGATATTTCGAGGAGGCGGCGGTAAAAGGCAGGGACATCTCCTTTATCAAATTCATCCCATAACTTTCTATCCTCTATTTTCAGTACCTTCCTGAGCTTTCTCTCAACTGCCTCCTTCTCCATATCTATTAGAAAAATCTCAGCACCAAACTCACAGCCAGTTACCATGGCTATCTTCATCTCAGTTTCAAGATAAGAGCGGACCTCAAGAAACTTAAGGTAGTCATCTCTCGGCAGCTCCACTGCCACTATGTGAGGCTTAAACTCTGCTATTGCATCCTCAACTTCAGCAATACTCATCTGATGCCTGTGGTGCACCCCTATTATTTTTATATTTTTCATAAGCCAATGCCAAAGCTCTCTATCCCAGAAGCCTTTTAAGAAGAGCCTTCTGGGCATGAAGTCTGTTCTCAGCCTGGTCAAAGACTATTGATGCACTGCTATCTATAACCTCATCAGTAATCTCCTGTCCCCTGTGAGCTGGCAGACAGTGCATAACTCTTGCTTTCGGAGCAAGACTTAGAAGCTCCTTATTGACCTGATAAGCCCTAAAATCTCTGAGCCTCTTCTCCTTCTCCTCCTCCTGTCCCATGCTCACCCAGACATCAGTGTAGACAAAATCTGCACCGCTGATAGCCTCTTCAGGGTCTCGAGTAAGCATAACCTCTGCCCCTGTGGTTTTTGCAATCTCCTTCGCTTTAGTGAGAATCTCAGGCTCGGGCTCATAGCCTTCAGGGGTGGCAACTCTTATATTCAACCCCACAACAGCAGAGCCCAGGAGGAGGGAATTGCACACATTGTTGCCGTCGCCAACATAGGCAAGGGTGGCATTAAAGCTTCCCTTAAACTCCTTCACTGTCATCAAATCTGCCACAGTCTGGCAGGGATGTTCCTTATCTGTCAGCCCATTAATTACAGGCACCTGAGAGTGCTCTGCAAACTCCACAACATCACTGTGCCTTTTAGCTCTGATGAGTACTGCATCCACATATCTGCTAAGAACTCTTGCAGTATCAGCGAGAGTCTCACCTCTGCCCAGCTGCATCTCCTTGGGGCTAAGGTACAGCGCCCTTCCTCCCAGCTGGTTCATGGCAACCTCAAAGCTCACTCTTGTCCTGGTAGAAGCCTTCTCAAAAATCATGGCAAGAGTTCTGCCCCTGAGGCTCTCTTCATAGCTTTTCGCCTTCTTGAGCGCCAGAGCAGAATCTATAAGCTCTTCAAGTTCTTCCTTGAGATCAAGAACTGAAATTACATTCATTTCCCAAACTTCTCCATATTCTTTAACTTCTTTTCTATTAGCTCTTTAGTGCCTATGTCGCGCCTGTGATATATATGCTCTCCCCTTATATGGGAAATAGCCCTCTCTGCTATTCTCTCTGCCTCCTCAAGGCTCTCAGCCACTCCAACAACTGCTGCAGTTCTCGAGGTTGTAGTAAAAAGCTTTCCGTTCTCCTCATTCACAGCAGCATAATAGAGACTTGCTCCCTCTTCTGCTATGGCTCTTTCATCCACCTTAATTTCAGCTGGTTGAGAAGGGTTAACGCCATAACCTCTTGGCACTACATACTTACACACACTTGCAAGCTCTGAGAAAGAGGCATGAGATAAGCTACCTTCTACAATTTCACTGCAGAGCTCTGAAAAGTCACTCTCCAGGAGGGTTAAAACATTCATAGCCTCCGGGTCGCCAAAGCGGCAGTTAAACTCTATGAGTTTTATATCCCTGCCCTTCATGAACTGACCGTAGAGTATTCCCTTGTAGCTCTCACCAGTCTTCTTTTTGAGAGCTTCCACAGTCTTTTTAATAACATCCACTGCAAAATTGTAGTCCTCCTTAGTCAGAAAGGGGAGCAAACCGTCAGCCATAGAGTAGGAGCCCATGCCGCCTGTATTGTGCCCCGTGTCGCCCTCAAAGGCACGCTTGTGATCCTGCACAGCAGGCATGGGAACAACCTTATTTCCATCCACAAAAGCTTGAACTGTAAACTCCTCACCAAGAGCCCTTTCTTCAAGAACAACCTTGCCGCCGCCTATTCCCTTGTCGAGAATCTCCTTAATGTAGGCCTTAACCTCAGACTTATCCTTCAGATGCTCTCCCTGCACCTTAACGCCTTTGCCTCCTGTTAAACCAACTGGCTTAACAGCCAGTTCTCCACTATAAGAGTCCACATAGGCACTGGCTTCTTCAAAATCGCTGAAGCAGGCATAGGTGAGATTAGCCGGTATAGAGTATTCTTCCATCAAATTTCTGCAGAACTCCTTGCTAGTTTCAATAAGTGCCAGCTCCTTCTTTGGCCCCACAGTGGGAATACCAGCCTCATCAAGCACATTGGCTATACCTGCGCCAAGGGGTGCCTCAGGCCCTGCGACAGCAATATCAATGCCATTGCTTACAGCAAAGTCCTTAATCTTTTCCAGCTCAGTCTCCTTGACCTGGAGAACCTTCTCAGAGAGCCTTATTATTCCAGGATTTCTATTTCCCATGGCAGAGTAGAGTTTTACCTCTCCATTTCTCTTAAGTGCAGCTGCCATGGCATGTTCCCTAGCACCGCCACCAATAAGCAGAATTCTCACATCACTACCTCCTAATAGAAAAGATTTACCTCAATTATAATTAAAGCCAGGCCCAGTAAAAGCATTATTACATGGAACAGGAGCATATAGCTCAGCATTATATATAGCCCAAGCTTAATATTGCTGGATGCCTCTGCTACTGTTTCAATACTCTCCCTAGCATCCTCAAGGGTATTCGTCATATCCTTTATGAGCAGACTAAGAGGCTGCTCAATCTTCCCAAAGCTTTTGCCAGAACTTTCAAGGCTCTTGCTTGTAGCCTTGAGCTTTTCTGATGTACTTGCAAGATTTGAAGAGGTCTCTTCAAGATTTGCGGCAGTAATTTCAAGTTGGGAGGAAGTAGAAGCAAGTTTCTCTCCAGAGGTGGTGAGCTTCTCAGAGGCGTCCTCAATTTTGCTCACTGCAGCTTTGAACTCATACTTTCTGGGGAGAGAAGTGCCATTGTAGGAGTACCTGTCAGCCCACTCTCTGAGTTCCTGAGAAGCCTCCCTGAGAAGTCTGGCGGCTGACTTCTGATAGTTGGAAGCCTCCTCAAGCTCTGAAGAGGCATATTTTGTGGATTGAGAAGCACTTGACAAACTGCCAGAAGCTTTCTCAACCTCATCCCCAGCAGAATATATAGAAACACTGGCTTTAAACATACTCTCTGTGGTAGAGTTGAAGCTTCTTTTGAGCTCAAGCTCTCTCTCAGCCAGCTTGCCAGAAATTTGCTGGACCTCCTCTTCTATCTCACCGCTGCCAAAGTCGTGGTCGTGGACAATCTTCAAGCCAGCTATACTTCCAATTATCCCTAATAAGCCTATAAATACAAGAAGAACTCCAAGACCTTTGAGAAGAACTGAAGCCAAGCCTGCCATCTAAACTTACCTCATTAGTTCGCTAACTTTAATCAGAGGTATAAGCTCTACTTTCTCCTTTTTCAAATTTTCTATTGCTCCTTCCTCTCTGTCCACAACCACAATAGCAGTAGTACACTCCAGACCCTGAGCTCTAAGTTCTCTCACAGCCTTAAGAACAGAGCCTCCAGTGGTGGTGACATCCTCAAGGATAACAACCCTCTCGCCAGAAGAGAATTCTCCTTCCACACCAAGATTTGTGCCATAGCCCTTTTTCTCCTTTCTGACTATCAAAAAGGGTTTATTTACCTCAAGGGCAACAGCAGCCACTATTGGAACTGCACCCACAGCAACACCAGCCAAGAGGTCATAATTCAGTCCTGAAAGCTCCTCGGCCATTGCCTTTGCTATATTCCGCAAGACCTCTGGCCTTGTATAGGCGCTCTTAATATTGATGTAATAATTGCTTTTCTTACCTGATGCAAGAATAAATTCACCTTTTTTGAAGGCTCTTTCCTTTATCTGCGCTTTAAGCTCTTCTCTGCTCATAACTTCACCACGGTACCTTTTTAATTCTGAGGCGATAGCCTATAATATTCACAGCCAGATGCCCAAAGGGGGTAATCAGCAGGAGGATAATAATATAATTCCTTGGTACAGGGGTTAAAAAGCTAACAAGTATTAAAGCACCCACCACAAAGTTGAGCTGGTCGAGAAGAGGGGCTGGAGCACCTCTCTCTATTCCAAGCCTGCGTTTAAGAAAACTTCCTGTAGCATCTCCAAGTAGAGCACCAAAGCTGAGAAGAAAAGCCTCAAGAGGCCTCCCCATAAATGCACCAACAACAGTGCCTCCTGCAACTCCAACAACAAAGCCGCGTATAGTAACTCCGTCGCCAAGTAAGCGTTTTCCATCTATAAAGTACTTACGAAAGTCTAAAGGCGTACCTCCACCGAATATCCCAGGCAAAGTGTTGGCAACATAGGCTGGGAGAAAGAAGTAAAGGGCACCAATAACCTCTGGAAGAAAGCTCAACCGAAGCATGAGTATCAAGAAATTTTAATCTTAAAAGGTATATAAAGGATTTGGATAGAGGCTATAGAGTTTATAGAATTTTTACTCATCAATATAATCGAGATGGTGCAGTCTCTTCTTTCTCATCTCAGGATTTAGATTTTTATACTCATCTGTATTTACAAGGGATATCATATACAGCCCGTAGAGGAAGCATAATATGAAAACTATATGATTTGCATTCCAGAGAGTGATTAAATAATTTAAAATGAATTTTACTACCTTATCGAATATAAAAAGAATATCAAAAAGGTCTTCTATTGATTCTGCGTCAATGTAAAATAAAATGGCAGGGAGTCTGAAGACCATCTGTGCTGGAAATATTATGGCTGTGGCTGAGCTGGCAGCCTGAGCTAATATCATACTTATTGAAAATCCTATTATAAAAGGCCTGGTTATTTTGAATATAAGAGTGTATAGAAGTATTGAAACTATCCCGCATACAAAGAATCCCAGGACTGCACCAATAATATAACTTAGAATACCAAGAGAACCTTCAAGTGCTTTTACTATAGTGTAGAGAGTGAGACCTCCTGCTGTAAATCCAGGTGCAGACACTGAAAGCAGGGCAAGGAGCACCATTATTGTTATAAGGTATACTGTATTCTCGGCAGTACCGGAGAATATTTTTCCAAGAATAGAATTTTCATTTAAAAACATATATAAGCCCACTACTGCCAATGCACCAAGAGAAAATTCAAAGGGCCTCCAGGCTATTAAAAGCAGGTAGTTAACTG
>CAZCRG010000104.1:0-5939 GCA_964501105.1 Candidatus Hydrothermarchaeota archaeon | reverse complement strand
GGCTACCTCTATGCCACATCACCTTGGGGGCTTGATGTATTTTCCTGTAATGGAGGAAAACTAACCCACATGGGAGGCTTTGAAACCCACGGCGAAAGTCAAACCCTTGCCCTTTATAAGGACAGACTTTATCTCAGCGACATCACAGGCAGGCTGTATGTCTTTGATGCCGCAAAACCAGAGAATTTAAGCTTAATTAGAGAGCTTCTCCTTAACAAAACAGCTCAGAAAATAGTAGCGGCGCAGGATAGGGCATACCTTGCCTGTGTCTCTTCGGGGCTTGTTATACTGGACATAAACAAACTCGAGGAGATTGGACTATTCAAACCCTATGACTACAGCTATCCCAAGGGGCTTTACCTCAAAAATAGAAGTCTATTCATAGCTGATTTTACTGTTGGACTGCACATAACTGAGATTAAGGGCGACTCCATTGTATCTGTTGCCATTCACCCCACCTCCAGTGTAGCTCACGACGTTCTGGTTATAGGCGACTATGCCTATGTGGCCTGCTCTGATGGAGGTATAGATGTATTTAGAATATCTGGAGATGAAATTGAAAAAATTGAAAACCTTCCACTTCCTGGCTATACACTGCGCATAGTCAGGTATAAAGACTACCTGATGGCAACTCTCGCTAACAGAGGTGTGGCACTTCTCAAAATTAAAGATGATCACACCCTGGAGCTTATAAAGGTCTATGACACTTTAGGGAATGCCTATGGAATAGCAATAGCTGACAACTTCGCCTATGTGGCAGACTACAGCGGAGGCATAGCTGTGTTTGACCTCTCCAGAGTTCCTGAACTTATGCCTGTGGCAGTGATTAAACCAGAGGTGATACCATGAGAGCCAGTGTTGGTACCAAGGTTATGCTTGCTGTTGGCTTAATTGTCTTCTTCTCTGTGGAGGGCATCTTCTTCTACATGAGCGAGGTACATGAGGAGAGCATTATGGACCAGCTTCACCAGCAGGCTAAAAGTATAGCCGACCAGATACTCCTGGTAAGGCTCTGGGCAGCAGAAAATAGAGAGAGAGTAACTCCCGTGCCTGCAGATCTTACCTACGAACTCTCTGAGCTTTCCAATGAACTCTACAACTATAAAATTAAGCTTGTAACCCTGAAGCCTCGAGATCCAGAGAATTATCCTACTGACAGCTTCGATAGAAGGGTAATTCAGGAATTTAAACTGGGAAATAAAGAAGAGGCCTTTGCCATAAATGGTGAATTTTATGAGTATGCAGTGCCTCTATATATTGAAACCCCCTGTCTGAAGTGCCACATTGACCAGGGCTATAGAGAAGGAGACCTGAGAGGTGCTCTTATTGTGGAGATACCAGTTGAAGATATTCTGGCATCTCTTTCAGAAACCAGAAGAGCTTTAATAATTTATGGTTTTATACTGTCTCTCGGAATAATGCTTGCAATCCTTGTTATTATGAAAACTGTGGTAATAGACCCTATATATAGAGTTAAGGAGGCTGCTCTGCGTTTAGCCAAGCGAGACTACTCTGCTCGAGTTGAGGTAAATAAGGAGGATGAGATTGGCGAACTGGCGAAGGTTTTCAATACTATGGTGGAGGAGCTAAAGAATAAGGAGACTCAGGTTATTCAGAGTGAAAAGATGGCCACAGTTGGAAGACTTGCTGCAGGTATAGCTCACCAGATAAATAATCCTTTGGCCAACATTATACTCTACTCACAGATTCATAGTGAAGAAGTCGAGGACCCTGAGACAAAAAAGGTACTGGAGATAATTGAGGAAGAAGCCACTCTGGCTTCAAAAGTGGTTCATAGTCTTCTTGACTTCTCCAGACAGCGTGATTTTAAGCGAGAACCTGTGAATATAAATGAGGTTATAAGAAAAATGTTAAATATCGTTAAACCACAGTTAAAGTATAAGAATATTGAACTTATATTGAGCCTTGAGGAGAATCTCCCTGAAGTTCCAGGAGACTCAGCTTACCTTCTCAGCGCCATAATGAATATAGTCACCAACGCCATTGATGCCATGAGTAAAGGTGGCAAGTTGAGCATAAGTACCCACAAAAGCCAGGGAAAAGTGGTGATTGAAATCGCTGATACAGGCAGTGGAATACCTGAAGAGTACCTTCAGAAGATATTTGACCCATTTTTTACCACCAAGGAAGTGGGTAAAGGTACAGGTTTAGGTTTATACCTGACTTACATTATAATTGAAAAGCATGGCGGAGATATAAAAGTGGAAAGCAAAGTTGGAGAAGGCACAAAGTTTATTATTTACCTTCAGGGTGAGGAGAATGCAGGAGATACTGATAGTTGAAGATGACCCCAAACTTAGGGATGGACTTAGAATCCTGCTGGAAAAGAAAGGTTATTCGCCTAAGATTGCAGAAGATGGCGTAGTAGCCATAAATATGATAAAAAAACAGAAATTTGACCTTGTTATAACCGATCTTGTTATGCCCGGTGCAGACGGCATGGAAGTGCTGAGGCATGTTAAGAAGTATTCTCCCCTTACAAAGGTGATACTCATAACAGCCTTTGGCACTATCGACAATGCTGTTCAGGCTATGAAAATGGGTGCCAGCGACTATATATTGAAACCCTTCAAGGTTGAGGAGATAAGGAATAAAATTTTAAGACTTCTTGAAGAAACAAGAATTGAAAGTGAGAAAAGAGAACAGAAAGGAAAGGGTGAAACTGGAAAGGATGTACTCAAGTCACTATCGAACCCAACCAGAAGGAGAATTATGGAGTACCTGAATGCCAAGGGAAAGGCAAGGTTTACCGACATTATGAACTATCTGGGTATAGATGAGCCAGCAAAGCTTGGATTCCACCTTCGAGTTTTAAAGCAGTCAGGACTTATTGCCTAGGATGAAAATAGACACTATATCATATCTGAAACAGGTAAAAGGGCTTTTATAACTCTTGTGTCTCTTGAGGAATAGCCTGAAGGCAATACACAGGTAACTTAATTAAGATACTTAATTAAAATATAGTTTAACAACCTGTAGAACTGTAAACAATTTTTTAAAAACCAATGTCATCACCATTCCAAAATTTTTTAATTTTGACCATTTCTTTATATAAAATAGGCAAAATAGTATTTAGTGACATTTAAATGATATAAACAAACTTTTTAAAAAAAGTATATTATTGACTACAGGGGATAATTATATTCAGCCGTAAATAAAGTCTCGGCTGAATAAGGAGGTGAAATTCTTGAAAAAAGGTATAGCAACTCTTGTATTGTTTCTGTTAAGTAGTATTTTAGTGGGGAGTGCAGGTGCAACAGAAGCCTGTATATCCTGCCACCAGACCATAACCCCGGGTATAGTTGCAGACTATCAGCAGTCAAAGATGGCAGAGGCCGGCGTTGGCTGCTTAGACTGCCACAGTGGTGTTGAAGGAGATCCAAGTGTAAGAGAGCACAACGGCTTTAAAGTGACTCCAGTGGTCTCGCCAAAGGTTTGCGGAAAGTGCCATCCAGACGAAGTCAAGGAATTCAGAGAAAGCCTGCACGACGAAGCTGCCCTCTTTGCCATGTCAGCCTACGGCACCGAGGGCGATGAGAGGATTGACCACAATGCCGTGGTGGCAAAGAACAAGAACTACAAGACCAACTTTGCCAGGGAGAGTGCCAACTAGGGCTGTCTCCACTGCCACGGAACTTTGATTAAGGTTGGCGAAGACGGAACGCTGATAAACTGGCCCAACAATGGTATCGGTAGACTCAATCCAGACGGTAGTGCCGGGTCCTGCTCCGCATGTCACACCAGGCACAAGTTCAGTGTTGAGGAAGCTAGAAAGCCGGAGACCTGCTCTCAGTGCCACCTCGGTCCAGACCACCCGCAGATAGAAATCTACGAGGAGAGCAAGCACGGCATAATATACGCCTCTGAGGGTGAGAGCTGGAACTGGGATGCTCCAAAGGATGAGTGGGGTCCAGACGATATAAGAGCACCCACCTGTGCAACCTGCCACATGTCAGGCTTTAACGGAGCGGTGAAGACAACTCACGACGTGAGTTCAAGGCTCTACTGGGAGCTTGAGCCAGTGTACTCCTGGCCCGCAGAGCCAAAATACTGGACAGGCAAAGAGAAGTATCCAATTGCCGAAGACGTCGCAGCCAGGTATGAGAAAATGTATGGTCTGCCAGCCGGTTCTCTTTCAGAGGTTCCAACTGGTAAGCCGAATCCCTACGCTATAGCCAAGGATTCTGCACCTGAAGTATATGAGATGTACGTTGGTCCAGGCAAGTGGTTCCAGAAGGGCGAGACCAGAGCAGATGCCTACGACGGAGACTCTCTGAGAAGCCCATCTCAGAAGAGAGCAGACATGCTCAAAGTATGCACCCAGTGTCATTCCAGAAACTGGGCACAGGGCGAGCTTAATATGGCTGACAAGGTCATAGATACCTACAACGCTGTGGCTATGGCTCTCAAGAAGAAGTACTACGACGTTATAAAGGAGGAGAAGCTGGACGAAGACATCAAGTTCAACGGCCAGAGCAGGGCAGATACTCTCTGGCATGAGATCTGGCACCATGAAGGCAGGAGATGGAGAATGGGAGCCTTCATGCAGGGACCTGACTGGGAGCACTGGCACGGTGCTTACATGGTGTCTGTGGATGGAGGAATAATGGCACAGATGCTCAAGACTCTCAGAGCTGCAAAGAAGGTTGAAAAAGCTCCCGCTGCTGAGGTTCCCAAAGCTGAAGAGGTAGCACCAGAGAAGGAAGAGATTCCAGCACCAGCACCTGAAGCAAAGGGTATCTGTGGTCCCACTGCATTGGCAGCCATTGCACTTCTGCCGCTGGCTGGCTATGCTGCACTGAGAAGAAGGAAGCTCTAAGCTTCCAATTTTTTCTTTTTTAAATATATTTTTATCTCAGTCTATGAGGTCCTGGATTATTCTCATACTGCTTTTAGTTTCGTCCATTTATGCATTTAGCCACGCCAAAGAGGACAATGCCTGCTCCCAGCAGAGATATACTGAAGGCTACTACGATGGATATCTCGAGGGGCTGAGGCAGGGCTACACTGAAGGATACGAGCTGTCATGTCTGGATGGTACCAATACTTCTCTTAATGAAATTGCAGATAGAGAAGGAGTTATAGTTAGGCACTTTCAGCTTCCTGGCAGAGACCCGGGATTCTACACCAGAATAAGTACAAGAAGATATCTGTACTACAAGGTGCTGGCAGAAAGAAAAGAGAACCTATCTGCTTATATAACTCCAGAAGAGGGTGAGATAAAAGAACTTGCCCTTTTTCTGAGAAAATATTACAGCAGCGATATAGAGTTTGCAGAGGCAGCCCTGAGCCTTGTTCAACAGCTGAAATTTGAAGAGGATATCACAGCTTTCAACACCAAGTACCCTCTTGAGACTCTGGCTGAAGGCTCTGGGGACTGTGAGGATCTCTCTACTTCTCGTCTCTCTCCTACGCGCTGGAGGTTTGAAGGCAGCCCTCGTTTTATTCCCTGGCCATATAGAAGTAGCTGTAGCCCTACCAGAACCTCCCTTCAGAGATGCTGAGTTTTTTGAATATGGAGGGAAAAAATACTACTACTGCGAAACCACCGGCACTTCCATCTCAGATGAAGGCTGGAAAGTTGGAGAGATACCCAGTACCTATGCCAATAGTAGAGCAGAGTTGGTCTTCTAATATTCAACTTCGCCACTCAGAAAAAATACACCTTACTTTTCCTCTGTGTAGAATGGTGAAGTTAGGTCTCAATAGGGAATATTAGGACAGCAGGGATAAAACCGATGGAATAAAAGGTGCCACTGATGTGAAACTCTCTCAGCCCTCAAGCAGCCACTTCCAAAGGGGAACGAACTTTATATCTTTCCCCTTGAATGTGTCTCTGGCTTCATAATCCCAGGTTATGATAAGGAGGTCATCGCATTTCAGCTCCTTGGATGCCTTCACTAAGGAGCGAAGCTCCC
>CAZCRG010000103.1:0-5943 GCA_964501105.1 Candidatus Hydrothermarchaeota archaeon | reverse complement strand
CCATCAGGAGCCTCTATTATTCTCACCTCTGCATCTCCAAGCTGGTAAGACTGCACAACCCTGCCTTCTACCTCTGCCCTGTAGGCGTAGGCAGCCCTGCTGGTGGCTGTGAAGTCGCTGAGATTCAACTCGGGGAATCCTGATATCAACCTCTCGAGCTGCTCCCTGGCAAGCTGTGTGCAGGCTTTGCACTGCTTTGAGTTCTCTCCGGGAATGTCCTCAAGCAGTTGCATAGCTCTGCTTTTTTCACCTTTTCTGAGAGTGCCAACAACCTTTGCAAGGAGAGACTGTCTCTTTACAGTGCATGCAGAGCAAAAGTTCTCATGCATGTGGTGAATCTCAAAGCCTGCAAGCTTTCTGAGAAATTCTCTGACTTTATATAAACTATGCTCGCTGAGGATGTGCACTGTTGCCCCTCTGATAATGCGGGGGTGCTCCCCGGCTTCAGCCTGCTCAAATATAGCCTTAAGTTCCTCTTCAGTTATCATCACTACCACCGGCGAAGACCACCGGCGAAGATCAGGAAGAGGTGTTTCTCTGTACCTTTGAGTTCTGCAAGTAGCATTGGCTCAGACTGCTTCTGCAGGAAAAGAAGCTTCACACTATTAGAGCAGAGGGCAGAAGCGCATTTTCCTATTAGCTCAATGTCTGCTTTTGCTTCAGCTCTTCCGCCTATAACTTCCACAGAGTAGTTTCTCCCGCAGATTTTCAGACCGTCAACTGGAGATACTGTAATGCTCCTCCAGCCACTGCAGGCAAATATCCGGGCGGGAGCAACTACATGTGCCAGAACTTTCACCTGCTTCCTCCAGAAAAAAGGTGCCGATAGAGTGAGATTTCTCATCACCTGAACTTCACTCTCTTCATAGTGTCCCGGGATGAGCTTGAAGTACACTCTGGAGGAGAAGCCATAAATTTCGCTGTCCTTTCTCACAACTTTCTGAAGGTCAGAGATATTAAGAAGTACACCAATCAAATTCAAAAACTCACCTCCACAGGGATTGTAGCAGTGTAGACATGTCCATTGTCAAGGGTGACTTTGAGTAGTGTTGTGTTACCAGACTGAGGAAGAATTTCAAGGATGTAACTGTGTCCTGCTATGCTCTCCGGCAGAACAAAGTTAAGCTCTGCCTCAGCAGAGTAGCTGCTCTGCATGGCTAGAAGCTTGCTCTTCACCAGCTCCAGCACAGCTTTCGCCTCAAGCTCCTCATCCATATCCCTGGTGCCAGAGGTGATTTTTGAAACCGCCCCGATGAGAATGGCACCTACCAGAATAATCAACATAATTCTTATAGCAATCATACCTGCTCTGAGATAGACAGGCTTATAAAAGAATCAGAGACTCCAGTAGCATCACAAAAAAAAGAGTAGCTTCTCCTTAGAAGTGCTCATGGAAAGCTGGCGAATACCTTCCTTCTGAGTACCACTATCTTCGCGGCTTCTTCTTCTATAAATGGCTTCCTATCTTCACCGCAGATCTCAGGACTGAGACCGAGGACGCATGCTCTTGCCAGGATATCTATTCTTCCTGCTTCTCTAAGCCTGAGCAGCACTTTTGGCTTACCTGCCCTTGCGTGCTGGCAGTTCAGGCAGGGATTCTTTTTGCTGAGCCCTGTGCTGAGAATTATGGCTCTAACAAGGAATCTCTCTCTGAAGCTTGCTCTCTCTTTTTTGAGTAGAAAGGCAAAGCTATCTATTAAACCTCTTGCCACCTCTCTAACCATACTTACAATCTCCTCTGCCTCAGGCGGCTCTTTTTCCACAGGCTGGCACTCTGTACTCCTCAGGGAGTAATAGCACACCCTATCTGTTATCCTGGGAAGGTAGCCCTGTCTTGTCCTGAACATATCTGTCCGTGAATGAATACAGTTCAGGCAGGAGTTCTTCTTACTCAGCGGAAGAGCTTTCTCAAGGATCTCAGCAACCTGCTCTTCAGGCTTTCTCATAGCTCTACAGTAACTTCTCACGAGTTCGGGAGCCTGCACTAAAAAGGCATTATTCTTTCTTTCTGTTTTAATTTCCTCATAATTGTCTGTGAAGACTACCCTACCTGACATATAATATATACACCTCCTGCTACTTCTGTTTTCGCAGAGCCGATAATTCTTGAGCGGTTGAAGTTTTCTGAACTTACATCTATGGCGTGATCACTGGTGTATACACGCCAGCGGTTGAGCTTTAGCATCTCGCCAAGATAGTGGTAAATGTCTCTCTCTGCAGTATCTATAGCGATTTCCCTCGAATCTCTGTCCAGGTATGCAATCTTTATAACTTCCATTACTGTTTTGCCTTCAAACATTGTCTGATTGCTCGTTGTGGGGAGAACTTCAAGACCAAGGAGCACTTCCTTTGCCTTGAGGCTGTTGGTCTTTACTGCCTGCGCCCTGAGCATGGCTGAGGGGTCTGCTGAAGTGTAGATGAGTACGCCCGTAAAGATCAGCATTGAAAAGAATACTGTGCGAGCTATAATCCTTGCAGGCATAATATTACCTTTTCTTCTGCATGGTGAGAGCTATTCTCACTGCAGCATATACCTCGCCGAGCTGTTCTGGTGGTACAACATCTCTGCTAATTTCTTGAATTTTCGCTGATATGTGCTCTACCATCTGAGTAAGTTCTCTAACCTGCTGTTCAAGTAGCTCAACCCTCTTATCCAGATCACTCATCCTCTTCCACCTTTTTTATCCCCAGGTGCCTGTATATAGTTTCTATCTGAGCCTCAAGAAATCTCAACCTCTTATCGATTCCCTCTATCCTCTGCTCAATTTTCTTTTCATGTAGTTCTATCATTCCACCACCTCACTGGAAGAATCCTGCCATGAAGTCTTTTGCCCACTGCAGCAGAGTATCATTTTCTGCGACGAAATATATCAGCCCGCCGAAGATTATCATGGTAAGAAAGGTCTTTTTCTGCGCTTTGATGTTTGGGTCTGAGATTTTACCTGTTTCTACCAGAGCCAGCATAACTGCGCCCAGAATTGTAAGAATCTCTGCAAGAACTCTGGCTATCTCTGCAATACTGTTTTTGAGGTTTACAGCAGGCTGGGCATTGAGCTGTCCTGGTGTACTGGTTGAGGAACTACCAGAGCCGTCTGCCGCCCAGACTGTCTGACTTACTGCCAGTAGAATTATCAAAAGATAAACTATACACCGCATTTTTATCACCACACTCTTCAGGGGAAAAAAAGGGTTTATAAAAGAATCAGGACGTATATCCAGGTACCTCTGGTCTTCAACTTTCCTGCTTTCTCAAGTTCTATAAGGTCCTCCTCAAGAGCTTTTTCACCCCATCTGTAACTCTGATATATGTGTAGTAACTCAGTCCGTAGCATTTGCTTTCTTTTCTGCAGATAATACTCTATTGTGTTCAGCCTATCTTCTTTCTGCATTTCCCTGAGTACTTCAGCCTGTCGCTCATCAGAGTTATCTTTAACTTTTCCCTCCAGGGATATCTTGATGCTTCTTCCTGTAGCTCCTTCTTCAGAGAAGCTACTCTTATCTTCTAAGCCATCTATCTCAGAGAGTGCCTCAACAACCACCTCAACTGGCAACTCTGCAGCTTCAGCAATTGCCTCTGCATCTGGCTCTCTACCCAGTCTGAGCCATCGTAACACCGTACTTCTTGCATCCTCAAGAAGCTCATCGCCTTCGCTCAACCCTTCCCCACCTCCGAAGAATCTCCATAAGCTCTCGCTTTGTCAGGATTCCTCTTGCGTACTCTCTCTCCTTGTTAGCTTCAATGTGGAGAGAGCCTGTTACGCTGCTGATCCACAGCACAGTCTCTCTTCCGTTCAGCCGCCACAATGACATTTTGGCAGGGAAAGCCTCAACAACGCCTATTCCGGGCAGTTTCCCAGGCTTCACTCTCTGTGCACCCATTCTATCCAGATCTGTTTCCAGCAGGCTCATAATCTCCTCCTGTGACAGCGAGGGATGCTCAATGTGGTAGTGCCAGCCTCTGTACCTCTCGCTCATTGCCTGAAGACCCCTGAATCTGCCTCTGTGGTCTCTGTCTGTGTGGAGGACAAAGCATCCGATCTTCACAGAAGATGCTCTATCCCGCCCTCTCATGCCTCTTCACCGGCTTTTGCTTGGTAGGTGGTGCAGGAGTGCTGTTGAAAGAAAGGAGGTGATAACAGAGCTTTGCAGAAGGGGATGGGTCTATACTCCTGCACCTCATCATAATGAAGAAAAAGAGAGTTTATAAAAGAATCAGAGCACCAGCATTTTTCTTCTGCCTTTCCTTCTCACAAGAGTATAAGCTATCTTCTCACAGTTGATGTAGCTGGTGCACTCAGGGCAGAAGTCGCTCAACCAGTGCCTGCGAAAGCAGTCGTAGCTTTTGCCCAGGTGACTCAGCTTTCTAAAAATGCGTGTGCTCACCAGAATCACCTCTCAATGGTTAAATCTCATCCAAAAACTCTCTCCAGTTCATCGAATTCTTTTTTCAGTTTCCTTTTCCAGTACTTCCAGCCGGTTTTTGCAATGTCATATCTTTTATTTGCCTCTGCCGTTCCATCGTAAAGGCACTTAAAGCACTTTTAAGTGCCTCTGAGGGGAGGCTACCCGTTATCACCAGCCACTGCGGGCAGGTTTCTCATAATAATTGTTTTTAGCCTGCCTGCAGCGCTGGCGAGCTCGGGCGAGCCTCCCTTCCCGCGGGAACGGCTGCGCGGGAGCTCCTCCGCCTTGTAGGCAGGGAGCCTCTCCAGCGAGCCTCCGCCAGAGGAGAGCAGCCCGATCACCAGTGCTGCAGCATAATCGCGATCCGCATTATAACCGCACTCAGGGCAGGAGAACCACGCACCCGCTCTGCCTGCTCTTCTGCCGTTGGGCGCTGTGAGGAAGTGTCCCTGAGCACCGCATCTCGGGCACACGCCAGAGCTTCTGCCCTTCACGATGAGGAACTCCAGCCCTGCTCTGGTGCAGAATCGCTCAAGGGCGTCGTAGAGCACACCCCGCTGCCAGGTGCTCAGCCTGTAGCTCGCATAGTGCCCACCTCTGAAGGACTCCACCCGTGAGAGGCTGTCCACCTTGATGCCGTCGCAGCCCAGATGCTGAGCAAGCTCCACCAGCGCTCTCGCCACCTCCAGAGCCTGCGCCTTTCTCAGGCTGTGGAGCCTGCTGTGCAGGCGGTGGAACTCCGAGCTGAGCCTCGCAAGGAGTAGCTTCTCCTTCTTTGTGAGCTTTTTGCCAGCAGAGCGTTTGCTCCTGAGCTTTGCAATCTTCGCCTGAATCCCGCGCAGGTGCTCCCAGAGCTCGCGTATCCTTCTGTCAACTCTGGTCTTGATGAATACCGGTGGAGAGAGCTGCTCGCCTTCCTCATTCATGAGCACCGCTGCAGCGGGCTTCCCTGTAATGAAGCAGTCCATTTCAATCACTTTCAACTCTGGGTGCGAGCAGGAAAATCAGCTGAATGTTCTCTGAGAGGAGCTCCAGCTTCAGCGGAACGTCTGTGCCAAAATAGAGCCTTGCGGTCTTTGCGATGTCGCCTGCTCTTATAATGTCCTTCAGGTACTCAAGGGAGAACATGCTCCTGCAGTCATCGCTCACACTGAAATCTATTGTGTCCTCCTTTGCCACCTTTACCTCCACATTCCCCAGGTCACCACTGGCTGAGATGTAGAAGTTCTCAGAGTCGGCTTTGAAGATTATGTTGTCGCTGATAATTTCTGCATCCTTTATACCCTCTGTTAGAACCTTGGGTTCTAGCTCCACAGTGGCGGGAAACTCAAGCTGTGGGAGCCTCAAGTCCTCGTCTGCTATCTCTATCAGGGGAAGCTCAAACTTCCTGGTGGAGGAGTTTTTAATCTCGATCAGGAGCCTTGCAGAATCTTCTGCGGACAGTGTTACTCTGTCTCCGGAGCCTGCTCTCTTGAGTATTGTGTTCAGCCTGCCCAGATCCAGCCCCAGGGTTTGCTCTTCCTCCACGGAGTACTCATC
>CAZCRG010000102.1:0-5974 GCA_964501105.1 Candidatus Hydrothermarchaeota archaeon | reverse complement strand
ATACTTGCATCAACCTTTTCATATTTCCTTAGAAAGAAATATGGAAGAAACTATACTTTTGGTGATGTTCTGGAAGCAGGAAATATAGCAATTGTAAAAGTGAGTTTTGACCTTCTGTCAGGTACAAAACCTGGAATTTTTCCTGTTGTGAATACTGCCGGGGCAAAAGAAGGCGATAGAGTTAGAGTAAAAGTGAAGAAGGGACTCTTTAATTTAAGAGGCTCAAAGCCAGTTGAGGTATTAGAAGTGATAAAAGATGAAGGATAAAGAACTCCTTCTTTTATCATTTATTGTTTCTGTAATTGGACTTCTGATTTTTTTTGTATTTTACTCCAGTGCTTCTCCTGAAAAAATTGATATTTCAAAGCTAAATGGAAAGTATGAAGGTAAGAGAGTTGTAGTTGAGGGCAGGATTTCTAAAATAAAAATTCATGAAGAGGGACATATATTTATCACTCTTAAGAAAGATAATTCAAAAGTAATTATCCCAGTTTTTTCAGAATATGCTAAAAAATTAAATGAAAAATGTAAAATTGAAGGGAATTATATAAGAGTTGAAGGGAGAGTTAAATTATATAGAGGGAATCTGGAAGTGGTGCCGGAGTGGGGGAATATTAAATGCTGGAAGTATTATTCTTCCTGACTATGGGCGCTATTGCAGGTATATTTACAGGGTTAATACCGGGGCTTCATGTAAACAATGTTGTGGTTGTTCTCATCTCCATATCTCCTGTAGTTATCTCCCATTTTGGTATTCATGCCGTTAGTGCATTTATTGTATCCATGGCTGTCGTTCATTCATTTGTTGATTTTATTCCCAGCATCCTGATAGGTGCACCAGAGGAAGAGAGTAGTCTTGCAGTCCTTCCGGGGCATAGGCTTCTAAGAGAGGGCAGAGGATATGAAGCAATAAGACTGACTGCTATGGGTGGACTCTATTCACTCATACTTAGCCTTGTACTGCTACCCTTAATATTCTTTATTGTTCCCGTAATTTATCCATTTCTTCGTTCTTATATCCCCCATATTCTGGCAGTGGTAATAATATATATGGTATATCATGAACACAAGAAACGTGGTTTAGCATTACTTGTTTTTCTTCTATCTGGTGCTCTGGGTTTACTTGCTCTCAACTATCCATTTATCTCCTCTGATGAAGTTTTGTTCCTTGTTTTCTCTGGACTTTTTGGAATTAGTACTATAATTATATCCCTTAGAGCTTCACCAGTAGTTGGCATACAGAGCCTGAATTATGAGCAAAGAAGATATTTTAGGGCAGGCTTTGCTGGATTTATCGCAGGGATAATAGCAGGTTTTCTCCCGGGTATAGGCTCTGCTCAAAGTGCCCTGCTAACAAGAGGAATATTTGGAAAAGATTCGAAGAGCTTTCTTGTTGCTCATGGAGGAGTTAATACTGGAGCAGCTATTTTTTCAATACTGGCTTTATATCTAATAGGAAATCCCAGAAGTGGTGCCTCAATAGGTTTAAAGAAAATTTTTCCATATCTTTCTTTGGAAGATTTTCTTTTAATAGTCTCATTCTTCATGATACCATGTTTTTTTGCACTTATGGCAACTTTGATTATTTCAAGAAATGCTGTATTAAGAATAAGCCAGTTTAACTATAGATGGATATCTATACTTGTAATCTGGTTTTTATTTTCTATAATATTCATATTTTCTGGCGTTAAAGGTTTCGCCATCTCTATTCTGGCAACTTCTATTGGTATTTTTGCCAGTTTATCAGGAGTAAAAAAGTCTCATTGTATGGGTGTGCTTATGATTCCAACTCTTGTTTATTATTTATTGTGAAAAAATAAGTAATCAAATTCTTTACAGTTTGTAAATAATAAAATATATCTACCCCGCAGTTTATATAGTATTATGGAGGTAATAAAATGAAGCAGGATCCTGTTTGTGGTATGCAGGTAGATGAATCAAAGACACAGAATAAATTTTACTATAAGGGTAAAATGTACTTTTTCTGCTCACCAGCCTGTAAGGCTGCCTTTGAGAAAGACCCTGAAAAATACCTTAGAGAAGGTCCACAGGGTATGCCTGGTATGTAATAATTATTAGGCTATGTTATCCCGGAGTGGGCTATGAAGAAAGGGATTTACCCTTTCCAGCCCACAGAAACTTCCTCTAATTGAATTACTTTTTTTCCAATTTAAATATGAGGTTACATTTCTTTTTATTTCTGGAGGTGGTACTCTGGAGGCCCCTATATGTGAATCCTGTTTGTCTTCTTCTGAACTCTGCGATAATTGTAGAGATAAAATAAGAGAACTCGGGATTCCAGAGGAAAGTATTGATTTTTTCAGAGAAGTAAAGAAGCTCTCTCAGAGAGACAGGGGTCTTCAGAAGGTTCATCTACTTGGTGCTGAGCTTGAAGACAATTTAATAGTGGGACTTGTCGGGAAAGGAGAAGCAGGATATATAATAGGTAGACGTGGTAAAGTAGCAAAGAAATTGGAAAAAAAACTTAAAAAGAGGGTAAGAATACTTGAAGTTCCATATGACTACTATGATGCTGCCCTGTCCATTCTCAAACCAGCAAGAATTCTCGGTATAAATCTGCTTTTTCTACCTCAGGGAAAGGAAAAGTATAAAGTCAGGCTGCAGAAGTGGGATATGGTAAAACTGCCCAGTGACATAAACTCTCTTGAAAAACTGCTCACAAAATTTATGGGTAAAGAGGTAATTCTTTATTTTGAGTAGTATGCTTGAGGATATCTTTGCAACCAAGTCTGAACGCCTGAAGGGTAAAAAAGTTGCCCTCTGCGTAACAGGAAGTATTGCCGCAGTTGAGACTGTCAGGCTTGCAAGGGAGCTTATTAGGCACGGGGCAGAGGTAAAGGCTTATCTTACTCCTTCTGCCAGAGAGTTAATCACTCCCAAAGCTCTTGAGTTTGCCACAGGCACTGCTGCTGTTACTGAAATCACAGGTAAGCTGGAGCACCTTGAGAAATTTGATTTGATTTTAATAGCACCTGCCTCTGCCAACACCATTTCAAAGATTGCTCATGGTATAGCAGATACCCCTGTAACTCTCCTGACGCTCTCCTCTGAAGCGAAGGTTTTAATAGCTCCTGCCATGCACAGAAGTATGCACGCCAAGGCTGTAATTAAGGAAAATATTGAGAAGCTCGAGGGCCTGGGCTTCACCTTTATTTCTCCTAAAGATGAGGAGGGGGCAAGTAAGCTTGCCTCCATTGAAGAGATTGTTGACTATGCCATAAAGCTTCTAACTCCCTCTCCCCTTGCAGGAAAGAAGGTAGTGGTAACTGCAGGAGCAACTATTGAAGATATAGATGATGTAAGGGTGATAACTAACAGAAGCTCTGGCAAAATGGGAATAGCCTTGGCAAAGGAGGCCTTTTACCTTGGAGCTGATGTAGTTTTAATTCACGGCAGGCTTGCTCAGTCTGTGCCGAGATATATTAAAGCAGTGAAGGCTGAGAGAATTGAGGAGATGCTGAAAGCTGTTGAATGGGAAGCAAGGGATGCCCAGATTTTCATCTCGGCTGCAGCCATTGGAGACTTCACTGTGAAGAAGTTCAAAGGTAAAGTGGATTCAAGGAGTGGCAAGCTTACCCTTGAACTTATACCTGCTCCCAAGGTTCTGGCATCAGTCAGAAGCTTTTCCTGCTTCAAGGTAGGCTTTAAGGCTTTACCAGAGGCAGGAGAGGAGGAGCTTGTGGAAGCTTCGAGAAGGATAATAGAAGAGCACTCTCTCGATTTGGTTATTGCCAACGATGTTACCTTAGCCATGGGAAGCGACGAGAATGAGGTTATTCTGATTTCAGGAGAAGAAGTTTTAAGGCTTCCAAGAGCTTCTAAAGCTGAGCTAAGCTCTGCCATATTTCAGGAAATTCTCAAGAGGTTCAGCTAAATGAGAGCAAAAGCATTTTCACCCTGCCATATTACGGGCTTTTTTGAGGTACATCTAGATAAAGACCCCCTGAAGAGCGGTTCCTTAGGCGCTGGTCTTGTTCTCGACAGAGGGGTTACAACAGAGGTTAAGGTCGAAGAGGCTGAGAGGCAGGAGATTGAAATTTATGCCAACTCTGAGCCCTGTGACTGTTCAGTTACAAAGAGTGTAATAAAAGCTCTGATAGGTTCTTCTCCCTACAGGATAGAGGTTAACCATAAGCTTGAGATGCCCATGATGCAGGGCTTTGGGGTAAGTGGCGCCGGTGCAATAGGCACAGCCTTTGCCCTGAATAAAGCTCTTGCTCTTGGCTTCTCTGAGATGGAGCTCGGGAGAGTTGCCCATAGGGCTGAGGTGGAAAATTTGACTGGTCTGGGAGATGTGATAGCTGAGCTTTCTGGCGGCTTTCTTGTTAGAAAAAAGCCTGGTGCCCCCGGTATAGGCGAGGTGCTGAAGTTTGATGAGGAAGCAAGAGTTTACTGCTTTGTGGTTGATGTAGCTATGGAGACCAAAGGGATTCTCTCAGGCAGTGAGGCAAGAGAGAGAATAAACAGGGCAGGGGAGGCTAGCCTTAAAGCACTATTAGAAAATCCCAGTCTGGAAAGATTTATGAGACAGTCAAAAGAATTTGCATACCTCTCGGGCCTAATGAGCCCCAGAGTCAGAGATGTTATAGAGAAGCTTGAAGCCAGAGGTATAGCTTCAAGTATGTGTATGCTTGGCGGAAGCATTTTTACCTTCAGTGAGGAGGCGGAAGGTTTAATAGATTATCCATGTATAAAAGCTAATATAACAAAGGAAGGGGCGAAACTGCTATGAGCATTGCAGTCAAGATTAGGAATACTTTTATAACAGGTGTGCTGGTACTTCTCCCTCTTGGTGTAACCATTTATATACTCATCTTTACCTTTGCCTTTTTTGACGGCATTCTGAAGCCCATTATTGAGAAGGCTTTAGGCCAATATTATCCTGGTACAGGAATAATTGCCATGGTTCTTCTAATTTTCCTTCTGGGGATTTTTGTAAGGGTTACTCTGGGCAGAAGGCTTGTAGGCTATATTGAAGAAGGTATAAACAGAATACCAATGATAAGAACAATCTACTCTGTTGTAAAGTATGCCAGCGAGACAGTGCTCTTCCAGGATGGGAGTGAGTTCAAGGGCGTTGTGCTTCTTGAATATCCAAGAAAGGGGCTCTACACTATAGGCTTTACTACAGGCACAGTTGTTAGGGAGATTCAGGATTTAACAGAGGAGAAGGTTATAAATGTGTTTGTTCCAACAGCTCCAAACCCAACCTCTGGCTATGTGGTGCATATTCCAGAGAAGGATGTGATTCCTCTGAAGATGACAGTTGAAGAGGGACTTAAGCTTATAATCTCAGGAGGTTTTCTCAATCAATGATACCCAGAGACCATCCCAGGTATGAGAGTCTGATGATAAGGGAGAGAATTGCTGAGGGTTATAAGGAGGGGTTAACAGTTCTTGAAGGCCTTATTGCCCATGGCAGGGGCGAGGCTTTCAATTATCTTCTGGGTGAGAAGACAATACCACCTGCCAGAGAGGCTATCAGGGCTGGTGCCGCACTCCTTGCTCTGGCTGAAGCGCCTGTTATTTCAGTCAATGGCAATACAGCTGCTCTATGCTCAAAGGAGCTGGTTGAGCTTTCAAAGGCTGCAAAGGCAAAGCTGGAAGTGAATCTCTTTTACAGAAGTGAGGAGAGGGTAAAAAGAATAAAAAGAAAGCTATTGAGTACTGGAGCTGAAGAAGTTCTGGCTGAGCCTGAGGCAGAGATAGAAGGGCTGAGCAGTGAGAGAAGGAAGGTTTCAAGAAAAGGGATTTATTCCAGCGATGTAGTTCTTGTGGCTATTGAAGATGGGGACAGAACAGAAGCTCTTGTGAGGCAGGGCAAGAAGGTTGTTGCCATAGACCTGAATCCTCTTTCAAGGACAGCAAGAAAGGCTACAGTAACTATAGTGGATGATGTGCTCAGGGCTGTACCTGCTTTAATAAAGGAGGTTGAGTACTTCAGGGGGGATAG
>CAZCRG010000101.1:0-6197 GCA_964501105.1 Candidatus Hydrothermarchaeota archaeon | reverse complement strand
GCTGTAGCCTGTGGGACTGCTGAGCTACAACAGCCCTCTTAATCAGGTCTGGCCTTACTGTAGTCTCAAATACCGCTGGTAACTCAACTTCTCCCTTTTTCTCGCCTTTGATTGAATAAATATTGACCTTCATTATCATACACCCTGCTTAGAATCTAAACTTATATAGGTAATTTCAGGCTTCTTAATCTCCTGGCCCAGCTTTCTCAGACTTTGTCTTAACCTGACAAGGCGCTTCCTGGGCCCGGGTATGGAGCCATCTATTATTATATAATCATTCTTCACCACACCATACTTCAAGAAGCCACCCTTGGGAGTTATTTCCCCATATTCGTCACCATTTACTGTAGCTATTTTGAGTATTCTCTTGTTGTATTCAGTTCTGTGGTGATAGCCCATCTGTCCGCTCTGGGGCACTGTCCACATCATGGCAGCAGGATTTGTAGGACCTAAGTTTCCTGCAGTCCTTCTTCCCTTTCTTGTCTTTCTGGGCAGGTGTTTGGTTCCCCACCTTCTCAGGGGGCTCTGGAAGCCCTTACCCTTTGTGATGCTCATTACATCAACAAACTCGCCATCCTGAAAGATTTCCCCTATGCCAACATTTCCACCCAGCCTCTCCTTAACAAAGGCGAAGGCATCCTCAACACTTCCAGAAATCCTGTACTCCATAATTTCTGGCTTCTTCTTTCCTATTCCTGTAAGCCATGGCTGGGTGTGCATTAAAGCCCTAACTTCAACAGTTTTGTCCAGAAAACTCTCCAGATCCCCAACACTCTTTTCAGCCTTTTTAGGCTTTGGTACAGCTCTTGAAAACTGTTCTGCAAGCTCCTTGGCCCATACTTCACTAAGAGCATAGAGGCCATAGGTGTTCTTGCCGTAGAGCCTCACTCCAAAGAGAGTCAGAGGAGGAGTCTCAATTACAGTTACTGCTTTTGTTATTTCCTCACCAGAAGAGATACTGTGCTCTCTGTCGTCTTTTATTACCGCATGAGTCATTCCAGCTTTATAGCCAGCAAATCCAAGGATTTTTACTTCATCAATCTGGGGCCAGCTCCTTATTTTTGGAACTGGAGAGGCTGCTCTCTTCCTTGGACTGAATCCTAAGGAACCTCTATGGGGATGATGTTTTCTTGCCATTTCTTCACCTCATTCCAAATAACTTTGATATCCTACAGAAACCAATGCTCGCCTGTTTCAGGCCTGTAGATATCTCAGAAAGTGGGAGTTCTAATATATATAGATTTTGGTATACAGTCAGGGGGATAAGCATTTATAACAAGAAAAAGGATATTGAAAAGAGTATAAGGTTACTCCTGGAGCTATTCACAAACAATTAACAAGAACTGAAGATTTAGATTCTGAAGAAAGTTTTGAGATCCCCTCAATTTCACACCTTTAAGGATAATATATGCGGGGGAAGGGATTTGAACCCTCGCATCCACTTAGGAACAGGACCCTCAATCCTGCGCCTTTGGCCAGACTCGGCCACCCCCGCTCAGGGTTGAAGCAGTTCAGAAAGCTTATCTGCCTTCTCAGCTATTACATCGCAGGCCTTTTTAAATATTTCCTCTGGCTCAAGAGAACCAAGGCCTTCAATTGTAAATATAAATTTTGTTGAGTCGCCCTCAACAACTAAGGCTCTGTCTTCGCAAACCTCAACACAGGCCTTACAGAGGGTGCAATTCTCAATATTATTCACCACAACTTTACCCTCTTCAAAGGAAAGAATATTTCTCGGGCAAGCTTCAACACAGGCTTCGCAGGAAGTACAGTTATCCTTTACAGTAATCACTGGATAATACTTATAACCAACAACTGCAGGCTGCCACTTGGCATGATCCTTGCCTCTTCCAAGGACAACCTCAGCCTCCAGCACAACTTTTTGATTTTTACCAAGCTTGACTATGGGTATTCCTTCCACTGGCTTTATTTCAGGGTCCTCAGACTTAAAGTCATGAGAGTACACAGTGCCTGGGCCTTCAGCCTCAAGAGAAAGCTTCAGTGTGCAGCTGGCACAACCTTCGCCGCCACAGGAACAGTCATCTCTGAAATTAAACCTTTCTATATCTTCTGCATCAACTTTAATGGGCATCAAGCCAATTCTATGAGCCAAGATCTCATCAAAAAGGGGAGAGGAGTTCTCATATATAATAACATCCTCTACAGCCAGAGTGGGCACCTCTCCCAGGATTGCTCGCCTTATAGCATTGGCTTCGCTGGGCTTGGCCTTCTCCAGAAGAATCCTTACTTTACTGTCCTCTCTGGAAAGCACAGAGACTTCCATTATACTCTCCTTCCTCTCTTGCCGCCTGGGCGCTTTGTACCATCATGAGGTATAGGAGTAACATCCTCTATTCTGCCTATTCTCAGCCCTGCTCTTGCAAGGGCTCTTATGGCAGGCTGAGCTCCTGGGCCCGGGGTCATAGAACCACTTCCACCAGGTGCTCTAACTTTTATGTGCACTCCAACAATACCCTTATCCAGAGCTTCCTCAGCAGCCTTCATGGCCGCCTGCATGGCAGCATAGGGCGAAGACTCATCTCTGTGAGCCTTAACTATCCTGCCACCAGACCACCTTGTTATAGTTTCAGCACCTGTTAAATCTGTTATGTGTATAATTGTGTTGTTGAAGGAAGAATATATGTGAGCTACTCCCCAGCGCTCTTCTTTCTTTGCCATTTAGGCAGCCTCCTTTGCTTTTTCTTCCTTTTTAACTATCTGAAGATTCTTGATACCTGAAGTTTCAACAATTTCTATCTTATCCTCTTCATCTCCTGTTACCATATAGCTGGGTGATGTAACTTTCCTGCCAGCCACAGCTATATGTCCATGAACAATAAACTGTCTGGCCTGCTTTACAGTATAGGCAAGACCCTTCTTGTAAACCAGAGTCTGAAGTCTTCTGTTGAGGACATCTCTTACAGTTAGAGAGAGAACATCGTCGAGAGTTGAGCCCTCTTTAAGAATATTCAGCCTCACAAGCTTATCCAGAAGCTGCTTCTCCTGTCTTCTTGCCTGCTCTGACCTCTGGGCTAGAAGCTCTCTGGCCTGCCTTCTAAAGCCTCTGAGCATAGCCTGAGCCTTCCAGATCTCACGTTTATTCCTGAGTCCATACTCAGACTGAAGCTTCTTCTCCTCCTGGATCCTTTCAGCCTGCCAGGGATGAGAAGGAGTTTCGTACTTTCGCCTTATTCTCTTCGGATCGCCCATGTAATCACCTACTTACTCCCGCCTTTCTTTCTTCTTACACCAACAGTCTTACCACGTCTGAAGCTTGTTCTGGTGCGCTGACCTCTTACAGGCAAGCCAAGCTCATGCCTTATACCACGATAGCTTCTTATCTTCCTGAGCCTGTTAAAGTCCTCTCTCAGAGCCATCATGAGATCAGAACCTATAATATGAAGGTCCTTACCTGTCTCATAATCCTTGCGCCTGTTGAAGAGCCAGGCAGGTAGATTCTTCTGCTTCTGGAACTCTGTTATAATCTTATCTAGCTTTTCAATCTCCTCATCACTAAGATTTCCTAATCTCTCATCAGGATTTACTTTTGCAAGGCGGCAGGCAATCTCACCTGTCCTGACACCAATTCCTTTAATTAAAGCAAGTCCTACAGGGACTTTCTTGTTACCATTAATGTCAGTGCCTGCTATTCTAACGAGGTATTTAAATTCACTTTCAGCTTCGGCATTACCTTTTGCCACAACAATTCCTCCGATTCTCATAAAGTATAAACTTTCACCTTATGTCTTTGTAGCCAAAATTTAGCTTCCTGATATATAAAACTACCGTGTTAAATATTTATGAATGAGAGGAGAAGAGCTCCCCTCTATGTAGCGCCGCCGGACAGACTCGAACTGTCGACCACCTGGTTAACAGCCAGGCGCTCTACCTACTGAGCTACGGCGGCATCCATAGCCCTTGCATGTTATATTCCTATCGTTTTAAAAAATTTTTATTTATTATCTTCATCCTTCTTGAGGTAGTAGTAAACTGTTGTTAGAGGAATATCAAGTTTTTCACTTATCTCCTTTGCTGAATAACCCTGAGTTTCAAGCTCATACACCTTTTGAATTTTCCAGTTTGGATGTGAACGGGGCCTACCAGGAGTTAATAGAAGTGGTTCAAAACGTATCCCTATCTTCTTTAATGCAGTCTTTATTTTCTTTGGTGTTCTCTCGTATAAACTTGGAGGACAGGTTATCACTTCAGTGTTTGGAGCAGCTGTCAAGATTGAAGCAAGTATATTTATTGTTGGACGAATACTGAGATGAACCTTCTTAGTACTGGCATCAAGCTTTTCGTTGATTTCCTCTATAAGCACATCCTTCTGACTTGAGCGAAGAACTACAATTTCACTCATATTATCACCTTACCAGCTCAAGAAACTGCTTGGCTTTTTCAGATATTTTAATATCTTTAATCTCATCCATACCCTCAAGTTTCTCCTCGGGTATAATATCACGCCTTCCAAGTCGTATAACAACCTTCAGTACTTCTTTCAAATCCTTTGGCTCTGATGCCACAACTTCTCCTGCTGCCTCAAGGGTGAAGTTAGAATAAAGATAGAGGGCTATACCCCCTACTGCCCTGCTGGAAGTAACCTTAAGATAATCCTGAAGTATATCCTCTATGGAAAATTTCTTGAAGACTATTTCATGGGCATCCTTTACAGGCACAACCCCGGGATCAATAAATTTTCTTATGGCATAAAGAAGGTCCTCCTCTTCAAGAATCTTCAGAGCCTGCTCAAGCTGGTCTTTCTCGGGTATGGGCTGCAAACCCGGAAAGATACTGGCATATCTTCTCTCCCTATAGGGCTTTATAAGGAGGAACTTGAAGATATCCCAGCCAAATATTGCCTTGGGAATTCTTATGAGCATCTCCTTTCTGATTTTCTGCCTGTAGCTTATGGCTTCGTCGAGAGTTTCAATTAGGTTGCCTGACTCATCCATCAAACCTCGTGCCTTTAATTCCTCCTCAAACTCATGCATCAATTCCTCTCTTTCCTCAATAATTCTTGTATCGATAGCATAGGCAGGGGTGGTTTCTGCAGTGTAAAGCCTAGCATTAAACTTGCGCTTGAGCTCCTCATACTCCCTGAGCTTCTTCACATCCACCTTTCTTGATAGGAGGTAGTCGAGAATCTCATCCCTGCTGTACTTAAGAATCTTTGTGTAGGCTATAGCAAGAGCCTGCCTGTTGTAGCGCCCGCTCACAAGTATGGAACGCTCATGATGATACCTCACATGCTCCACTATAATCCTTCCATACTTGGCTCTCAGGTAGCCCTCATAGTCCAGCTTACCCTCTTTGCCAACTTCCACCTGCTCACGCATGGTAACCCACTTACCGTTCTTGCTGGCCTTAAAAGTAACAGTGGCTGATTTTATCTTCCCCTTCTTCTTCTCCCTTAGAATCTCCACAAGTTCCCTGTAGGCCATCCTTTCAGTGGGAGTGAAGTTGGCTATATCTACTGTGAATTCACCGCCATAGGTGAGATAGGGGAGAATCTCAAGGCGGTAAATGCCCTGCTCATTGGGCACAAGGGTGATTTCACGAGACCTGCACTTGGTGCACACAAATCTGCCCCTTTCTTCGATTATCCTTGTTGCCTCCTTGCCCTTGGCCTCCTTGCCGCAGGAGCATTTGAAGGAAACAAACTCCTCAAGGTGACCAATGGCTATATTGTGGGCAGCTATGGCACCTTTGGTGCGCTCAAAGGTACCCTTCTTGTAGGCTGCAGTTGTCCTGAAAAACATCTTGTGCCTTGCAACATCCCTCTGGTCTTCAACATCCTCACGCCTGTAGCTTCCTCTCTCAAAGGGGCTTCCAAAGCGGTTTAAACCTAGAGCAAAGTAAGGTGAGTCAAAGCCACGCTGCTCCATCTCGTCCTTAAGGCGCTTTAGCTCCTCAAGATTAGCTTTAAGATTGAGATAAAGCTCTTCAAAGTAGCTTTTATCCTTCTTCAACCTATCCAGGTCAACCCTGAAGGTTGAGGATATTTCATCCAGCAGTTCAGTGGCTCTGGTAATTAGCGGGATAGTGTCCTCATCTCTCATATTCCAATCTCCAATAAGAAAGCCGCTGCTTTTTAAATCTAACGTTTGCTAATATATATGTAATAAAGGGGTTTAAATACTTATCTGAAGAACTGTTCAGATATCTTATAAAAGGTTGGTATTTAAAGCTTTCTTATC
>CAZCRG010000100.1:0-6368 GCA_964501105.1 Candidatus Hydrothermarchaeota archaeon | reverse complement strand
GTTGCTATTACTTTCAATACTTTGCCGGGTTCTAATTTCTCCATTGCTTTTCTTGTTTTGAGCACAAGCATAGGACATGCAAGACCGCTCACATCCAGTACTTCATCAGCTTCCATTCATCTACCTCCTTTTTTACTTAATTCTTAGTAAAAAATATATAGGGGAGTATATAAATTTTTCCAGTGATGATAGAAGATAGACTTGCAGAAAATCTAAAATTACTTAATTTAACTGAGTATGAATCAAAGACATACCTTGCTCTGGTGAATAGAGGTATTGCCACAGTAAAAGAGATAAGAGAGCTTGCTGGTATTCCCTACTCCAGAGAGTATGATATTCTGGAATCTCTTGAAAAGAAGGGATATGTTGTAGTCCAGCCAGGCAGACCGAAGCTTTACAGGGCAGTACATCCGAGGGAAATCCTCTCCAAGGAGCTTGATTTAAGGGCTACTATAATTGAAGAGCTTATCAATGTGCTCACTCCTATCTATGAGTCTTCCACAAGGGAGTCCTCTTTTGAGGAAGTTATATGGATGGTGAAGGGCAAGGAAAATGTGAGGGATAAGCTCATTGAGATGCTTGGCACTGCAAAAAAGGAGATTCTAGTGCTGGGGATTAAGCCCATTATGGATATAGTAATATTGAGAGCCCTCGCAAAAGCCAAGGAGAGAGGAGTTAGAGTTAGAGTTCTGGGTAGGGCCAGGGGAGTTGAAGCTCTTCTTGAAGAGGCTGGACTGGAGTTTCTGAACTTTGAGCATGACCACTCAAGATTTATTCTTGTGGACAGAAAGGAGCTTATTCTTACAAGTGAGGAGCAGACAAATGTTACCTGCGCACTGTACAACAAGAACCCCGGGTGTATAAAGCTCTATGTGAACTACTTCATGCACATATGGAGCGACCTTGAGCAGGAGAACCTTAAGTAGTCTGATCAATCTCTCTGAAAAGAAAGACTTCCACTTCCTGCCCCTGCTCTAAGCCTTCTGTGTTCTCTGGCACAATTACAAAGCCCTGCGCTCTGACAAGACTTGAGACGATTCCGGAGCCAGAACTTCTAAGAGGCTCTGCCTCATAGCTACCATTGCTACTGTTCACCTTTACTCTAACAAAATCTCTTCTGCCCAGCTCAGAGAAAATTTTTCTTTTAAGTCTTGCTTTAATGCTCCTGTAGGGTATCTTTATCTTTCTCCCTGAAAGCTTCTGGAGATATGGTCTGACGAAGGTTTCAAAGCCCACTATACTTGCTACAGGAAAGCCGGGAAGCATAAAAACAAGGCTGTTTCCTATTCTACCAAAGCCCAGAGGCTCACCAGGTCTCATGGCAACCCCGTGGATATAAACCTCTCCCAGCTCTCTTATTACCTTGGGGATAACATCCTTTCTTCCTACGCTTGTGGCACCGCTTATGAGAATAACATCATAGCCTTCAAGGGCTTTAATAGTTCCCTTGATGGTCTCATAATTATCTTCAAGAATCCCCAGCCTCTCAACACTGCATCCTGCTTCTTTAGATAGGGCTTCCAGGGCGAAGCTATTCACATCATAGATTTTTCCAGCCTGGAGCTCCTCACCGGGCTCTAAAAGCTCATCGCCAGTGGAAATTACAGCAACTCTTGGCTTTCTCACAACTTTAACTCTGCCTTTGCCGAGGGCAGAGAGCATGGCTATCTCCTGAGAATTTATCTCTCTCCCTTTCTCAATAATTACCTGCCCTTTTTTTACATCCTCGCCCTTTAGAGATACATTCTTTCCAGGAGGAGTTGCCTTAATAACCTCTATCTCTTCGCCAAGCTCATTCACAAACTCTATCATCACAACCGCATCAGCACCAGGCGGCATGGGAGAGCCAGTGGTGATTTTTACAGCCTCAAAGTTGCCAACTTCAATATCCTTGGGATGGCCTGTTAAAACTTCACCTATAACTCTGAAGTATATTGGATTTGTCTGGGTAGCGCCGAAGGTGTCTTCACCCTTCACAGCATAGCCGTCCATGGCTGCCCTGTGGAAGGGAGGTATATCCCTATCAGAAACAACATCCTCTGCAAGAACTCTGCCCAGTGAGTCCCTGAGAGGTACTTCTTCACTATCTAAGGGCTCTGCAAGGCTGAGGAGTTTCTCAAGAGCCTCTGGTACTGGCGTCAGCCTTTTGAAACCCTTCTCTCTAACTTCCATCAAACTACCCCAGAATATTTTTAAGCCTTGAGTAATCTTGGGGTGTGTTAACATTCTCAAAGCATAACAAATCTTTGTCAAATTGCCTGAATTCTTCAACATCTATGTACTTAACCCTTTTAAGCCTTTTTACTGCACTTTGAGTGCTTCTTTCTCCCTCAAGTAATGTTTTCTCACATGCAGATAAAAATTCTCTTCTTCTGTATACTGCAATTAGTGGTTCAATATAACTTTCCTTTCTTGGAATCACAGCATCAAAATTGCCAAGATTATTAATCATATATATATATAATTCAGGAAAAATTGCAGGTGCATCCACTGGGGCAAGAGCTATAGTATCATATTGTGCAACCTTCAGAGAGCTTATTAAACCTGCAAGAGGTCCCATACCTTTAACCTCGTCGTAGACTTCAATTGCTTTGAGTTTTTCCACTCTTTGTTCTGGCGAAGAGTAGGATATTATAACCTCTTCTGCAAAAGATGACATGGTTTCATACACTACTCTTAAAAAACTTTTATTATTCAGACGTAGTGTCTTTTTATCCTTTCCCATTCTTCTGCTTTTTCCTCCGGCAAGAATTATGGCTGTACTGTCCATAATTTTCACATCAGTTGTGTATTTTTTTTCAAAAATGCAATCCCAAAGGAAAAATATATATAGGATGTCTTTGTAATTTCCTATGCACTAAAGATTTAGTAGTGAGAAAGGGCATAAGTGCCCAGACCCCCTAAGAGTAACAACTGAAAGGTTGGAGGTGAAAAATTGGTAGTATTAAAGAGAGCGCAGGAGTCCGTTAAGGACTACGACACAATACGATATACAACCTGCGACAACATGTGCGAAAGTGGTTGCGGGTTGAAGGTGTTTCTGAAGGACGGGAGAATTGTTGATATATGGGGAGATGAGGAGCATCCGCAGAACTATGGAAGTGTGTGTCCCAAGGGAACAGCCAACTATCAGCATGCATACAACCCGCTTAGAGCAAAGTACCCTGTAATCAGAGAGGACAATGTAAATGGTAAATTTAAGAGAGTTACCTGGGATGAAGCTTTAGACTTTGTTGCCGATAGGCTCAAATATATTAGGGAGAAGTGGGGTGCCCATACAGTCGCAGCCCACAGGACAGGAAGGAGCAGCTACGGTAACAAGCTGGGTGGATCAAGATTCCTTGCAATGTATGGTACACCAAACATATATGGTCAGGGTCCTCTTTGCTGTGAAAGCCCTGGTGCAAGAGGGCAGTATGTTTACGGTGCAAAGGAGTTCCTCAGGTTATTCAACCCCTGCCAGGACTCCATGAACAGTGATACAATATTCATATCTGGGTCCAATGCTGCAGCCCTTGAAGTTATCACAATGAAGTGGTGGATAGAGGCCCAGGAGAGACAGGGCGCCAAGATGATTGTGATAGACCCAAGGTTTAATGCCACAATGGCAAAGGCAGACCTGGCTTTGAGGCTCAGACCTACAACTGATGCTTATCTTGCCAATGCTCTGGCCCACGTGCTCATATATGAGATTGATGGTATTGACCACGAGTTCATCCAGAAGTGGACTGTGGGCTTTGAGAAGTATTCTGAGCTTGTTAAGGATTACACCCCAGAGAAGGCAGAGAATATTACCTGGGTGCCTGCAGAGGATATCAGAAAGGCTGCCGAGTGGATAGCCTATCCAAGGAGAACCCACTTCTCAGGCTGTCTCGGTACCGCCCAGCAGTACAATGCAGGTAATGGAAATGCTGCCTACCAGGCTCTCGTTGCCATAACTGGTAATGTGGGTGTAAAGGGTGGCGGCTGGAACTGGCTGCACAACTGCAGGCCTGTGCTCAGCGCCGGTAAGGACCTGAAGGATTATGTTGCCAAGATCAAGGAGCCTCAGCTGGCTGATAAGATCATACCCTGGGGTGACACTTCAAGCGCCTGCACAATAGACCCAGGTTATACTGGCAAGCCCTATCCAGTTAAGGGTCTCATATGGAATGGTAACCATGCTGTCCAGTGGCCCAACAACAACAAGGTCAGAGAGTATATGAAGAACCTCTACCTTGGTGTACATCTCAGCTTCCATCCCAATGAGACCATGAGCTGGATGCATGCTGCCTTCCCAATAACCAGCTTCTTTGAGCATGCTGGTGTTGTGCACCACGGCAACAACAGGCACGTGCAGTGGCACAACCAGGTAATTGAGAGGCAGTGGGAGTGCAGGGCAGATATTGACTTCTGGGCTGGTCTTGCAAAGCGCTTTGAGTTTGCCGAAGCCTACTATGCTCCTGACGGCAAGAGCTGGTGGGCAAAGAAGGACGAGTTTGGCAACCCTGTGCCCGAGGATCCAAACTATCCTGGCACCACAATAGAGATTGACGAGAGGGTGTGCCAGAACTGGTTCCACTCCCAGGAGAGCTTTGTCGCAGGTATTACTGATGAGCTCATGGACCCCGAGAAGTCTCCAAAGGGCGGTGTCATGTGGCCTGCTGAGACAAAGGACGAGGCCATGATGTACTCCGACCCAGAGGCTACCATTAGGGGTGCCCAGTGGATTATGTATAAAGAAGGAGTCAACTATCCTGGTACAGACAAGCGCTTCCCAACACCCAGCGGAAAGGTCGAGCTCTACTCCAGGGCTCTGGAGCAGATAGGCTGGTATCCAATGCCTATACATATTGAGCCCAACAATGCTCCAGTGGCAAGACCTGACCTCTGGGAGAAGTATCCACTCATCCTCAGTACAGGTAGACTTGTGGCTCACTTCCATGAAATGGGTCACTGGTGGCCCTGGATGGTTGAGCTTGAACCCCACAGGTTTATCAACATCCACACTGAGACCGCCAAAGCTCTTGGCATAAGAGATGGTGATACAGTAGTTGTGGAGAACGACTACGGTAAGGTTGTTGGACCTGCCTGGGTAAATGAGATGGTCGACGAGGGCGAAGTCTGGGGTCCAGAAGCCTTTGACAAGTATCAGCCTTTCTATCCATACAGCAATATCAATGAGCTTGTGGATAATACTGTTAAGGATCCCTTCTACACCCAGGCTCAGTACAAGTGCAACCTTGTCAGAGTATACCGCCTCGGTGACGATCCTGACAAGGCTGTTGAGAAGACCAAGGAATTCCTGGCCAAGGTTAAGAGGACACCCAAGGACTACCTCGATCCAGAGAAGGATAAGAGCGTTGCTCTGGGTACCTACACCAGGCTTACCCAGAAAGGTTCTGGCATCTACTATGTAGGCGTGCCCAGAGAAAAGTGGGAGACAAAGTAAGGAGGTGGAAAAGATGGTCGAGCTTTACACTGATAAGGATCCCCTCTACAATGCAGACCAGGAGACAGCCAGGCAGGGCTGGGAAAGAAACCAGAAGATTGGCCTTTATGAAGCACAGGGTGCTAGAAGGTGGGGTGTACCCCCTGACCACCTCACTTTCTTTGTTGACTTCAAGCGCTGTATAGGCTGCTTCTCCTGCGAGACCTCCTGTAAGATGGAGCACGACGATCCAATGGGTCCCAGGAGAATGAGAGTCATCCAGATAGGCCCCAAGAAGGTAGGCAGGCACACCAAGGCAATGTACTACCCCATGAACTGCTTCATGTGCGGTCATGCTGCCTGCGTAGAAGCCTGCCCCACAGGAGCAATGCAGAAGCGTGCCAAGGACGGTATAGTCTTTGTGGACAGCGAAGCTTGTATAGGCTGCAAGCGCTGCATGCAGGCCTGTCCCTTCGGTGCACCTCAGTGGGATTCAAGAACAGGCAAGGTTATAAAGTGCGACTACTGTATGCACAGAGTTGACAAAGGCTTAATGCCCGCCTGCGTGACCAAGTGTTCCACCCACGCTCTCTACTTCGGCAATCCTGCCGATATAATGACCTACTTCAGGGAGCGCAATGCTCTGATGGCCACAAAGGTGTTCTTCAACGACAAGGCAGACACAGACACACTGACCTCTCCAGCCTACTCCTTCCCTGAGAGAGCCCTTTTCATACCCAGAATAAGGCTCAAGCCAGGGAAGCTTCCGGAGAGGGCAACCCACATAACCAAGCCTGTTGTGAAGAAGTAAGGGGATCTCCCCTTTTCTTTTAAATTTTTGTTTTTTGATTCTGAGTTAAGTTTTATTTTTCATAAGGAGGCATTGAATTGGCACCACCGGCGAAGGATAATAAATCTCAGGGGAAAAAGAAGAAGACTGTGCCTGAGATGCTTAAGG
>CAZCRG010000099.1:0-6384 GCA_964501105.1 Candidatus Hydrothermarchaeota archaeon | reverse complement strand
TTTTTCAAGCAGAAGACGGGATACGAGATTTCTGCCTGTCTCGTGGGCTCGGAGATGTGTTTAAGAGAAAGGTTATATTCTATATATCCACCAAACTACAGCTTTATAAATAGAGTCTTAATAAGCCCAGAGGGTTAAGTTATTTCTCAAAATTTGCCCTTGAAAAAACATTATAGAAGTTGAAATAAAAGTATAAAATAAGGTGCAGTTATGATAACTGGAAAATCAATTGACGAAATTAAAAAAATTCTTAAAAAGAATGAAAGCATACTAAAAGAAAATTATGGAATTAAAGAGATTGGGATATTTGGTTCTTATGTTAGAGGAGAACAGAAAAGAGGCAGCGATATAGATATTCTTGTTGAATTTTATCCTGACTCAAGCATAGATTTAATAAAATTTGTTGAACTCGAAGAATATTTGTCTGATTTACTGGGAATTAGAGTTGATCTGGTAATGAAATCTGCCCTCAAGCCAAGAATTGGAAAGCGTATATTGAAAGAGGTAGTTTATATATGAAAAGGGAAGCTGGAGACTTTATTGAGGACATTATTGATGCTATGAACAATGCAATAAAATTTGTTGAGGGAATGTCTTATGAAGAATTTTCACAGGATAACAAGACAATTTTTGCTGTTATTAGAGCTATTGAGATAATAGGAGAGGCTGCAAAGAACATACCTGATGATACAAAGAGTATATATCCTGAAATACCATGGAAAGGGATGGCCGGAATGAGAGATAAAGTTATTCATGGATATTTTGGAGTGGATATAAAAGTTGTCTGGGATACAGTTAAAAATAGAATTCCAGAAATTAAACCATTATTTGAGAGAATGTTAAAGGAGCTGGAGTAGAAACTTAGATATTTCCATAAAAATAACCTGGTAATGTATTACTGGTGATGTATTACTTGAAAAAAAATTACATAGATAAAATAACAAAACTCTACACCATTTTCATGTTTGCTGGAAATATTGTGCACTATATTTCCAGCTAAGCTTTTAGCTTTGCCACCTTCTCAGCCAGCTTCTCAAGGACAAGCTTCCTGTAGCCCTCAACAAACTTTATACTTCCAGCCACCTCGTGACCTCCGCCGTCTATACCTGCCTGAGGGAGTTCTTCTGATAGTTCCTCCACAAAAATATTCAAATTGAGCCCCATATCCTGAGAAACATCCTCAGTGGCTCTAAGGATGGCAAAGTCTGGACCATAAGCTAATGTAACTGTCCTCTTTTCAGAATTCTCCTTAACTTTAATGTCATGAAGCATGCCCGTGGTTTTGCCTGGTGGTGGATAGGTAAACTTGTGAGCATACTGCTCCAAATCGAGAGTATTGAGAAGAATCCCATTGGGCAGTTTAACAGATTTTGCATTTGCCAGAACAGCTCTGAGCTGCTGCTCTCTCAGCCTTTCAGCCTCAGAACCAATAACCTCAAGGAGCTTTCTCTGCCTGTCAAGCCTCCCCAGTCCAAGAAGATCCTCTATTAGAGTTTTGCCATCCATGAAGCGCAGATAAAAGGCTTCAAAGTCAACACACTCAGCAATTTTCAGCATATCCTCCTGTGAGTAACCCTTCTCCTCAGCCAAAGCAGTATAGGCTTCTGCTATCTCGCCCTTAACTCTGTCTGCAGCACATGCTATACCCGGGAGATGCTTAATCTTCTCACTTACATCAGGATTAATAAGTCTGGCAATTTCCACTCCAAGGCAGCCTGCTGTGAAGGTGTAATCACCACCAACAAGGTAGGGGTTAATGTGGATATCCACAAGCTCATCCACCTCTGCCTTTCCCTCCTTAATCTCACCAGGATAGTGGTGGTCCACAACAAGAACCTTGGAGCCGTAAACCTTGAATTTCCTTATGGCAGGCATATCTTCTCTTGTTGAGCCGTTGTCAATAATGAGAACAAGAGGCATGGGCTGGCCAAATCTCCTGGCATCCTCATGGGCAAAGTTGAGATCCCTTACCACATCTTCCATCTCATAGAAGGGTGCCTTGCTGGGAGAGCGCCTGAATAGATGCCACTCTGCCTCTCTATCAGGAGAATGCTCTCTGAGAAGAGGCCTGAGAGCAAGCTCAAGGGCAACACCACCAATAAAACCGTCGCAGTCAGCATGATGGCGTATTAAAATGGGTATGCCCTTGAATACAGCCTTTCTCAGCTCTCTTGCAACGAGAACCATCTTTTCTCTGAGACTATCAATTATAGGATTTTCAACAAGAGGGGGAACATCTGCAGGCTCAGCCTTCTCCTCAATCACCTTATCAATAGCACTTTTCACTGTGCAGAGCTTGCTCCCATAGAGTTTCTCCATATTTCTTACTTCAATCTGAAGTCTGTCCTGTCGAAGGCTCACCTCTCCCCTTACCTCAACAACACTCTCCACATCTATATTGGGGTAAGCTCTCTGCCCTCTGGCAAAGGCTGCACATTCTATAGCTCCAGTCTCATCATAAACTGTGAAGACAGTTGGACCTGAGGTGCGCTGAACTCTCGCCACAATGCCGTGAATTTTAACTGCCTCACCCAGAGCATCATCTGTAATATCCCCAATTTTCCAGAGGGGGATATCCTTTTTAAGGGGTATGAGGGTGTATTCTTCCAAATCAAGAGGAATAAAATCCAGCTTATTTTCCCTCAGATTCAGACTCTTTGCTCTGACAACAACTTCCTGGTTGAGCTTATACTCCTTCTGAGCATCTCTTCTCCTTATCAGCCCTGTTACAGAGGGGTTTAAAGCAACAAAGTAGCCAACATCAGCTATTCTCTTCACTCTGCCCAGATAGGCTCTGTCAAGAATTATATCCCTGTAACCAGCCAGAGGGTCCAGCTCAAGTACAACCTCATGTCTCTCCTCGCAGTTCTTGCAAATCTTTATTTTAAGGTCAGCAGGTATGGGGGAGCCGCAGAGAAGACACTGCTCCACTTCACCTTTGCCATGGCAGACCTCGCAGCTTCTACCCTCTACCTTTCCTGTGCCTCCGCACAATGTGCACTGCTTCATTTTATCAAAAGGAGCTATTCATGCCTTATTTCCAGTATCTCACCCTTGGTGTTAATCTTCATTTCAAAGGGCACTCTTTTTGTCTCAAAGAGGCCTGCCATTATCTCTATTTCTCCTTTAACTTCCCAGTCTTCACCATGCTTCGCCACCATGCCATAGCTGACTCCCATAACATTCTTAAAATTCTCATGTATCCACAGGTCTGCAACAATTTCTGCTTCCTTTGGCTGATCAATTACTCTGCTCATAAGCATTATTATATCTCCTGACATAAGAAAAAGTTATCGGATTTGAATATTTTTCATGCTTATATATTCCTCCATCAACTCTTCTTTTTCTTCTATTTTTAGTTTTTCTAAGAAATTTTTGTATTCAGGGATTTCCTGAAGTAGTCTCTTTGTAATATATAGTCTGAGTTCTGGTCTTTCAAATGTTTTATAAACTGCAGCCAGGGGTGATGACTCATTTCTCAGGTCAATTTTCTCAACTTCCTGAGCAATTTTTACAATCTGGTGAGGGTGGCTATTTAGGGCTCTTATAATCGGGTCGTATCTCATTCTTTCATAAATCTCATTTAACGATTCTTTTAGAATATTACCTACACTCCATGTATATATAGAGTGAGCCCCGGGATATACATAGCCGTCATCACCAACCTCAATTCCAATCACCGGCAGGGGTTCTGAAAACTTACCCTCAAGAAATTCCTTCACTTCTTTTCTGAAGCCAGGAAATTCAAATTCTTCAAGAGCTGAGGCTTTGCCAATACTCTCAACAGCAGTATAGAAGATAAGGATGGGCTGTCCAGTGGGCTCTGAACTGTCAGGAGGTATAAGCTCCATATATGCTTTAAGGAGTGCTGGCTTGGTTACCATAGTTCCTCCTTCGAGAAGGGGGACTTCAAGGCCTTCTCTATAAAGCTTCTCCTTGAGTTTCACCTGATATCCTTCACTTTTTAGCTTGAGAATAAGCTGGGCAAGGGGGTCAGGGTAAACTGAGAGTTTTGTAAGGAGAACCAGCTCAATTTCCGGAAATTTTTCCTGTGCAACCTTAATTACATTTATCAGGTTTTCCAGGGGGACATTCTGGTAGTAGTTTCCCTTATCGTCACGGAAAACCTCCTGATGGAAAGCATCTATACTGAGCTGAAGAGAGAGATGGAAGTTTTGCTTTGAGTTTTTCCTTCTTGCCTCGTCAATTCTACTAAGAACTCCGTGAGCCTTTTCTTCTGAAGAAGCCCACACTGCACTGGTTGTTATATCCAGCCTGGAATTGGCTTCAGATATTAAATATTCAAGCTTTTCAAGTTCAAGGAAGGGCTCACCACCAGTTACAGTCAGTATTAGCCTTTGTTTTTCAGCAAATTTTATAACCTCTGAAGCAATCTTCTTAAAATCCTCAAAAGTAATATTTTTTCCTCTCTCTTCAGGTTTTGATTTCCAGGCAGCAACGCAGAAGCGGCAGTTATTTACACATAGCTCAGTGGGTACTATTCCTATATTCAACAGTTTAACATCAGTCTCAGGGCCATTGTTATTTTTAAGAAATTCAATTATCTCCTTTCTTCTTTTATCTGGTTCTGAATCTATAAGTCTATATAACCTTTTCTTTTCATCTATTATTTTATTGTATTCTTCTGATTCATTTTTATCCAGATTTAGCCATTTCCAGGCAGCTTTTACCATCTTTACAATCTCAGATTTCTCCTCCTCAGGAAGCTGAGAATATTCAAGGTTCACGGCGAGAGTAATTTTATCTTCTAGGCTTTTTCCTGAAAGTTCAGAGTATTTATCCAGTGGCCAGCCAGTGAAGCTGAGAAAGTCTCTTATCTCCTTATGCCTGCCTACCCGGTCCAGATAATCATAGGTGAATATTACCATTACAAGATAGGCTAATGCCTGATGGAAGCCTTTCTCATCAAAACGCCTCTGGATTTTTGAAAGAAGCAGGTAAAGATAGGTATTTTTGTAATCAAGATAAAGCTCTTCAGGGGTTTTAACTTCTCCCTTCTGTATTAGATAGTCTATATGTGTTTCAATATTCTGCGTCATGGGCAAGCATTGAAATCTTTAGGTTTATTAATTTAACGTAGGTTTGCAAGTATCCCTGCAACCTTATCTACAACCTCAGCAGGACTCCTGCCCAGTACTCTTATCATTGCCTCCTTACCAATTCCGCCCCTGTCGTAAATTATATCAGTAGCTCTGCCAGCCTTTTTCAGAGCATGGGCTGTTCCCCATTCCATGGTACTTTTTCCCTGGGGTTCCTCCTCTCTCTTAAAGCTTGAGGAAGTGAGGCCAGAGTTAAAGCATGCCTGGAGTATTTCCTCGCTGAACTTGACATTCAGGCAGGCTCTCAATTCAGGGTAAAGTCTTGTAGCTGATAGAATAACTCTTGCCACATGCTTCGAGGCGCCAAATTCAACACAGCCTGTTGCCTGAGCTTTTCCTCTTATCTTTATTATTCTACCATTAAGGGCTGCTATTTCTTCAATTTTTTCTGGATTTTTGAGGGCATATCCAAAGTTCATGCCCACCTCAGGCACTAGCAGTTCAATACCTTCAATTGAAAGGAGCTTCTCAAGACTTTTTGAAAGTTCTCCAATAACTTTTACTTTTTTAGCTTCTTTCTTAAGTGAGAAAAGCGGATCAAGGACTTCTGTCCCTTTTCCCGGGGAAAAGGAGTTTTCAATGAGTTTCTGAAGGTAGACTTTTGAGCTCCTGACGGCATCTACAAGGGAGTAACCCCTTGCAATATAGGCGGTTATTGCAGCAGAGTAGGCACAGCCTGTGCCGTGAAATTCACCTCTGACATAGCTTCCTCTGAACTCATGGACTCTGCCTTTATAGTAGAGTATATCCACTGCATTCAGGTGGCCACCTTTAAGTAGGACTGGAGCATAGGCACTGAGCTCTTCTGCAGCCAGCTTCATGTCTTCATGTGTTTCAATTTTTTTTCCTGTAAGTACCTCAGCTTCTCTGAGATTTGGAGTGATTAGAGCAGCCTTTGGCAGTAATTCATCCTTGAGTGCTGTTAGGGCTTCTTTTTTGAGGAGAATTTCGCCAGAGGTGGAAATCATAACAGGGTCAACTACAAAGGGTACCCTTTCCGCATATCTGCTCACAGTACTTATTATTTCGGAGGTATAGAGCATGCCTGTTTTGGCAGCTGAAATAGTAAAATCCTCAAAAAGAGCATCAAGCTGACTCTCAATGAACTCAGAGGTTAGCTGAAAAACCTCTTTTACTTCATGTGTGTTCTGGGCTGTAAGGGCTGTTATTGCACTGACACCGTGTACATCTAAAGCTGCAAAGGTTTTTAAATCCTGCTGTATGCCTGCACCGCCTCCTGAGTCAGAGCCAGCCACAGTGAGAC
>CAZCRG010000098.1:0-6488 GCA_964501105.1 Candidatus Hydrothermarchaeota archaeon | reverse complement strand
AGTTTGTCCAGGGCTGTGTAAGCTACAATAAAAAGCTCAGGCTTATCATTCTCAAGAACATCCAAGGCCTTTTCAGTTACCTTCTCAATCTCCTCCAGAAGCTCTTCCACCTCCACAGGCACACCGCCTGCAACAGGCTGGAATTCAAGATTGTAGTTATAGGGGGGCACAATAAAGGGCACATTTAAAGCTTTAACATTCACTCCTGCCTTATCTAAAATATCCCATATAAACTCAGCCTTTATATCCTCCCTTCTAACTATCTCGTCATTGACAACAAAATCGTGGTGTCCATGCTCTTCTGGTAACAACCCTGTAAACATTGAGCACCATACTTCAGGGCTCCAGGGCTTTTGCTTCAAATACATACTTCCATATTCACCTTCTTCCATAAGTTTTTTGAAATTTGGTAGCCTTGAAAGATTTGGCTTAATCACTGTCCAGGTTGCAGAATCAATCCCAATTATTAGCACAATATCACCTCAATCTTTGAAATACCCCAGTTTTCTAAGCCTTTCAACTAACTTAGTCTCATTTCTCTCCATAAGCACATTCCTTATTGTGAAGATAATAAACTCAGTAGGAGAGCGAAAGCCAGTGCCCTCTATGGCTCTTGCCACATTGTCATAGAGCTCCTTGGGAATGCTTATATTCACATAGCGCTTCCTATCTTTTACTTGAGACTTCACGGAAATGTACGTGAAAATAACGTGAAAAAAGAATCAGGGAAAGACCACTTTCCAGGTATTATTTATCTTTACAACGTCTATATACTCGGTTATTTCATCCTCTCTTCCATTAAGGGAATATTTCATTCTATAGGTTAATCTCACTCTATCGTTGAGTTGCTCCTTTTTTATAATATTTAAATCTATAATCTTAAAATTTTCACCATTTTTCCCATAAGTTTCAGTTAAACCAAGCTTCTTTGACACAATTTCATGCTCATCAAAAGCCTTGAAACCTCTACCGGTATCGACCACAGATAATTCAAAGACTTTATCAAACTCACCATTGTCTATGCTATTACTATACTCAAAAAAGACCTCTTCTGGAGTTTTAATTGATTCTTCAAGCTTTGTGGGTTCCTCTCTCTTGAAACAGCCGCCTGAAAGTAATATGAAAACAATGAAAAAATAAAGTATTAACTTTACTGGTTTTTTCATATACATCACCTTGAAGGATTTTATTAATTCCTGAGAATAAATATTTATCGCCTGGTAGCGTTTTATTGATTGTGTCAGTCAGGGAAACCCGGGGTTATATAGTTATGTAAAGGTTCTCTGGAGAATAATTTTTATTTACTGTAGTATTACATCCACTTTGACCTCATTTATACCTTCGAGCTCTCTTAACTTTTTCTCAGCAAGAGTTGCAAGGAAAAAGGGATAGGGGCATAAACAGTCCTCTGGAGGTCTCAACTTTACATGTACATTGTTTCCCTCTATTGTCACCTCATCCACCATATCAAGCTCTACTATATTTTTTGAGTGCCTTATGCTTATCACTCTACTCAGAGCTTCTTTAACCTCCCTATTTTTAATCAATTCTCCCACCCAGAACCTCTTTAATGTGCTTGAGAGCCCACTTCTGGGTTTCCTCGTCAACTGTGGCAACACAGCTTTCAGGGATAATCACCCTGAAGCCACGCATGGCAGCATCGCTGGCAGTGTGAAGAACGCATATATCTGTCAAAACACCAATTATGACGAGGGTATCAACGCCTTTATCTCTGAGTATCTTCTCTAAATCAGTATTGTAAAAGGCAGAAAATCTCTTTTTCTTCACAACTATATCCTCTTCCCTCTTATCAAGCTCGTCTATAACTTCAGCACCTTCACTGCCCTCTACAGCATGTCTCCCCCAGACCTTAAACTCCTCATCCTCCTCGTCATGGGAATCGCACACGAAAATAATGGGCTCATTCTTTGCTCTGAATTCTTTAATTTTCTCATTTATTGGCTCAATAACTCTCCTTGCCCCCTTTACAGGAAGAGCACCGTCCTCATAAATAAAGTCTTTGAGCATATCAACAACAAGGAGAGCCTGCATAAACTTATTTAGCTTAAAGAATAATAAAAAGATTGTGATGCTATGGAAGGTGTGATTATTCTTGAAAGACTGCTTTCATATATCAGAGATGATTTGGGCTATGGAGATGTTACCACAGAGAGCATCCTTGGTGAAGAGAAGGCTAAAGCCAGGGTTATGGCAAAGGAGGCAGGAGTACTGGCAGGCATGGAAGAAGTTTCAGTGCTCCTTGACCACTTTGGCCTAGAATTCATGCAGAAGAAAAAGGATGGCGAAGCCTTTGAGAAGGGAGAAGTAATTCTTGAAATCTCCGGGAGAGCGAGAACTATACTTCTGCTTGAGAGAGTTCTTCTGAATCTTCTAATGAGGATGAGCGGAATAGCAACAGCCACAAAAAGGGCAGTGGAGATAGCAGAAAGGTATGGGGTGAAGATTACCTGCACAAGGAAGACTACTCCTGGCTTTGGCTACTTTGAAAAGAAGGCTGTGAAGCTTGGTGGTGGTTTAACTCACAGGTTTCACCTTGACGATTTAATTCTTATAAAGGATAATCACCTGGCTCTCGTGGAGCTTGAAGAGGCAGTAAAGAAGGCCAAGGAAAACTTCACAAAGAAGGTTGAGGTCGAGGTAGCTACAGTTGAGGAGGCTCTTAAAGCCTGTGATGCCGGGGCAGATATAATTATGCTGGACAACTTTACCCCGGAGCAGGTGGAACATGCACTTCTCCTCATAAACCAGGGAGGCTACAGTGTTACAGTGGAGGTTTCAGGAGGGGTAACACTGGAAAATCTCGGAAGTTATGCTGCGCTCAAACCTGATGTTATTTCTCTTGGCTCCATAACAACAGCAGCTAAGTGGATAGATATGAGCCTTGAGCTAAGAAAGCTTCAGGGCTCTTAAAGCAGCCTCCCTCATAACAGAGATATCAGGCTCTACTCCCAGCCATAGCCTCTCAGCTTCAGCAGCCTGGTGGATTAACATTCCAAGGCCGTCAACAACTCTGCATCCAGCCTTCTTTGCCTCTCTCAGAAGCCTTGTCTCCAGGGGAGTATAGACTATATCCATAACTGTAAGCTCTGGGTGAAGCTGCTTATGAGTCAGGAGAGTTTCCTCTGCTCTGGGGCTCATGCCCACAGGTGTGGCATGGATGAGGATGTGGCTTTCCCTGAGAAGCTCTTCAATATTATCCATACCTGAAGCTTCAGTTGAGGCACCGAGTTTTGATATATCCTCTGCCAGAGCTCTGGCTTTTTCCAGATTCCTTCCAGCTATGGTTATTTTTTCAACTTTTCCCTTCAGAGCCAGAGAGGCTGCAATAGCTCTAGCTGCCCCTCCATAGCCCAGGACTACCACTCTGGTATTCTCTACTTCAACTCCGGCTTCCTTAAGAGCGAGAAGGGCACCAGTGCCGTCTGTGTTGTAGCCTGAGGCTTTACCCTTTTTGAACACAATTGTATTAACTGCCCCTATTGCCTTAGCCTCTGGAGAGACTTCGTCCAGATATTTAATAACCTCGACCTTGTGAGGAATAGTTACATTCACTCCAGAGTAGCCCAGAGCCTTGAAGCCCTCAATAGCTTCTCTCAGATGTGACTTTTCCACTCTATGAGCCAGGTAGATGCAGTTCAGCTTAAGCTTAGAAAAGCTGGAGTTGTGAATCTCAGGTGATATGCTGTGCTCAATGGGAGAGCCTATTACTGCAAAGGCTTTTGTTTTTGAATTTACTCCACACATTTCATCTCATGAGGTCCAGAATCTCTCTAAGCTTTTTGACTTCAAGCTGCCCGGGAGCAGTTTCTCTCCCCACATAGCCATAAGTAGCTATTGAGCCTAAAAGAGGTGCTGCAACTCTTGAAATTCTTCCTTCCTCACCAAGAGAGATGCCAATAACTGGAATATTAATTTTCTCCTTTGCAGCCTGGAGGAGATTGAGGAGCTTGAGAACATCTTTTCCTGAGTTGGCTCTTGTTGCAACTTTTGCTATTGTGGCACCTGCACTTTCCTGTTCCTCGAGAATACTTAGAAGGGTGTCCACATCAGGGGTTGAATTGAAGTCATGATAGGAAATTACAATATCGACATTATTCTTCTTTGCCTCTTCAATAATTTCATCTCTCAGCTCGGGCTGCATTCTCAACTCAATATCAATCCCTTCAACAAGCTTTAAAGATTCAAATATAACTCTTGCTCTTTCGCTTTCGCTCCCTCTGAAAACTCCACCTTCCTTTTCATTTCTCACAGTTAAGAGTATGGGAAGCTCGCTCTGGGCTTTTACATTATTGAGAAGCTTTTTGGTCTCAGGTAGGTATTCTCTGGAGCTTTTGACTTTGAGGCCATCGGCTCTAATTTCAATAAAATCTGCTCCATCTATCTGTCTTACACTTCTCAAAAATTCTTCAACACTGTGCTCTATTATACTGGCACATATTGCTGGGGCTCTGCTTATTAGTTTCATCTCCTTCACCTCACACCAGTTTTAAGTTTATTGGCAAGCAATATAAAATTATGCTACAGGAGAAGAAAAGAAAAATTTTTGTTTTGCAGAGGCACAGGGCCAGGACTCTTCACTACGACTTCCGCCTCGAACTCGACAATGTGCTCAAATCCTGGGCTATTCCCAAGCCGCCGCCCCAGAGTATTGGAGAGAGGAGGCTTGCCATCCAGACTGAAGACCACCCTCTGGATTTTGCTGATTTTGAAGGTGAGATTGAGGAGGGCAACTACGGTGCTGGAGAACTTGAAATCTGGGATAAGGGCACTTATGAGCTGGAGAGCAGAAAGCCTGAGAAAATTGTTTTTCATCTTATGGGCAAAAGACTTAAGGGCAGGTATGTTCTATTAAAATTTAAGAAGGCTGGCGAGAAGGCCTGGCTCTTTTTTAAAGCCAAGGAGGTAAAAAAATAATAAGAGAAAGAAGTGCAGGAGTGGTGATATTCAGAGATGAGGGGGAGGTGAATTTCCTTATTCTTCGCTATCCTGCCAACCACTGGGACTTTGTGAAAGGGCATATGGAGGAGGGGGAGGATGAGATTGAGACTGTATTGAGGGAGACTGAGGAAGAGACAGGAATTAAGGGCATTAATATACTCTTTGGCTTCAGAGAGGAGATTGAATACTTTTATAGAGGTAAGGGGGAGCTTCACCACAAGGAGGTTGTTTACTATCTGGCTGAAACCAGCCAGGAGGAAGTGAGGATTTCCCATGAGCACAAGGGCTTTGACTGGCTCAGTTATGATGAGGCTCTGGATAGGCTCACCTTTAAAAATTCAAAGGATGTTTTGAGGAGGGCAAGAAGGTTTCTGGAAGGCCTGGGCTATAAATTCTAAAGCTCTACCATGGTACCAATACCTTCGTCGGTGAAAAGCTCCAGAATTATGCTGTGCTTAACCCTGCCATCTATAATGTGGGCAGCTTCAACGCCATTTATTAAAGCATTTTTGCAGGCTTCAATTTTGGGGAGCATTGATCCCTTTATTATTCCTCTCTTTATGAGGGTTTTTATTCTGGTGGTTTTGAGTTTTTTTATCAGGCTTTCCGGGTCGTTAAGGTCGGTGAGCACTCCAGGTACGTCAGTAAGAACTATAAGCCTTTTGGCCTTTATTGCTGAGGCAATCTCTCCTGCCACAGTGTCAGCATTGAGATTTAGACTCTCTCCTTCCTCAGTCAAACCTATGGGTGAGATGACAGGAATGTAGCCCTGGGATGTAAGGGTTTCGAGAATCCCGGGGTTTATCTTCTTGATTTCTCCCACATAACCCAGATCAACTTCAAGTTCTCGTCCCTCCTGAATTACCCGCTTGGGACTGCTTTTTTTTGCAATTATTAGGCTGCCATCTTTCCCAGAGAGCCCCACTGAGGGACAGCTGTAGGCATTAAATTTTGAGACTAGCTCTGTATTTATCTTTCCTACCAGCACCATTTTCACAATATCAAGGGTGTCTTTATCTGTAACTCTAAGTCCTGCTATAAATTTTGGCTTTAACCCCATCTTCTCCATGGCGTTTGTTATTTCAGGGCCGCCGCCATGCACAACAATGGGTTTCATACCAACATACTTTAGGAGAATGGTATCTCTTATTGTCCATTCTTTGGCTTTCTCATCCAGCATGGCGTGGCCGCCATATTTTATGACCACATAGCTGTTGTAGAATTTCTCTATGTAGGGTAGCGCCTGAGCAAGAATTTCTGCCCTCAAGGTCTTGTTTTCCATAGTGGTTCTTACTTCCTGAAAGTATTTAAATGTTCCACAATAAAACTACAAATATGAAAGATTTCAGGTTCACCCGCCTTGAGTTTGCTGGTTCTCTTGGAGATCTGGGAACTCTTATACCTCTTGCTGTTGGCCTTATTGTTATAAACGGCCTGAGCTCCAGCGCTGTTCTTCTTATGGTGGGTATATTTTATATTGCCTCTGGACTATACTTCAGAATACCTGTACCTGTTCAGCCCCTCAAGGT
>CAZCRG010000097.1:0-6553 GCA_964501105.1 Candidatus Hydrothermarchaeota archaeon | reverse complement strand
GTAGAAATGGCTGAAATTACTGATGTGAAAATATATAGGACAACAAACACTGGAAACCTCAAGGCCTATGCAAGTGTTACTCTTGATGATTCCTATGTGGTGCATGGGCTTAGAGTACTTGAGGGGGAAAATGGTCTCTGGGTAAGTATGCCAGCATCAAGAAATAGGCGAGGGGAATATAAGGATATATTCCATCCAATATCCAGAGACTCCAGAGAAACTTTAATAAATGCAGTGCTTGAGGCATACAACAGCTCAGAGTAGTCCTGCAACCAGAAGCAGAGAGGTGCCAATTGCAGCGGTGATGAGGATACTCTTTGCTACTTTAAGTGTAAGTGTGTAAGTCCCTGAAATTCTGGTGATGAGGATTTTGCTCGTCAAGCTGGCGATGATTGAGAGTACTCCAGCAGTTCCTGCGATGGATGTTGAAAGGCTCCCGGATGCTGCTAGATTTGCCAGGCCTGCTATTGTAGCACCGCTGGACACAAAGCCTGCTATTAGAGATGTTACATATACTCCGCCAGCACCATAGTTCTGGGACATTTTGACAATAAAACTTACAAGAGCAAAGAAGAGTCCAAATTTCAGGGCAGGCTTAATGGCAAAGGGAGACTCGACAGGAAGCTCTCCTTTTTCCTCTTTTTTTATTGGCTTGAAGTAAAAGGCCAGAGTAACAACAACTACTACCATAGCCAGGGTGGGGAGGAACATCTGCTCTGCAGCCCTGAAGTCTATCATGGCAGCCACAAAAATATTTCTTAAAAGCATAACTGCACTGGCAAGGAGTATGCCCTGGAGGGCAAAGGCTTCTAAAGCTCTTTCAGTTCTAACTTTAATTGCCAGGGCACTAACTGTTGCCTGGCTGTTTACTAACCCGCCAAGGGCACCTGTCAGAGGAAGTCCAAGTTCTGCTCCATACTTTCTCAGGGAGATAAAACCAACAAAACCTATTAGGGTAACAATAATTACAACAAAAAGCATTGTTTTGGGGTTAATAACTCCCAGAGGATCTATAACCCTGTCTGGAAGCAGTGGATAGAGGACAAAGGCTAAAAAGCCGAACTCCAGAGCATTTTTCATCTCCTCAAAACTCATTGTCTTTGAAAGTTCCCGGGAGTACTTCTTGCTTGTAAGTATGGCTGTTGCTATAATGCTCATAGCCACACCTTCAAAAGGTCTACCAATACCAACAATTACGCCTATAGTAAAGGCCAGAATGAAGGCAACAACAGTTGTTATCCCCACATCCTCAACCAAAACGTTCTTGATTACCCCCATGAGGAGGGCCAGGAGAAATATTCCAGCAAGCATTATACTTAAGAAGTTCAGGTTGGTTTCTGAGGAAATATAAACGCTGAGTACTCCAAGGATTGAAGTGAGCATGAAGGTTCTTGTCCCTGCCACAGCCTTGTGAACCATCTCCCTCTCGATGCCAAGAAGGCCACCTGCAAGGGCAGCTATAAGGATTAGTTTTATAAACTCAACATTTGCTTCATAAGCCATACTTTTCTTTTTCTCGGGAGTGATATAAATTCCTTGGGGTTCTACAGTTTAATGAACATGTTTACCTCCCTAATAAAATTTAAATAGGCGTGTTTTTTCTAAGTAATGTGAGGCTTTAATATGGAGCTGACTCATGTTACAAAAGAAGGCGTCCGTATGGTAGATGTTTCTGAGAAAAATGAGGTTAAAAGAGTGGCCAGAGCCAGAGGCAGGATTTATTTAAAGCCCTCTACAGTTGAAAAGGTACTTCAGGGCAAGGTTGAGAAGGGCAATGTTTTAACAACAGCACAGGTGGCTGCCACTCTGGCAGTTAAGAAAACTCCTGAGCTTATTCCCATGTGCCATCCTTTGCCCATTACTGGGGTTAAGGTGAATTTTGAGAACGCTGAGGATTATATAGAAGTCTTTGTTGAGGTATCAACTGTTGCCAAGACAGGGGTTGAGATGGAGGCTATCACTGGAGTAAGCGTTGCACTCTTGACCATCTGGGATATGGTGAAGGCAATTGAGAAGGACGAGAAGGGGCAGTATCCCAGCACGAGAATTACTGACATTATTGTTGAGAAGAAGATAAAGGGTGAGTGAATGGCTGAAGGCGAAACAACAAAAAAGCACAGGGCTCTTGCACCAAAAAGGCTTAAGGCTGCAGTTGTTACTGTTTCAGACTCAAAATTTGACTATCTGTGGAAGAGAAAGCTTGACGAAAACTACAGCGGTGAGATAAAGGAGGAGACTGAAGATATTTCAGGGAAATTTTTGATTGAGGAAATAAAAAAAGCAGGTCATGAGGTTGTTTTCTATTCTTTAATCCCAGACCATAGAGAGCTTATAAAGGCCTTGGTGAGCTTTATTGTAGAGCGCTATTCCCCAGATTTTATTGTTACCACAGGAGGCACTGGTGTTTCTCCCAGGGATGTTACAATAGAAGCCTTGAGGGAGCTCTACCAGAAGGAAGTAGAAGGCTTTGGAGAGTTTTTCAGAGCCAAAAGCTTTGAGGAGATAGGCTCTGCAGCTCTGCTTTCAAGGGCAAGTGCAGGTGTTTACAACGGCTGTCTTATTTTCTCGTTACCTGGTTCGCCCAATGCCTGCAAGCTCGGAATGGAGATTATATCCAGAGAGGCTGCCCACTTAGTGAAGCATGTGAGGGAGTAGTATGGAAGTTATAGGAGTTATATCGAAAACAAGCAAGTCGGGTAAGACTACTGTGGTGGAGAAGCTGGTGGAGGAGCTTAAAAAGAGAGGATATAATATTGCCACAGTAAAGCACATCCCCAGGGACAACTTCACAGTTGATAAGCCTGAGAGCGACACCTGGAAGCATGCCAGTGCAGGGGCAGGTCTCGTTGTTGGGCTGAGCAATGATGAGGCTGCTTTTATTCTGAAAGAAGGCAAGAGTCTGGATAAAACTTTTGAAATTATTAAAAAGCTTGGAAGTTATGACTTTGTCATTGTTGAAGGCTTTAAAAAGGAGAATTTTCCAAAAATTATAGCTGCAAAAACTGTGGAAGATATTGAAGAGCTAAAGGATGATAGCACAATAGCAGTTTCTGGACTTGTGGCTTCTCAGGAGCCAGAACTTGAGCTTCCTGTTGTGGATGTAATGAAAAATCCTGAGAAGCTGGCTGACCTCCTTGATACTCCAGAGTTCAGAGTTAAGAGCATTCTTTCCAGGCTTCCTGGCATAAACTGCACAAAGTGTGGAAGTAAAAGCTGTGCTGAGATGGCTGAGAGGATTTTCAGGGGTGAGAAGGGCTTTGAGGATTGTGTGGTAATGAAGGCGGGGAAGGAAGTTGAGATTTTTGTGGGAGATAAGGAAGTTCCTCTTGGAGGCTTTGTGCAGGATTTTGTAAAGAATGTTGTTCTGGGAATGGTTTCTACCCTTAAGAAGACAGAAATTAATCCAGGTGATGAGATAGTAATTAAGGTGAGGCTGAAAGATGATTAAGGACAGCTTTGGAAGGCCCATAACAAGTATGAGAATCAGCATAACTTCAAGGTGCAACTATTCCTGCCGCTACTGCCATCATGAGGGTATAGATGCCAGCGCAGAGAATGAGATGACGCCTGAGGAAATAAAGCGAATAGTTGACATAGGGGTTAAATTCGGCGTGAGGAAGGTTAAGATAACTGGAGGAGAGCCCCTGGTTAGAAAGGATGTTGTGGAGATAGTTGAGAAGATTTCCTCCATAGAGAAAGTTAAAGACCTCTCCATTACAACCAATGGCTACTATCTTGAAGATTATGCCCATGAACTCAAAAAAGCGGGGCTTGACAGGGTTAATGTGAGCCTTGACACTCTGCGCCCTGAAATTTTCAGGTGGATCACAGGCTCAGATACTCATGAGAAGGTTGTAAGGGGAATAGAGGCGGCCCTTGAAGCAGAGCTGACGCCAGTGAAGATAAATGTTGTGGTTATGAAGGGCATAAATGATGATGAAATAGACGCCATGCTTAAGACTTATTCAGGCAGGGAGGTTATTATACAGCTTATTGAGCTTGTGGAAAGCGAGAGCAATATGTTCAGGGATTACTACTTTGACCTTGACAACCTCGAGGAGGAGTTCAAAAAGCGAGCTCTGGAGGTCCATGAGAGGAGATTTATGCATGGCAGAAGGCAGTACCAGCTCAATGGTGCCAGAGTGGAGGTTATAAAGCCCATGCACAATTCTTACTTCTGTGCCCACTGCACAAGGCTCAGGGTTACAAGTGATGGCAAGTTTAAACCCTGTCTTATGAGGAGTGATAATCATGTTGACTTTTTGCATGCTCTCCGCTCAGGCGCCAGCGATGAGGAGCTTGAAAAGCTCTTTGTTGATGCTGTCTTGAGGAGAGAGCCCTTCTTCAAGCCCGAGAGCAAAGTTGAAGGGGTGACTCAGTAGAGAGGGAGATACCTCTCCAGTACTTCATATTTTTCTCTGTAGGCTATTCTCAGGGCAGAGGATGCCTCTGGCGAGGAAGCTGAGCGCTCTTCCAGAAGGCTGTAAAAGCTGCCTGAGTGCATACTTTCTCTCACCTCGAGGAGGCTGAGGTTTATTACACTCTGATTGTGCCGAAGTAGCTCCTCTTTAGTCATGTCTTCAGGTGTCTTCTCTGAGCATATTCTGCAGTTGCAGGGAAGTTCTTTCATTTTGTTGAGAGGAAGAGACTCCCTCAGGGTTAGGTATTCTCCTTTGGATGCTGCCTCATAAGCATAGAGGTTGTCAAAAAGGTCAATGCCCAGGAAGCTGAGCAGAGGCACATGCCAGGGCTTTGCTCCAGGGAAGTAAAGGATGGAGTTGGGGTTCAGTGTTTCTCTTAGGTAGGTTAAGACCTCTACTAAAAGTCTTGGCCTTGATATGAGCTTTGATGCACCTCCAACTTTTACAAGGCTTCTTTCCTTAAGCTTCTCAGCATATTCCTTCCATAAGGCAAGGGAGCTTCCACCTCTTGCTGTTGCTCCATGCTCAGGGTAGCTTTCAGCAATTTCCATATTTTTCTTCATTGCTTCTTTTAGCAGATTCACAGGGACATCAAAGCCGAAGTTGTATTCCGGGAGAATGCCAAAGTCCTCTATTTTGAATTTTCTGAAGGCTGAGCCGTAGTTAATTATGGCATTTTCCCGCTTTTTTTTCTCTGTTATGTAAATCTCATTTGAGAAAGGCAGGTGGTCAAGAAAGGAGAGGTAGCAGGGGCTTGAGAGCTTTTTATTTTCAAAGCTGAGCTTCCCCAGCCTTCCTAAACCGAAGTGGTTAATTATTTCTATATGCATAGTCTTAATTTAAGGGAGTAAGATAAAAAGGTGATGGTATGGAGAAGAGGATAGTTTATTTTGACTCACCGGGAAGTAAAAATACTGAGGATGTGCTTGAAGTTGTTGGTGAAAGGCTCAAGGAAGGAGATATTGAGAAGGTAGTTGTGGCCAGTGCCTCTGGTGCAACAGCAGTTAAGGCTTTAAAAGCTTTTGGAGATAGGGCCAAGGTTGTGGCTGTTACCTATCATGCAGGTTTTTCCGCTCCAGGAGAGATAAGACTCAAGGAGGAGAACAGAAAGTTACTTGAGGAAGCTGGAGTGCCGGTTGTAATGGCCTCTCATGCTTTATCTGGCCTTGAGAGGTCCTTTTCGAGGAAGTTTAGAGGGATTTCCACTGTGGAGATAATAGCAGAGACTCTCAGGGTTCTTTTTGGACAGGGACTCAAAACATGTGTTGAGGTGGCTATTATGGCCTGCGATGCCGGTAAGGTGTCCCCCTTTGAGGATGTGGTTGTTCTTGGAGGTACAGGCGGCGTGGGCGTAGATACTGCTGCTGTTATAAGGCCGGCGAATATGAACAGGTTTTCTGAGATGCAGATAAGGGAGATTCTGTGTATGCCAAGGAGGTAATTCAATATTTTTTGCAGTTGCGATTTTGTATCTATAGAGCGCCAAGTTGTGCAGCTTACAAGATTGGTTGCACACGGCAACAGAGACATAGTTAAGCACCATATTCTTACAGAATTTGGTGTAGGAAGTTAATCTTTGTTGTATATTATGCGCGGTATGGCGACAGCTCTGAGCTGTGATGGGCTGGTTCCAAGCCGCGCAACATAATGAGGCCTTATGGTCAATGACAGCAATGGAGGCTCAAGTTGATAGCTTGAGTCTGACTGAGGCTCGGTAGTGGTGAAACCTGGTTAATAATGCTATCGCCAATTCCTTACGCAGGCGTTAGGCCTGCTCAATACCGGTTGATCCTGCCGGAGGCCACTGCTATTGGGGTTCGCCTAAGCCATGCGAGTCGACCGGGCTTGAACTCTTCGGAGTTCAAGCTAGGGGCGGACGGCTCAGTAACACGTGGGTAATCTACCCTCGGGTCAGGGATAACCCCGGGAAACTGGGGCTAATACCTGATAGGTGGAGAGGTCTGGAATGATCCTCCGCCCAAAGCTCCGGCGCCCGAGGATGAGCCTGCGTCCGATTAGGTTGTTGGTGGTGTAACGGACCACCAAGCCTACAATCGGTACGGGCAGTGAGAGCTGTAGCCCGGAGATGGGGGCTGAGACACGGCCCCAGGCCCTACGGGGCGCAGCAGGCG
>CAZCRG010000096.1:0-6823 GCA_964501105.1 Candidatus Hydrothermarchaeota archaeon | reverse complement strand
ACATTATTATATTATACAAAATTAAATTATCACAGGTGGTGGAATGAAGACTATAGAGTTTAAGGGTGATAGAGTATTAATTCTTGACCAGACACTCATCCCGGAGAAGATAGAGTATATTGAGTGCAGAGATGTTGAGTGTATAGCAGAAGCTATAAAAAGGCTGAGTATAAGGGGTGCCCCTGCTATCGGCGTTGCTTCAGCCTTTGCCCTTGCTCTGACAGCCTCTAAAAGTTCTGGTAAGAGCAGAGAAGAGGTGATTGAGGCTCTGAAGGAAACCTACGAAGTGATAAAGGCTACTAGACCCACTGCCGTGAATTTAGTGTGGGCTCTCGATAGGGTTATGGAAAAGGCAAAAAGCAGTGAAAATCCTGCTGAAGAGGTAGTTGCTGAGGCTCTGAAGATATATGAAGAAGACCTGGAGGTTAACAGAAAGTTAAGCCGGTATGGGGCTGAACTCTTTGAAGATGGCGATGTTGTAATTACTCACTGCAATGCAGGAGGCCTTGCTACTGCTGGCATAGGCACTGCTCTTGGTGTGATTCTTGAAGCCTGGAACCAGGGAAAGAAAATAAGGGTTTTTGCTGACGAGACAAGGCCACTGCTTCAGGGGGCAAGGCTCACTGCCTTTGAGCTATCCCAGGCTGGTGTACCTGTAAAGGTTATTACTGACAGCATGGCTGGTTTTGTTATGCGCCGTGAGGGTGTAACCAAGGTTATTGTGGGTGCTGACAGGATAGCTGCCAATGGCGATACTGCCAACAAAATAGGTACCTACAGCCTGGCTGTTCTTGCAAAGGAGCATGGAATTCCCTTCTATGTTGCTGCTCCCCTTTCCACTATCGATCTAAAGGCAGAGAGCGGTGAGGATATCCCAATAGAGTTCAGGAGCAGAGAGGAGATAGAGTTCTTCAGGGGCAGGAGGCTTGTGCCTGAGAAGGCAGATGTTTTCAACCCTGCCTTTGATGTCACTCCAGCAAAGTACATATCTGCCATAATAACAGAAAAGGGTATTCTAAAGCCACCCTATAAAGAAAGTATAAAGAGAGCTTTTGAAAGATGCTGAAAAAGGGATATACCACAGGTACTTTTGCCAGTGCAGCAGCCAAAGCTGCAGTTGAAGCATTATTCTATGGAAATACTCCAAAAAAGGTAGCTGTAACTCTACCTGGCGGAGAAAGAGTTGATATCCCCATAACTGAGGTAAAATTCTTAAAAGAATGTGCTGTTGCAAAAACTGTTAAAAACTGGAGCAAAGATCCAGATATAACAAGAGGGATTGAAATTTTTGCAGAAGCCAGAGAGGCTAATGGGGGAGTGACACTCAGAGCTGGTAAAGGTATAGGCATAGTAACAAAACCTGGCCTGAGAGTTTCTATCGGTGAACCTGCTATTAATCCAGTGCCAAAGAAAATGATACTAAAAGCCGTGGAGGAAGCTCTGCCTTCTGGCAAAGGTGTTGTGGTAACCCTTTCAATTCCTCGAGGAGAGGAGCTGGCAAAAAAAACTCTGAATCCAAAGCTGGGTATAGTTGGAGGTCTCTCAATTCTTGGCACCACAGGAGTGGTGGAGCCCTGGAGCGAAAAGGCTTATAAGGAGAGTATCTTACCTCAGGTGGATGTGGCTCTGGCTAAGGGCTTCAGGGAGGTAATTCTCACTCCAGGCAATCTGGGCTATACTCTCGCCCTGAAAAGGGGCATTCCCGAGGATGCTGTTATAAAGGTTGGAAACTACTTTGATTTTATGATTGAGAAGTCCAGAGAGAAGGGCATAGAAAAGGTACTTCTCCTCGGCTATGTGGGCAAGCTCATGAAGCTGAGTGCCGGGATATTCAACACCCACTCAAAGATTGCAGATGCAAAATTTGAGATTCTTGCCAGCAATGCCTGCCTTGAGGGAGCCTCGAGAGAGGAAGTTGAGAGAATAATGAGTAGCTCCAATGTGCAGGAAGCTCTTAATATCTTGCCCGATAGCCTTAAAGAGAGACTTCTCAAAAGAATAGCAGGCAGGGTTTCTGAGAAGGTGGAAGAGAGATTCAGTATAGAGGCAGGGACTGTTCTCACTTCTATGACTGGAGAAATTCTCGCTATGGATGACAGAGCAAGGAGGATAAGATGGGCAGAATACTTGTTGTAGGCATAGGGTTAGGGAGTGAGGAGTATCTTACTCCTTCAGCAAAGGCTGCCATTGAGGAGGCTCAGGTGATAGCAGGCGGTGCTCAGGCTTTGAAGTTAGTTCCTGAAGGAAAGCCCAAATTCAGGATCAAGAACAATCTTCCTGAGCTGGAAGCCTTTATTAAAGAAAACAGGGATAAGACTGTAGCAGTGCTCACCTCCGGCGATCCTGGCATCTTCAGCATTCTTAAATTTCTTCTGAGAAGCTTCGAGAGAGCAGAGATTGAAGTTATACCAGGGATAAGCTCCCTTCAGCTTTGCTTTGCAAAGCTCAAGGACACCTGGGAGGATGTGAAGCTAATATCACTCCACGGTAGAAATTTTGAAAATATTGTTCAGGAGGTGAGGAAAAATAAAAAGGTGGCAATCTTCACAGACAGCAGAAATTCTCCTCAGGCTGTTGCAGAGAAGCTTCTAAAAGAGCTGGGAAATCTTAAAGCTGGTGTTTGCTGCAACCTTGCCAGTGAAGAGGAGATGGTTTTTACATCAAGCCTTAGAGAGATTGCCTCTGGCAGCTTCCCGGGTAATTCCATAATGGTGGTGTGGAATGACTAAAGCTTTTGGAATAGCGGATGATGAGTTTATTAGAGGTAAGGTGCCCATGACAAAGGAGGAGGTTAGAGCAGTGCTCCTCCACAAGCTCAGATTAAATAGAAATAGTATTGTGGCAGATATTGGTGCAGGAACAGGTAGTCTGAGCATAGAGGCAGCCCTTCTGGCTTCTGAGGGGAAAATCTATGCGGTTGAGAAAAATCCTGAGGCTGTTGAGATTTTGAGGGCAAATATTGAGAAGTTTGGAGTTGGGAATGTTGAAATTGTATCTGGAGAGGCTCCTTCAGCTCTGGAATCTCTTCCCTCTCTTGATAGAGTTATAGTGGGAGGAAGCTCAGGAAAACTTAGGGAGATTATTGATGCTGTTAAAGGAAAGTTGAGGCCACATGGTAGAGTTGTGGTAAGTGCTTTAACTCTTGAAAATCTTTTTACAGCCCTGAAAGCTTTTGAAGGAGATTTCGATTTTGAAGTTGTAGAGGTGATTGCAGCAAGAGCTGAGAAGCTTGGGAGATACAGGGCTTTAAAAGCAAGAAATCCTGTATTTATCCTGTCTGGAGAGATTCAATAGCATTTATAATCTCTTTTTGTGTGGTATTCCCTGCTACTGTTGCTCCGCTGGCAACTTTATGTCCTCCGCCTCCAAAAAACCTTGCAAGGCTGAGTACATCTTCGCCTGTGTGAGTTCTGAACTCCAGCTTTGTTAAGCTCTTCTGTTTTCTGTGAACTACAACTACAATATAGTCAAAGGGTGCTTTGTTATGCTCTTTAAGCTGATTGGTTATGAAATATACTGGATTGAACTCATCAGTTACATAAATGGCAACTTTCTTTCCCATGACATCATAAATTTCGGTTTTTTCTTCTATATTCTTGGAAAGCTCCTGCAGGTAGTTCTGATACTTACCAATAGCTTCAAGATTTTCCTGTTGTGAGAGGATCTTCTCAAGACCCTTTTCAGCCAGAGATATAGCAAGAGAGCGCATTTTAAGGGCAAAGTCAATTCCCTGGGTGTACTTCTTGAGATAACCAACTAAACATCTAAGTTGCTCTGCCTCAAGGCTTTCAACACTATTTCTATCTATCTGGTTGGCTATATCTACAAGCTCATCCTCAAATTTAAAGTATTCAGCCACAACTTTTGCAGCACTTTCTGCACTGCTGTTCAAATAAAGTGATACATTCTCCGGTGCCTTGATGGGCTCAATGGTGTGGTGGTCAAACCAGTAGGCTCTGGAATATACACTGCTGGCAGCCATAGCCTCTCTGTTGGGAGAGAGGTCAGCTATATATATCTCATCAGCCCTCCTTCCCAGAAGGGACTTGCATATAGTATCTCTGAGGAATGGAGGAGATGAATAGTATACTCTCGCCTTATTTTCTGGGATATTTTTTAAAATAAGAGCAGAACTTATCAAACCATCGCTGTCTCCATGGGCTATTATAACAGGTATTCACATCACCTTTTAAAATTTTTTTATACAATTGTAAATCTCTTTAATCTTTTCAATGCTTTATACTTTTCGCTTTTGCCAATTTTCGCTTCCTGTAGTGCATTTCTCAGCACCTCTATACTCTCATCGTAGGTTTTCAGATCCACAGGATAGGGAATTCCATCTTTACCTCCATGGGCAAAGGAGTACTTCACAGGGTCTTCCCAGGAGGCTTCAGCTCCAAAGAGGAGTTCTGAAAGCAGTGCCAGAGCCCTTATAGTTTTTGCCCCTAAGCCCGAGATTGAAATTAGCTCCTCATAACTTTCGGGCTGAATTTCACTGGCCTTTTTTAGAGCCTCCCAGCCTCTTGCAGAGATGTCAACTCTATAAATCCCATGCCTTTGTGGAAAATGAATATTTCTGGAAGATGTAAAGTCGTCTAGACTACTCTGACCGCTTATAATCCTCTTCAGCCTTTTTGTGTCTTCTTTTGCCAGATCAATGGAAGCCTTCCTCGCCTCTTCACTCTTCTTTGATGTCATGTCGAGGGCTTTATCCTCCTTTCTCTCGCCAAGAATAGCCTCATGGGGTTCTTCAATAAAGTTCTTTGTTTTTAAGCTCAACCAGTGGTAGCGTCTTGCATACCTTTTCTCAGCCAGCAGTCCCTGCTGCACAACAGCCCACTCCCCTTTTTCAGTGAGTATGAAGCTGTGGTGGTAGAGCTCATAGCCATCCTGGAGGCAGGAGTTGTCCACCTTGGCAGTTAATTTAGAGGCTCTCTTCATACTCTCAATTTTTCCAGTGGATAGATTGAAAATACCCCCAAAGTTTTCTATCTCCTCTTTTGTATTCCTTGAAGCCTTACCCTTACCACCTGCGAAGGCTATACCATGCACGTCTGGCTTGCAGGCCTGCTTAAGGGCACCCAGAGTAGTTGTTGTTGTACCAGAGCTGTGCCAGTCAAAGCCCAGAACACAGCTCAGAGCCTGAAACCAGAAGGGATTTGAGATTCTTAGAAGGAGTTCTCTCTGGCTGTACTCATAGCTCATATAGTCAAGAATAGCTTCAGAAAGTTTTACCATTCTTTTGAAGAGCCACCTGGGAGCTTTTCCTCCATGCAGAGGGAGCTCTGCCACGCCTGTCCGCATCTTAGAAAGGAGGAATGTTAACAAGACTAAGAGCAGCGCTCATCAAGAATTTCAAAAAGCTCAGAAGCTTCCTCCATTTCCTCAATCTCTTTCTCCTTTATATTGGGCAGCCCCATAATGTTCTTTTTCTTGTCTCTGCTCACAAGAAAAGCTCTTGTTTCTGCAGTTTCTGCAATACTCTTCAGGAGTGTTATCTTGTGTTTAATTGCCTTAACTGGAAGAGTGAACTTTCTGGTAAGAAGAACCTCTTTTTTATCTTTAATCAGACCTGAAAAGGGAGCTTTTCTTGCCGGGAAAACCTCAAGACCCAGGGAGGATAATCTTGTGAGGAGAGAGTCGCCAGAACAGTTTAAATCCTCGGGGAGCTCAGGAACAGAAAATATATCAATTCCCTCAGAAACTTTAGCACTGAAAATTTCCTCCAGCTTTCCAGCCACCTCCAGGGAAGCTTTACTCTTTGCTCTTTCATAATCGTAAAGCATCCTGGGGGTAACCCCTGCCTCTTCTGCCACTTCCTTTCTGCTGAGCCTCAGGCTTTTCCTCAGCCTTCTCAGCACTTCATGATTGAGATTTACAAAGTAGCCTCCTCTGCTGCTCTCAGCTTCAGGCATCTCACCTAGGAGTGCCCTTGAAAAGGTCTCCAGGCTAATAGCATTTACTCCCTTTCTTCTGTACACAACGCCATCTTCAAGGCTTCCAAGCCTGCGCCTCAGGCCTATGATTACAGGAGAAGCTCCAAGAAGGGAGGCAGCTTTCAGCATCTCCCTTGCCTGGGATTCAGTCACACTATCTATATTGCTCACAACCTTGAGAATTAGCAGTTTCTCGCCCTTTCGAGCAAAGAGGTCAAGGCAGGTGTTGCCCAGGAAACAGCTCTCAGAGCATGTGTAGCCCTGGTCTTCGAGAGTTTCAATAACTCTAAAAAGTAAAATCTGCCTTTCCTTCATCACATTTACTTATTTTCTGCTTATATATAATTTTACTGGTTATCGAAAATTCAGCTAAATAATGCTCTATATTGGTATTGACGACACGGACTCAGCAAAACAGGGGATGTGCACCACCTATATTGCAGCCCTAGTTAAAGAAAGGCTGGAAAAGCTGGGCGAAGTAAAGGAAATGCGCCTTGTCAGGCTCAACCCCAACATTAGGTATAAGACCAGAGGCAACGCCAGTGTAGCAATAGCTGTTGAAACAGATAAGGTTGATAAAGCAAAGGAAATTGTTAAAAGTGTTGTTGAGGAGAATGCAGTTTTCAGCGATCCGAGTACTAATCCGGGGGTTGTCTTTTTTGAGGGAAAGCCAGGGGTTTTCAGGGACTTCTACTTCAGGACTCTGAGAAGTATTGTAAGCATAAACGAGGCTGAAGCTCTTGCCAGGGCAGAGGGAGCAGAGTACATAAAATACAAGCTGGGAAGGGGAATAATTGGAGCTCTGGCAGCTATTGGCGCAGACCTCGAGGAGCACACCTATGAGGCAATAGCTTACAGGGTTAGAGGCAACTGGGGCAGTCCCAGGA
>CAZCRG010000095.1:0-6884 GCA_964501105.1 Candidatus Hydrothermarchaeota archaeon | reverse complement strand
TTAATGTTTGAGTTTGAGATATAAGTTTTTCACGAGTTGATATGGGAAGTTTTGTAGTGGACGCGATAAGGAGGAACACCAAAAGGCTAAAGGTAAGAAGAAGAACAGTGCCAGTGATTAAAGACCTAGCTGTTGCCTACAAGAAACTCCTTGAGGAAGAAGGCTGTGAGGCCTGTGTAGCTCTGGGCATGCCAGGCCCAACGCCAAAGGATAAAGCTTCAACTCAGGTGGCCTCTCAGGGCTTAATGCTTGCCCAGCTCATGACCAATAAGCATATTCTTGAAGTCTTTGTTCACGAGGATGAGGCAAGCACAAAGGAAGAACTTTATATGCTCTGTGAAAACAGGGCAAGAGAACATGCCCAGAATCTCATCAGGATGCTCCTCTACCCTGAGGAGATGATAAAGAGAGCCGGCACAGGGCAGAGAGAGGGCTTCCCGGATGTTGGAGCTCTGAAGATGTAGCAGTTTTTGCGGAGGGAGCAGAGGTATTTTGATAGGCTGCACAAAATTTAAATATGATAAATCATGATAAATTCACAACTCAGAGCAGGAGAGTATTCTCATGGTTCCAGAAGACTTTCTCAAACCAAGTATAAAGGCGCTGATAGATGAAAGTAATGTACTCAAGAAGGATAAACCTCTTTATAAACTTGCTTATGTGGGAACCCCCTGCCAGATTCAGGCTTTGCGAAAAGCTCAGCTCCTTGATTCTGAGAAGGTTAAACAGGAGTGGCCTCGTAGAGTGAAGTTCTCCATAGCACTATTCTGTGCAGAGAGCTTCCCCTACAGCAAGGTCGTGGAACTGACAGAGAAGCATGGGAGAAACATAGGAGAGGTGAAGAAGTGGGACATCAAGGGTAAGCTCATTGCCTACACAGATAAGGACAAATTTGAGATTTCTCTCAAAGAAGCAAAAAAGTTCGCCAGAGAAAACTGCCACTACTGTCTGGATTATACTGGGGAGCTTGGCGATATATCCACAGGTGCAGTGGGTTCTGAGAGGGGCTGGAATACAGTAATAGTCAGAACTCCCACAGGGCTTAATATCGTGGAGGGCGCCATCAAGGAGGGTTACCTTGAGGCAAAGGAAATTGACCTGGCAAGTAAGGGCATAGGACTTCTCAAGAAACTCTCAAGGAGAAAATTCAAGGGCGCCTGGAAGAATAAGAGTAAGAAGGAGAAGGAGGCAAGGGTTCTCCACCTCGATACTGTCCATGAGACTGACCTTGATAAGCTCCTTGAGCTTACCACAGTTGAACACAGAATAGATGAGCTTCTCCGCGATGTGGTTGAGCCTGGTCTGTGTGTAACCTGTGGAGCCTGCGAGGCAAGCTGCGCCGAGGGAATAATTAAGATAGATGAAGAGGGTACACCCTACAAGATAAAGGACTGCAATAGCACAGATTGTGGTAGATGCTATGCCACCTGCCCCAGAACAACTCTCCCAATTGACCTGATTGAGGAGAAGCTCTTTGGAAGTAAGCGCTACCTCTTTGATAAGCGTATTCTCGGGCAGTACATAAAGATCTACACTGCAAGAGCTACAGAAAAGGTGAGGCCAAAGAAGGCCCAGGACGGCGGCGCTACAAGTGCAATTCTCAAGTATGCCCTCGATAAAGGCATTATTGATGCCAACATCTCCATAGCTCAGGGCGACAAACCCTGGTATCCCATACCCTACATATCTGTGGATGAAGAAGACCTCAGAGCAAGTGCAGGTACTGTTTATTCCTCTGCTCCCACCATCACAGCACTGAAGAGAGCCCTAACCCAGCATCAGGAGTACAGCAAGTATCTCAACTTCCTCATAAACAAGGGCTTCCTCCCTGAGATTGCAATTGCTGAAGAAGAAGCAGCCAAACTGAAGACAGTTGAGGAGGTAAAGGAGGTAGACCTTGAGGAGATAATGAAGAAGAAGGAGAAGTTTGAAGCAGCCATTGAAAAGCTCTCAAAGCCCAAGGTGAAGATGCTCATTGAAAAGGGAGATATGGAGAAAGCTATAGAAGCCATTGTCAAGGAGTGACGCCTGTGGTAAAGCTGCTGGTGCTAAAAACTGGGAATATTGCCACCTCCCTCGTTCTTGAGCTTCTTCTTGACGAAAGAGCTGACAGGGAAGACCTTGATGTGGAGGTTTTCACCTCAGGGGCAAAAATGACTCCAGAGGACGCTGAGAGGCTTTTATCAAGGGTTAATCTAGACGAGTACGGCCTTATCCTTTATATATCTCCAAATCCCAGTGTAGCAGGGCCTAAGAAGATTATAGAAGCCCTTAAAGGCAGAAAAGCTGTAGTTATAGGCGATGCTCCTGGAGTCAAGATCAAAGAAAAGCTGGAGGAGGCTCAGCTGGGCTATCTCTTTATCCTTGGAGACTCCATGATTGGAGCAAGGAGAGAATTTCTTGATGCCACTGAGATGGCCATCTTCAATGCAGAGATGCTCAAAGTGCTCAGCATAACAGGAGCTTTAAGGCTTGTACAGGAGGAAGTGGATAAAGCAATAGAAGCTGTGAAGAAGGGCGAGAGCTACCTTCCAAGAGTGGTTGTGGATACTGCAAAAGCTGTGGCGAGAGCAAGGTTTGAAAATCCCTATGCCAGGGCAAAGGCAAGGGCAGCCTACGAAGCTGTGAAGCTTGTGGGAGAACTCAATGTTAAGGGCTGCTTTATGGTTAAGGATGCTGAGAAGTACATCCCAATAGTAGCCTCAGCCCATGAGCTCCTGAGAATGGCAAGCCTATATGCTGATGAAGCAAGAGAAATAGAGAAGGCTCAGGATAGCCTCTTCAGAGAGCCCCACAGCAGGAGTGGAGAGCTTCTTAAGAAGACATCTCTTCTGGAGAAACCCTCTGTTTGAAGTTATTTCTTCTTCCCTTACACTCTGTAGCCCATATAGGCAGCCACAATAGCTGTGGCATTCACAAAGGCATGGGCAATCACGACAAGGAAAAGAGAATCTTTCTTTTCATAGGCATAGGCGAGAATAGAGCCCAGAATAGCAACAGCTAAAAAGGCTGCAGCATCCATATGAGATATTCCAAAGTATATGCCGTTTAAAACTGCAGCAAGGCAAGGGCTGAGCCTCTGCCTCATGGCTCTGAACATATAGCCTCTGAAGTAAATCTCCTCACTTAAAGGAGCCACTAGGGCGCCAAGGAAGAATAGTAGAGAGAAGCTTTTAAGGGAAGAGGTAGCCGCCTTTAGTAGAACCTCCTGAGTTTCACTGGGCCCTAAGACCTTCTCTGTAACTGCTGTCACTCCATGCTCCAGTATAAGAAGAAGTATTCCCAGCCCCAGGCCAAGAAGAAGTGTGGCTTTACCTGGCCTGAGAAGCTCTCTGAGCTTTAATCCCCTTCTTTTCATGGCAAAATAGGTGAGTGTAATGAGGGTTAATGAGAAAAAACCCTGAACCACAAGAAAGGTATAGGAATTGAAATAGTCCTCCATATTGTCTATACCCACAAGCCTTGTGATGTTTAAGCCCAGCCCGTAGGTAATAATGTAGGTGGCAATAAAAATCAGAATTCCTTCTTTTAGGCTGAGCTTTCCCATAGAAAAAGATATATCCTTAACGCATTTAATAAGTTTATGCCAAAACTCTATGGAATAGGCGTTGGACCAGGTGATCCTGAGCTGATGACTTTAAAGGCAGTAAAAGTTCTTGAGAAAGTTGATACTCTTTTTGCTCCCAACTCCGGAGCAGGGGCAGGGATTGCTCTGGATATTGTGAAGAAGGCTGTTGATAAGGATTTCAATGTGGTGGAGCTATATTTTCCCATGACAAAGGATAAAAAAAGGCTGGAGGAGCACTGGGACAGAGCCTCAAAGGTGGTTGAGGATGCTCTAAAGGAGAGCGGAGAAGGAGCCTTTATAACTATAGGTGACCCTCTTTTCTACTCCACCTTCAGCTATCTCATGATGAGGGTTGTCAGGCAGGGAATTGAAGTGGAGATTATCCCCGGGGTGACAAGTATAAGTGCCTGCTCTGCTTCCAGCAGAATTCCTCTTGTGGCAGGAAATGAGAAGCTTGCAGTAATTCCTGCTGCCTACGGCTTGAAAAATCTGGAGCATATAGCTGAGGAGTTTGATACTGTTGTACTTATGAAGGTTTCCAGGAGTTACACTAAAATTGTGAATAAAATTAAAGAGCTTGGTCTGGAGGATAGAGCTATATTTGTGAGCAGGTGCGGCAGCAGTGCTTTCAGGGCAGAAAAGCTTGATGATATGCTTGAAGAGGATATTGATTACCTCTCAATGATTATAATAAGGTGAATCTGATGAAGGTTTATTTTGTAGGCTCTGGTCCAGGGGATCCTGAGCTTATCACCCTTAAGGCAAAGAGGCTTCTGGAAGAGGCAGAGGTTGTTGTATATGCTGGCTCTCTGGTGGATGAGAAGATTCTCAGTTTTGTTAACCCAGAGGCTGAAATTTACAGCAGTGCCTCCATGACTCTTGAGGAGATTGTTGGTCTGATGAGAAAGGAGGCTGAGAGAGGTAAGAAGGTGGTGAGGCTGCACTCAGGGGATGCCAGTATCTATGGAGCCATAGGTGAGCAGATAGCTGAGCTTGAGAAGCACGGCATAGAGTGTGAGGTTGTGCCAGGGGTCAGTTCCTTTCTTGCTGCAGCAGCTCTTTTGAAAAAGGAGTACACTGTGCCCGGGATTTCTCAGACTGTAATTATATCTAGAATCTCCGGGAGAACAGATGTGCCAGAGAAGGAAAGGCTTAGCCTTCTTGCAGAGCATAAAGCAAGTATGGTTATATTTCTGAGTGTTGCCAGAATTGATGAGGTGGTGGAAGAGCTCAAACAGGGTTATGAAAGAGATACCCCTGTGGCAGTAGTTTACAGAGCAACAAGGGATGGTGAGGAGGTTATTCAGGGCACCTTAGAAGATATTGCTGAGAAAGTAAAGGAGAGAGGGATTAAGAAGACTGCTTTAATCCTTGTGGGTGATTTTCTCAGAAAAACCGGGGCCTCAAAGCTCTACTCAGAAAGCTTCAGCCACTCTTACAGGAAATTATAACCTTGTGACTTTTCATTTATTCGCCGATGCTTCAGAGAGTCTTTGAGAAAAAGTTTGTTGTCGAAGAAACTATTTCCTGTGAGAGATGCGGCGAAGAGTTTACTCAGGATGTTATCTGGAGCAGGGATTTCAGGATTAGGGCAAGAAACACAAGGCTCTCGGAGGAATCCTTTTTCAAGCTCTGCCCCGCCCATAAGTTTGAGTACTATGGTGATGACATTGTTCTTGCCTTCACCAGGAGGATAGCCACAGATAGAGATGTGGAGAAGATGGGCATACCTCTTGATGTTATCTGGGATTATTTAAAATTTGTAAGATAACTGCTCATGAACATGTTCGAGGCAATATAAATTAGTGATGAAATTTATTTTATAATTATGCATATAAAATTAAATGAACATCGTCTCAGAAGCTATGTTCAAACTTTTTTTCTTCTCTTCTCCCTTTATATCTGGTACAGACTCTACCTCTTTGTGAGGCATTTTGATACTCGAGGTGCCTCTGCTTTTGTTCCTCGCCCTGAAAGTGTTGACGCCTTTATGCCCATTGGTGCCCTTGTTGCCCTGAAACACCTCGTGGTAAATAGAGTCTTTGATACCATACATCCTGCAGCCCTTGTGATCTTAATTGCTGTTCTAACTGTCTCATTTCTTTACAGAAGAGGCTTCTGCGGATGGATTTGCCCCGTTGGAGCCATCTCAGAGGCTATTGGAAGGCTTGGGCTTAAAATTTTTGGAAGAAACTTTAAAATTCCCTCTTTTCTTGACATACCCCTCAGGTCTCTGAAGTACCTCCTTCTCCTCTTTTTCCTCAAGATTGTAATTATAGATATGAACTCCTCCTCAGTAGAGGCTTTCCTGCAATCTCCCTATTATAAGGTTGTGGATGCAAAGCTCCTTGACTTCTGGCTTCATCCAGGGAGGCTGACTTTAATTTTTACCACAGGCATGGTTCTCTTTTCTCTTCTCTTTAAAAACTTCTGGTGCAGATATCTCTGTCCCTATGGCGCTCTCCTTGGAATTCTTGGCTTTTTTGGAGCCTCAGAAGTCAGGAGGAATCAGGAGAAGTGCACAGACTGCAGAATTTGTACAGGAGTATGCCCTGCCAGAATAGAAATTCACAGGAAAATTTCAGTTAGAAGCCCCGAGTGTATAGCCTGCTTTAACTGCATTGAATCCTGCCCCCAGGAGGCTCTCTCACTATCCCTTCTTAAACGCCCCATTAAAAAAACCACCTTTGCAGCCCTTCTTCTGGGCACCTTCTTCCTTATAATTGCAGTGGCAATGCTTACGGGGCACTGGGATTCTGGAATCTCCTACTATGAGTATGCTCACTTTATACCTGCCAGGGATATGATCTTTCACTGAGGTGGAGCCTGAGACTCTCTGTTACTGGAAGTTGTGTGGTTCACTGGCGTAAAATGTATAATTATCTCGTTGGTCTTATCAGACTTAAAATGACCAGCACGATACAAAGTCATTGTCTTCAATTTTAAAACATCAACAAAGTGGCTCCCTCCAGTGGTATCATAACCTTCCTCTGTATCTTTTAGCTTTTCTCTTAATTCGTTGAAATCCTTAAAGCCGAAGAGATTGAGGAAGTATTTGTTAACATTAAATTTTTATAAGGTTTCATTTTACCAGCCTTCTTTCTGGATTATCTCTTCTATCTGACTGATTAATCCGGGAATATCAAGGCTGATTATCCGCCATAAAATTTCTACATCAACCCCGAAGTAAAAATGAATAAGTTTATCTCTCGTCCTGGCTATTTCTTTCCATTCTATTTCAGGATATTTTAATTTTAATCTCTCTGATATGTTTTTCACCGCTTCTCCCAGGATTTCTATATTCCTTACCACTTCA
>CAZCRG010000094.1:0-6960 GCA_964501105.1 Candidatus Hydrothermarchaeota archaeon | reverse complement strand
TTGTAAATCAGACTGGAAATGAGCTCTTAGAGATGAAAGAAGAAGGCGGAAAATACATATACTTCATAAAGAAAAAGTAATATAATAGAGGTGTTTGAGATGGCAGGAGAGGAGAAGAAAAAGAAACTATGTATAATTATAACCAAGGGAACCCTTGATGCTGCCTACCCGCCGCTGATACTGGCAAGTACTGCAGCCAGCATGGACTGGGAAGCTCATCTCTTCTTTACCTTCTATGGGCTGGACATAATAAACAAGAAGAAGTACAAGAATCTCAAGGTTGCTCCCATAGCCAATCCAGCAATGCCCATGCCTGTGCCAAATATAATAGGTATGCTCCCAGGTATGACTGCCATGGCAACTATGATGATGAAGAAGATGATGAAGGACAGTAATGTGCCTGACATTGAGACACTCATAAACATGTGCAAAGAGATGGGCGTAAAGTTCTATGGTTGCCAGATGACTCTTGATGTCATGGGCACAAAAGAGGAGGACCTCTTGCCTGTGGTGGACGCCTGCCTTGGTGCTGCTGGTTTCCTGGACATTGCCAGCGATGCTGATATAACTCTCTTCGTATAAACCTTTTTTTCTTATTTTAAAGAGGAGCAGCATCATGGAGCAAATCCCAAAAGAGATAATACGTACAATCTGCAGCCTCTGCAACTCTGCAAAGCTTGAGGGAGTTAAGAAGGTAGGGGCGGAAGAGCTCAGGGGAGAAATTGAAGAAAGGGAAAAATCAAAATTTACAGGCGTTCTCAGGCTCAACTTCAAAGAAAATGGGAACTTAAATTCCTGCTATATAATTTTTCTCAATGGAATGACAATACTCACCATGAAAGAAATAGTCTCTTCCACAGAAAGCTCAACCTTCTACACCATACCGGAGGCTGAACTTAGAGAAGGTGCCCTTGAGATTTTAGAAGCTGACAGGTCCGCTCTGGAAAGAGTTGCCAGGAAACTTCCTGAAAGGACTGAGCTTACAGAGGTAACTGCTTCAACCGAACCCGAGAGCCCCACTCCCCCTGAACCAAAGGAGATCTCTGAAGATATTATTAAATTCAAAGAAAAAATTCTGCAGGATGCCGAGAAAGCAGCAGGCAAAGTCATTGAAGACCTGAAACCAAAAATCAGCGAGAAAGACCTCAAAGCAATGAAACTCCCCAGACAGAAGTGCAATAAGATTTTAGAGATTATAGAAGAGGAACTCAAAGAGGTATTCGGAGAAATAAAAGCAAAAAATCTTATTAAATTGAGACTAACTGAAATGAAATTTAATCAGGATAGTGCCACCTGTGCTATTGTAGCAGAACTCATAGAGTACCTCAGAAATACAGCAATGAAAAATAAACTTGGAAAAGAAAAAGCTGACAAAATAGCAGATAAAATGCTCTGGAGGCTTGCAGAAATAGCAGAGGAGTAGTACACCCCTCTTTTTATTTTTTGCTAATGTGTACCATCCTCCGGGAAATATTTATATAGGTAGTATTACAAAATCTACTTTTAGTAATACTCTCAGGAGATATAGTCTTTTGTATTTTTCAGAGCTTCCTATTATATAATAAGAATATACCTCCTGAGAAACATTACAAAAGAGCTGAAGAGTATGCACATTATTGAGACAAGAAAGCTTAGCCACACTTATCCAGATGGCACAAGAGCATTAAAAGATGTTGACTTCAGAGCAGAGAGGGCTGAAATAGTAGCAGTCCTGGGTGCCAACGGCGCCGGGAAGACAACTCTTTTTAAACATTTTAACGGCCTTTTAAAGCCAACCTCAGGCAAAGTGCTGATAACTGGAGAGGAGATAACAAAGGAAAATCTTCTCCAGGTTAGAAAAACAGTTGGCATGGTCTTTCAGAACCCGGATGACCAGCTCTTTGCACCCACAGTTTTTGAGGACGTAGCCTTCGGTCCAAGAAATCTCGGCCTGAGTGAGGATGTTGTGGAGCATAGAGTTGAGGAGGCTCTGAAGCTTGTAGGTATGGAGGGCTTCGAGGATAAGGCACCCCACAATCTCAGCTATGGACAGAAAAAGAGAATTGCTATAGCTGGAGTTTTAGCTATGGAGCCTCTTGTTTTAGTTCTGGACGAACCCACCTCAGGCCTCGACCCTGAAGGTGTCTATGAAGTTGTCGAACTGCTTAAAAATCTCAGGAAAAAGGGCTTTAGCTTAATATTTGCCACCCATGATGTTGATATTGTGCCTGAGGTCTCCAATAGAGTATATCTTCTCCACCACGGTAAGGTGGTAGGCGAGGGCACTGCCGAGAAGATTTTCACAGAAGTTATCCACAGCAGTGAAGCAAGAGGCGCTCATCTAAGGCTTCCCTATGTGGCCCAGCTTTTAAAGGAGCTTAAGGAGATGGGTTTTGATCTGGAAGTGAAGCTTACAGTGGAAGAAGCAAAAAAGGAAATTTCAAAACTGCTGAGGAGGTAGCCCTTGCACTCTCACGAACTTTTTGATATTGAAAGGGAGACCCTCAAAGAAAGCTTCCTCCACAGCCTTGATGCAAGAGTAAAGCTGGCTTCAGCCCTGATTGTAATTCTTATTGCAGTGACTCTTGGCAGAAGTGAAGTCGAATTTCAGAAAAAACTCATATCTTTAGGTGCTCTTGAGCTCTACCTTATTATTCTGGCTGCCTATTCTAAATTAAATATGAGGCTCTTTTTCACAAGGTTGCTCCTAATTCTTCCCTTTGGTGGAAGTATTGCACTTTTAAAACCCTTCTTTGAGCCCGGCAGAGTGGTATTTTCATTAAGCTTTATCAGAATAACTGAAGAGGGCCTGATGCAGGGAGCCTCCCTTCTCTTTATCCTTATTGTATCAGTTTCTGCAGTTATTCTTCTCTCCTCCATCACAAGATTTCACCATCTAATTGGCGCCCTGAGAAGCTTTAAAGTTCCAAATGAATTCACTCTGCTTTTAGCCATGACTCTGAGGTTCCTCTTTCTCTACATGAAGAGCTTTCAGAAGATTGTTGAAGCTCAGAAAAATAGAGCTTTCTCCCTCAGAAATACAAAAAGAGACCATATCTTCAGAACTCTCGGCTATATTGCAACTATGATATTTATTAGAGCCTTCAAACATGGATTGGGTTTATACCAGGCCATGCTCAGCAGGGGTTACAACCCAGAGAAATTAGACCTGGGAAGGATGAAAAAGCTTGAAGGAAAAGAGATAGCCGCAGGAATTTTAAATATTGTGGTGGTAATTGGAATTGCCTTAGCAGTGCTTATTTAGCTATATAGTGGAATTCATATTAGAGTTGTCAGCTGAACTTAAGGTAACGTTTAACGAATTGTATCAGGATGGTAACCTACCTTCCCACTCAATCAGTAAGAGGTAAGGTGAATTGCTAAGGGAGAGATTTCACAAGCTAATGCGAGGGAAATCAAGGACACTCCTGTGGGGAATGTCGAAGGTTCTTTAAACTGGACGCTGGCTTTATCTTCTTTGATAAAGTAGCTTGGTTGCCTTGAATGACACAGTTAATGAAACGCTATCCTTATAGCTGAAAATTGATAATCATCAGTTTATAGTTATTTTTGACGAAGAAAGCCCCTGGGATTAAAAGCGCCAGCCCAAATCCATAAAAAATGAATATGGAAAACGACAAGAAATTTTCAAAGTTCAAGAAGAACACGATGGGTTTGCTATTACTCTCAAGTTAACTGAATCAACACTAGCTCGAGCTCCTGCTGCTCCCTGTACAGTGTGCAGATAATCATCTGGTGGGGTATTACAGGTTGTCTTTATGTGAAGCAATGTGGTTCCTGTTGGAGTAACTACAGGGTTGTCAAACCAGACAGATATGTCCGCAATATCCCACTTTGTGGCTGTTAGTTTGACTGCTTTAGGGTCTCCTCTAACCAATTTTACAGTAACCATAGCCTTACCAGTTTCGCCTTGAGTGATTGTTACAATTGCGGGGTCAACGTCAACATCAAAATCGAAATCTTCCAGCGGAGTAAGCTCACTCCTGCGGCTTATTGTAGCCTTCAGGTGCATTTCCCCCATGCCACCCCATCTTGCCGTTTCCTCAGCCATAGCTCCATCCTTAAGTTCTATATTCATCCCCTGAAAATTATTTATTATCACTATATCAGACGCTGTATAGGAAGTGATTTCTCCATCTCTCCAGATACATATATACGTTTGTGTAAACTTATAGGGCGAAAAATCTTTTAATACGAAACTGGTTGTTGGACCGGGTTGATAATTCACCCTTACATTGTAGCTGGTAGTAAATCTACCCTCACCGGTGCATCGCATATCTCTATTGGATTGAAATTCTCTGTATTCTCCCCGCGCAATACCACTACCTGTACTTCCCTCAACGTAGTCATGATCACTTGGAACCCTAACAGAAAATTCGCCAACTGCATAATAGTTCCTTGTAAAAACTGCACCATACCTACTCTGATCTTCATTTCCAGTAATCTCAAACCTCACATCCCAAACTTCTTCAGCTTTGTCAACTTCCGGCGCTGAAAGGTCAGGTTTAGGTGGTATGGCTTCTTTGATTTCTGGTGCCTCTGTACATCCCCCGACCAACAATAATGCTAGCAGTAGCGGAAAAAAATTATTCAAAATGGTAGTAAATTCGCCTCCCCAACATTTTGCCCCAATTCTCATAATTTTAATTTAAAGTAAACATATAAAAATTTTGTGCCTCGAAACATTCAAAAACTTTATTTTTTCTCGATAAAAGTAATATCAGCCCCTGGGAATTAAGCCTGAGCCACCAAAATAGCCTAGTTTAATGGGTGTAGTTCGCAATATATAAGTTCGCCGTTAGTTATCAACCAAGCTGAAAATTATCTCTTTTCTATGCTTAACTTTCATTTTCCATCCAATTTACAGAAACTCTGATCAATAACACTATTATCACCTTCATAGTATTTTGACGTTAGAAGATCTAAGGTTCTTTAATAAAGTAGCTTGGCTGCCTCAAGTTACACAATTAATCAAACTCTATCGAACCTAATCTTAAAAAACCTAATGTGTCTTTTATTTGAATTAATCAATCTTTTAATCCTGTTAGCCCTAATTTGCCTGTAAAAAGTATAATAAATACTCCTATCATTTTCCCATAAAACAGATTCTTTGAGCGCTCTATACTTCAGGCTTTCTTCTGGAAGCATATTCATAAATTAAATAACTACAAAACCTTACTTAATACTTTTCTATAAAAAGTAGTGTTGGTCTATAGCTCAAAGTTATTTAAGAAAAATGTAAGCCGGGGGTGAGATTTGAACTCACGTAAAGCGGATCTGCAGTCCGCCGCCTCGCCTCTAGACTACCCCGGCTTGGCTGTGGTATCACCAAAGTCTGCCCTCTGCAAAATTTTTGTATTGGTTATCCAAAAGTTTAAAAAGTATAATGAAAAATAATGATAAATACATCAGGAGGCTTTAAGTTGGCAGAAGATGCTCATCATGAAGCTGCAATAAAGGGCCTGGATCCAGGCTTCAAAATGGAAGTTATTGAAGCTGGCGGAGAAGGAATAAGCGCCTGCTATCAGTGCGGCACCTGCTCTGGTGGCTGTCCCAGCGTCCAGGATATGGACTATACACCAAGGCAGATAATAAGAATGGTCAACTTTGGTATGCGTGACAAGGTGCTCAGTGCCAAGACACCCTTTATATGCGCATCCTGCTATCAGTGCCAGATGCGCTGCCCCAGAGATGTTAAAATCACAGAGATTATGGCAGCCATCAAGAGCCTTGCCATAAAGTACAACTATGCCAGTAAGAGCACCCGGGGGCCTGCTTTCTACACAAGCTTCAATGAGATAGTTTACAACCTTGGAAGGCAGTTTGAGCCCATGCTCATGCTCAAGGCCACCTTCAAGAGCAGAGACAACTTTGGTGACAAGATTAAAAATCTTATAAGAAGTGCCCCCATGGGCATAGAGTTTATGAAGCGAGGAAAGCTTCCCCTGGCACCCCACAAGGTTAAAGGTATACAGGAAGTTCAGAGAATCTACGAGAATGTCAAAAGAATGGAGGCTGGAAAATGAAGTATTCCTATTATCCCGGCTGCTCCCTGGAGGCAACTTCTGTTGAATATGACATCTCCACCAGAGAGGTTTTTAAAGCCCTTGACTTGACCCTTGAGGAGATACCTGACTGGAACTGCTGCGGAGCCAGTGCTGCTCATTCTGAGAGTCATCTCCTTTCTTTAGCTCTGCCTGCAAGAGACCTTGCCAAGGCTGAAGAGATGGGGGCTACTGTAGTGGCGCCCTGCCCGAGCTGCTATCAGAATATGAAGAGAACAAAAGAGTATGTGGAAGAAAGCAAAGAAAACAGAGATGAGATAAATAAAGCTCTTGAAGGCACAGGCTTGAAGGTAGAAGGAAAAGTTGAAGTAAAGCATCCCTTGGATATAATCGTTAATGAGCTGGGTTTAGAGAAGCTGGCTGAGAAAATTAAAGTCCCTCTGGAAGGGCTCAGAGTGGTTACCTACTATGGATGCCTGATAACAAGGCCAAAAGGTAACTACACCTTTGATGACATGGAAAATCCTACAAGTATGGATAAAATAGCTCTTGCCCTGGGTGCCTCTGTGCTTCCCTTCACTAGAAAGACAAGATGCTGTGGCGGCCCTGTAATGGTAAACAACGAGGACACTGCCCTGAGGCTGAGCTATGACATACTCAAAGAAGCCAAGGAGGCTGATGCCCAGGCAATAATAGTTGCCTGTCCTCTCTGCCACTTAAGCCTTGATGCCAAGCAGCCCCTGATAGAGAAGAAGTATGGCGAAAAAATTGACATCCCTGTGATCTACTTCACCCAGCTTATAGGCATTGCAATGGGGATATCCAAGGAAAAACTGGGTTTTGATAAACTCGTTGTTGACGCTTCAAGAATAGCTGACAGATACAAGCCAAAGAAAAAGACGGCTGCTGCCAAGGCAAAATAATATTTAAATTTTTTTAAACATTAAACTTTCTT
>CAZCRG010000093.1:0-7022 GCA_964501105.1 Candidatus Hydrothermarchaeota archaeon | reverse complement strand
AATTAAATATGCCTCAGAGCTTCTACCGGGTTAAGAGAGGAAGCCCTATAGGCAGGATACAGTCCGAAGATGACACTTGACAACACAGAAAAAACTATTAAAGCTGGAATCAGCCAGAGGGGTGTTGAGATAATCGCCACCATTCCCGTGGCATTTTCCATATGTAGAGCCTTTGTCAGAGCAAGGGATACTGCATAGCCACCTGCCTTTGCCACAACAAGGCCTGTCAGGGTTCCCAGTACCCCGCCAGTCAGCCCAAGAAATCCAGCTTCAATAAGAAAAATCATGAGCACATCCTTTCTCCTGGCTCCTATGGCTTTGAGCACTCCTATTTCTCTGGTTCTCTCCAGGAGACTCATGAGCATGGTGTTCATTATACCGAAGCCTGCCACAATCAGGGCTATGGAGCCAATAGCAAAGAGAAAGACCTGAACAGCTTTGAAGAAGCTTCCAATGGACCTGACAACTTTTTTCATGCTTATTACATTCACATCAGCTACTTTTTCAATTTCCTCAGAAATTCTGTCGATATCCCCGGCACTTTCAACTATGACCACAATCTGAGAGATTTCATCTCTATTCTTCATCATCCTTTTCAGGGTCTCTATGGGCACCACTACAGCATTATCTCCTCCAGCGAAAATTTCTCCTGCCATAGCACCTTCGCCAAGAACCCCCACAACCCTGAATTTGTACTCATCCTCGTCCTCAGGAGATTTAAGAATTATATACCTTCCAGGCTTTATTGTAACTTCAGAATCAGAGAAGTTCTGCCTTTTGTAGCCAATAACAGCAGAGAATTTATCACTGCCCCTGAGAAATCTCCCGGATATAGTCTCCACTCCAATCTTTCTTTCTATGTCAGCATCCACACCAATGACAATACATGGCTCTGTTTTTCCCCTGTAGCTCATGTAGAAGAAGCCCTGAAGCCTGGGAACTGCCTGAGAGACGCCTTCAATTTTCTCAATCTTTTTGAGGGTGTCCTCTGTCAGCTTTACAGGCTCTCCAGTCTCCCTATCCAACCCTGGAGTTACAAGAAGTTCATTCCCCACATCACCAAAGGAAGATATAACAAGGTTTTTGAGCCCTTCGCCCAGAGACACAAAGAGAAGGATGGAAGTTATCCCAACGGATATCCCAAGGATTGTGAGAAAGCTTCTTAGCTTTCTTCTTTTGATATTTCTCACCGCAATTTTTGCCATTTCAGCCAGCATGCCCTAAAACCCCAGTAGCCACCTGAAGAATCTTGACAGTATGCCCTCGCTATTCTTTTTGCTGGAATCAGATTTCTCCTCAACATAAATCTCTATATACTTCTGGACTTCTCTTTTAATGTTGTTTTTGTCGGTATATCCTATTTTTACTGGAATTTTTACGAATCCTGTGTCCCCACTGAATTTGAGGGTGAATTTTACAGAAGAGAAGTCATCTGGACTCAGGGTTCCAATATATACTCTATCTGGATAGGTGTGGTAGCTTTTCCCATGCTCTATGCTCACCTCCACAAATCTCGCTTCGCTCCCTGCAGCATTCACCACATCAAACTCCAGCTCAACATCCCTGCAGCAGGGAAGAGAAGGCACGCCCTCTTTCAGCTCAGCCCCTGGCGTGAATTTCAGGCTGTCAATTCTGAAGTCTGATGGAGAGGATATGAGTATACCAAGACTAAAGTTCTCTGTTAGAGCTTTACCTGAAGGCCCACGGTAATATATAAGGAGAGGAATGGTATAACCTCCAGACTCAGCATCTCCATTTACCCTGAAGGAGAATTTTAATTTTGAGCTCTCTCCAGTATCTAAGGCATGGATATATTTAATGTTTCCAAAGCCCACCGGTATAAATGGTTCTTTAAGCATGAGCTCTGACTGAATCTGGCTAAGTCTGCTTTTTCCAGCATTTTTTAGTGTTATCTCGGCAGAGACCACATCACCAGGATGAGGTACCTCAGGCTTCAGCGAAAGATTCTCGACCACAAGTTTTGAGGGAGAGCTAATTCTCAGGTAAACAGGAAAAACATCCCTTCTCACAAGGTCGTTTATATAGACTACCTCAAGCTCAGCTCTGTAGATTCCCGGTTCTGCCCTCTCGTCTATGCTCATGGTGTATCTGAGCGTGGCCGTGGCGTTGGTTCTCAGGTCTCCAAGGGTAAGTTTCTGAAAGCTCTGCTTCACCCTGGAGCCATTGTCCAGATATTCAAAATACAGGGGTGGAGAAAAGCTCAGGGTGCATCTCAATGCTCCAAGGTCGTAGGCGTCCACATTCTTTATTTTTATTACAAGAGGGATGTTCTCATCTCCAGGAAAAGCTTCTGAAGTGCCGCTGTCTCCCCAGCCTGCTGCCACTATCTCCACGCCAGTTCTTTCTGCATGGACAGGAGAGATTATTATCAGTGACAGGAGAATTATCAGAAGGGCCCTCAACTCTCCACCTCCTCTATTCTTCCATCTCTCATTTTAAGCACTCTGTCTGCATGGGCTGCAACCTCAGGGTCGTGGGTTACAACCAGAAGGGTTACTCCTGATTTTTCTCTGAGCCTTATAAGGGTCTCCATAATTTTCCTGCTGTTATCACTGTCCAGCTCACCTGTTGGTTCATCAGCTAAAATCACATCTGGCTCATTTGCCAGTGCCCTTGCTATTGCCACTCTCTGCTGCTGACCTCCTGAAAGCTGGAGTGGAGTATGCTCAAGCCTGTCTCCAAGACCAACCTCTCTGAGAAGCCTCTCTGCTCTCTTCCGCCTTTCGTCTGCCTTAACTCCTGCAAAAACCATTGGGAGTTCCAGATTCTCAAGAGCGGTGAGAGTTGGAATTAAATTGTGAAACTGAAATACAAATCCAATCTTTTTTGCCCTTATTTCTGCAAGCTCATCCTCACTCAGTGAGCTCAAATCATCTCCCCCAAGATAAACTCTGCCAGAGGTGGGCTGGTCAAGGGCACCCAGGATATGAAGGAGTGTGCTCTTCCCTGAGCCGCTGGAGCCAACTATGGCGACAAATTCTCCTGAAACAATTTCCAGACTAACGCCTCGAAGAGCGTGAACTTCGGCTTCACCAATATGGTAGGTTCTGGTGAGGTTTTCGGCTATAATCATCCACTAAAAGTAATTTGTTTGTATATATAAAATTTGCCCCATTTTTTACAACTTGGTATTAAATTACTGGATTAATATTAATATATGGCTTTAATATTAAGTTAATGTATTAATATTAATGTGTCATATTAATATTAAATTCAGACATTAATATTAAATAGAGGTATTAATATTAGATTATGACATTAATATTAATATACGGCTCTAATATTAATAAGCGTTACTAATATATACCTGTTTTTTGAAAAATATATGGAATTTTAACTTATGGAGATGAGGAGTGATGGATGAATTATCTGAAGCTGAATGTGGGTCATGCGCTTACCAGGAGGAGGCTGCATAACATGCTGGCACACTTCAAACCGGCTATGCTGAAGCTCGAAAGCGCTTCAACGGGATTGAACAACCGCACAATAAGGTATGCTCTTGAGCTGAGGAAAAGGGGGTTCTCCATCAGGGAGGTAAGGCTCTTCACCCGCCGCAAGGGCTCCCGAGGTAAAAGCAGGGAGCATCATCTCATCGCTATTACTCTTGCCGATGAAGCACAGGCAGATTTAAAAGAAGCGAGCCGAAGGGCGATGAAGCAAGCAAAAAGGAGGTGAAAAGGCATGATAAGCATAACGGCCGACAGAATTAAAACAGCGGGAGTAGTAGGCACAGCATTTTTATCACTTGCAAGAGGTATAACAGTGTACGGAAATAAACTACTGGCATTATACGCAGCCGGATACTACACACTGTGGCAGACAATTGAATATTCTCTACTGACGATTTTCGGTGCTTTTGTTCCGGGAGGAGTTGCATCTTTAATATACTCTGCTATGACTGGTGGACTCGCATACAAGACAATGGACTACTATAGCCTTGCTACATGGTTTGGGCAGCTAGTGATTTCTTTCGTGCCGGGCACTACATGGCTCAAAATAGCACTCAATATGCCAAAAATTATAGGGGCGTGGTAAAATTACCATGCCAAATTTTTTATTTTTTCTAAATTCTTATAATAATAGATTCAAAAATTTCGATGTTGCTGTTTTTATAGGAGTTTTAATACAAATAATTATTATAGTATATAGCACAATTTTAGCTTTTAAAATAAGCAGATATTTATTAGATGCTATCATTTTTATTTTTATTGGATTTACTGTAGCTGACCTATTAGTTTTATCAATTGACTCTGAAAAATTCTACACAGATGTAAACCTCAAGGATAAAAAGCATTCTAGGCAATTTGGATACTTATTTCTGGGTTTTGCATATCTGTGTATAATTATTTCCATTCTTTCATTAATAACTAAACTAAATCCACCAGAATATGCCACATTCAGTATTTTGGTAAGCATGACTGGTGTGTTCTTTTCACTGGCAGCATATAGAATGTATAACCGTTTAGATGAGATTATAAAATTTGGTAGCGAGACATTTTGGACTGTCATAATTTTTATAATTATACTAGCAGGTGCATATAAAATAATTGTTTCTGGAGAATATGTACGTGCCTCATTTATTGATGAGGTATGGATTGTCATGCCTCTTGCTATTATTTTCTATGCTTGGCTATTTTTCATATTATATCATTTTGGATTTCTGAAAAGAAGGGGTGATAGGCAATGACTCGCAGGCACTTATTGTATTCCCACATTCTTGTTGTTTGTTATGTTATTACTGGGTGGTATATTGGTCGGGCATTAGACTGCAAATGGATGCCCTCCAGTAGTAACCTGCAATTTAATTTTATTGACGTATTTTTATTCAATTTCAAATCAATTTTTGTCATAGGAATTCTATCTCTCTTAGGGCCCATTGGTTTACTTTCAATTTTAGTGTTGGCTATAGACACGGGGGTTGGTATAGCAAGAATTGAGTCATATTACTCGGTACCAACAACCACAATACTCAAGGGTTTACTTCCTCATGGAATTGGTGAATTATTTGTAATATCCGTTATGAATTCTCATGCTATCAGGGTTACAAAATATTGGATTGATTATTTTAGGAATAAAACGTCAATAACTCCCACAAAATTTCTTTTAAAAGAAATACAAACATTAAAAAATTCACTTGTGCTTGCTATACCTGTACTTTTAATTTCTGCTTACATTGAAACTAAATTTTCATTGAATTATTTTTATAACTTACGCAGGTGATACGCAATGAAACTTAAAAATTTTATTACAAATGTAATAAAAAATGAAGAAATTAATATTTTAACCCCATTTATTATAGTAGTGATCTATTATAGTAGTGATCTTTTTTATTTTGATATCATTGCCGGCATTATCAGTATCATATAATTTATTTTCAAATATTCCCGACCAAAAAGCCCTAAAAATAATTAGAGTAGCAAGCGTTGCCACTGTAATATTAATTGCAGCTTTTGGTCTTATTGGCTGGATTATCACTATGGGAATTTACTATCAGATTATCAAACTATTTTCAAAAACCAAAAGCTTTGAATTCAGGAGATTTTTATACATAGCAGGATGTTTGTTTCCTGTCAAGGCTCTGATAATCTTAACTCTCACATTCACATTTTTCAAGGCCTATGGATTCAGCGGGTTTCAGCTAGGGATGACTGCGAAAGAAATTGAGAGCTTCTTTACATCCTGGAACACCGCTAAAAGCAGAATAGAAATCTTCTCGTCATACGTGTATCTATCTCTACTGGCTTCGTCGATCTCCACCGCATATGGAGAATCAAATAAGAAAATGTTATTGACCTTCTTAATTCCCTACACAATCTGGATAATTTTCACAGCACTGTTAAGGTATTTGGTTTCATGAATGAAATACAGGAGGTGAATAGAAACATGCCGATAACCACCACATAAACAATTCCTGGAAGAGAGGTAGAGGAAATCCCTGAAATAGTAAATGAATACTCGCCAATGGCACTGTTTTAAAGATGAAGGAATAGAGGAGGTGAAAAAGATGGCAGTTGAAGACCTGATAGATGTGATGAAAAGCCCGGGAGAAGCCTTCAGAAGAATTCTTACCTCTGAAGAGGGTCTTGCTTTGCCCCTTGCAATAGTGCTGGTGAATGGTATGCTCAGCGGCATCTCAAGCTACTACCAGAGACTCCATGCAATGGAGCAGATGAAGCAGATGTTCGGCGATGCTCAACCTGGGACACTTCCATTTATGCAGGAGCCCAGCTTCGCTGGTGAGGTGCTCAGGAGTTTAATCCTCGCACCCATGGGCTGGGTGATAATCTCAGCTCTTATTCTGGTGATGGCCAAGATTCTTGGCGGCAGGGCTGGTGCAAAGGGACTTCTTGCTGTAAACGGCTACGCTCAGGTGCCTTTAATCATCGGTGGAGCTCTCGGCATAGTAGCGAATGTGGCTATGCCTTCGCTTGCAATGTTGCCAGCGTTTCTCTTCGGGCTGTGGTCACTGGCGGTACTGATTATCGGCGTGAGAGAGGCCAATGAATTCTCAACACTGAGAGCGGTTGCTTCAGTGCTTGTACCTGTGGTTGTGCTTGTAGTGGTATTTGCAGTACTCTTCCTGGGAGCGATGCTGGCTCTAATGGGAGGTGGCGCTCTAGGCCAGTTACCTGTGAGATGAATCTGAAGTATCTCTCTTAAGAGGCTGAGCCAGAAGGCAATGAGGCAAAACCAAGGGAGGTGAAAAGGGACAGTGGCGGCGGAAAGTAATATTAGCGCTGCATGGACATATTATAGAGGCAGAGATGTCTCAGATTATGTAACGGCTGTGGTTTCCTTAGCAGCATTGGGTTTCAGAATAGCCTGAAGGTGATAAAGAAATGAAAAAAATCAGAGGAAACATTGTTCCAGAAGCACGTTTGTTAGGATATCTACTGTCTTTACAAATATCTTCTGCAATTTTTTCTTTTTATTTTGGAATAAAGTATAATAATTGAAAAACTGCATATTTTATCTTCCTATCCATGTTTATAGCACTATGG
>CAZCRG010000092.1:0-7182 GCA_964501105.1 Candidatus Hydrothermarchaeota archaeon | reverse complement strand
TTACGAGCTCATCCACATCCGTCAGCTTTGTCTTTAACGACACCCGAGCACACCCAGTCTAACCTCAGCCCGTCCTGCGGCACAGGCAGATGTGTATAAAGGACAGCATATATACAGGTCAGTTCTGCAACAGATATGTGAATCCTTATTTTCGTGAACTACCACCCGTTAAAACGGGTGGCTTCCCCCAGATAAACACGCCACTACGGCTGGGGTCGGGCTGTTCACGAGCCCCGATGCCCCCCATCTCACCTTCCTCAACGAGGGAAGTCTTTTGACGGGTGGCACATTTTCTCTCAGGTATGTATACCCTCTCTTAGCTATGTTTACCGAAGCAACTCTATCTGCATGGTCTTGCAGTCCGCATTTACATTTAAACAATCTCTTTCTTCTCACACCCCTACCTTCACACAGGGGGCACCTGTGTGAAGTATCACGAGGGTCAACCTTCTCAACCAATATGCCGTCCCACATCGCCTTATATTCAATGTAGTTCTGAATCATTACATACGGGATTTTATGCAAGCGACGATTCATACTTTTTCCATAGTCAATATTCTCTCTCATTCCGTTTAGGTTCTCCATTACGATAATTGGATTTTCAAATTGCTTGGCAAACTCAACAACGATTCTTGATATCTTGTGACACCAGTCCATTACCGTGTTTCTCTCAATCCTTCCAAGCACTTTCAGCATCGACGGTTTCTTAGACTGTACCCTCTTCCTGACCATGTCAAACTTGTGGCGAAGGAACTTGAGCTCGTTGAACTCAAGGATTGCAGACTTTAGTACCCTACCACCCTCGTCTAAGGCTGTGAGAGCAACTGAGTTCTCGTTCACATCCACACCGATAAATGTTTTAGGTTCGTAAGACTGGTTAAAATCCTTGCTTATGGTTATGTGGAGGTAGAATTTGTTGTTCTTTTTAAGCAATTCGGCAACTCCTATCTCGTACTTACCCTTTAAAGCATTGTAGAGGTATGCAAAATCCAACTCGCTCCCTTCAAGCTTACCGTGAACGTGGACTCGTGGATATACTGATATTCTAACTGTGAAGTCTTCCCTGACGATGTATCCTTCTTTGTAGTTCATTCTTACAGGCATCGGCTTTTTCCTTGGTTTCGGAAATGTAGCCTTTTTTCCCCGCTTCTTTAGTTCAAAATAAGATTTTACTGCTTCTCTCGCCTTCTCCCTTGCCATCTGCCTCGTGTTCTGGATGAGCTTCGACTTAACTGGAAACTTCTCAAGCTTGTTTCGGCTTGAAGTGTCTAATTCTCTGCAAGCTTTCAGATACTGATTGAACACATCACGAAATTCGAGCATGAGTTCATCAAGTAATTCTGGTTTATCTGGAATGAGTTTTAAGCATAACGTTCTTACGAGATTTTTCTTCATTGTTAGATTATTGTTAGATTAAGTATAAAAACTTACCCACCCACCTCCCCTAATTCACCCACCGAATGAATTCGGTGGTACTCTTAGCGATAACTTATAGAAAAGTCTATGCAACCTTGTCACGCCACCAACTTAACCATAACCAAGAACAAAGTCCTTGCCATCAATAGCAACACCCTTCTCTTCCACAACCCTGCCAATAACCTGAGCTTCTGTGCCCTGCCTTCTGCATATCTCAACTATCTTCTCAGCCTCCTCTTCGCCAGCAACAATGCAGAAGCCCACGCCCATATTGAAGGTTCTGTACATTTCCTTTTCAGTCACATTTCCAAGTTCCTGAATTAAATTAAAAATTCTCTGGGGCTCAGGTAGATTATCAAGTAGAAAACCATACTCTGTAATTCTTGCAAGATTTCCAAGACCGCCGCCAGTTATATTGGCAAGGCCCTTAACTTCAGCTCCAGCAAGACTTTCAAGAACCTCAGGAACATAAATCTTCGTTGGTTCAAGAAGCTCTTCTCCAGCCTTTCTTCCAGGGAATATCTCATCCTCAGGGTCATAATTGGAAAATATCACCTTTCTGGCAAGGGTTAAGCCATTGCTGTGTATCCCAGAGCTTTCCAGTCCTATAACCACATCCCCTGGCAAAATCTTCTCCCCAGTGACAATCTTATCCTTCTCCACCATGCCAAGGATTAAACCTGCAATATCAAAGCCCTTAACCATCTCGGGTAGGGTTGCTGTCTCTCCTCCAACGATACTTACCCCTGCCATTTCAGCACCTTTCGCTAAACCCTTACCAATCTCCCCCATTATCCTCTCATCTGGCTCCTCAATGGCAATATAGTCAACAAGAACTAAAGGCTCAGCACCAACACAGATAACATCATTGGCATTCATTGCAATTAAATCTATACCTATGGTATCGTACTTATCCATAGCCCTTGCCACGAGAATTTTTGTTCCAACGCCGTCTGCCGAGAGAGCTAAAGCTCTTTTTGAATCTAAGGTTATTAAAGCTGCAAAGTGGCCAACGCCTAGAAGGCTTTCACCTGCCTTTCCCTTCCTGAAATTTAAAGTAGGTTTTATCTGCTCAGCCAGAGCCTTAATTGCAAGAGCTTCTTTATCAATGTCAACACCTGCTTTGGCATAGGTCATTTCATCCATAAAACTAAAAAGCCCTGAAAAGTTAATAAAGGCTTCGCTCAAAGGAATATTATGCCAAGCATTATAATAGCCACACTTGTTGCCTTCATAACAACTTTTATTCTAACCCCTGCTGTCGCTGAGAGAATGTTCAGGGCTGGCTTCAAGGGCAGAGACCTTCACAAAGAAGAAAGAAGAGAGATTCCTGAGCAGGGGGGTATAGCTGTTGTAGCTGGCTTTTTCTCAGGTCTTATTGTTTATACAATCCTTGAAGGGCCTGCAAAAGAGATAATTGTCACTACTGCTGTCGCCTTAGCAGTTGCAGGTATAGGCTTCTTTGACAGAATAAAAAGACTTTCTGCCAGAGAGAAAGTGGTAAGCCTTACTCTAGCTGGAGTCCCTCTCCTCTTCATAGCAGAGCCCACCTTCCTTGGAGTTAACTTTGGAATTTTATATTACCTCTCTCTACCTGTGCTCTTTATGTTCACCTGCAACTTCACCAACATGCTGGCAGGTTTAAACGGTCTTGAGATAGGCGTAGGTACAATAGCTTCTCTGGGCGTGGCTGCTCTTGCCTATCTGAGAGACGAAAAAATTAGCCTTGCCCTAGCTTTAATTTTAGCCTTTTCTCTTCTTGCCTTCCTGCGCTACAACTTTTATCCAGCAAGAGTATTTCCAGGCGATGTGGGTACACTATTTATAGGAGCTGTGCTCTTCTCTGCCATAATAATAGGAAAATTTGAGCTCACTGGAGCCATTGTTCTCTTACCCTATGTTGTGGATGCACTGCTGAAGCTTATCAGCGCTGGAGTTATGGTTAGAGAGTCCCAGAAGCCCACTCTTGTTAGAGAAGGGAAGCTCTATGCTCCGAGAGATTCAAACCTCTCCCTTGTGAGGCTTTTTCTGAGAATTAAACCCATGAGCGAAAGGCAGGTTGTACTTATTATCTATGCAGTTGCCCTGTTCTTTGCCTCTGCAGGCGTTATAGTTGAAACTTTCATCTAAGGTAGTGGAGTTTCAGGATTTAAGAGAGACTACCTTTATATACCTTTTCAATCAAAGTCACTCTGATGGAGTACTGGGTGGATATAACAAACCTGCCTCATGTTGCCTTCTTTAAGGATTTTATTAAATCTAAATCCTGCCTAGTTACCACCAGGAGCTTTGGATATCTTCAGGAGCTTCTTAAAAAAAGAGGAATAAAGTTTGTGTCAATTGGATACCATGGCGGTAAGGAAAAACTTGAGAAGCTAAGAGCAAGTGCCGAGAGAACCTCAAAGCTTGCCAGCATTGTGGCAGAAGCAGAGGTTAAGGCAGCAATAAGCAAGCACAGCGTAGAAGCTCCGAGGGTTGCCTTCGGCCTTGGTCTGCCCAGCTTTCATTTTGTGGATAATGAGTATGCAGAGAAGCAGAACAGGCTTACTCTGGCTCTCTGCACAAAGATTATTGTTCCCAGGGCTGTCAAGCTTAATAAACTCTGCGAGCAGGGGGCAGGAAAGGAGCAGATTATAAGAATAAACTCCATCCTCGAGTATTCACAGGTTAAGAATTTTGAACCTGACGAGGGTATAGTGAGAAAGCTGAAGCTGGATAACTACGTTCTGGTAAGGCCGCCTCCTTTTAAGGCAGCCTATTATAAAAGTGATAACCCGACTCAGGATATAATAGATGCAGTGAAAAGAGAGGGATACAATGTTGTTGTTCTCCCAAGGGGTGAGGAGGAGTACTCAGGAGCCCTCAACTTAAGGAATGTGGATGCTCTCAGCCTTGCATACTTTGCAGTAGCTACTATTAGCGGAGGCGGTACAATGAACAGGGAGGCTGCACTTCTCGGCAAACCAGCCATCTCCTTCTATCCAGAGCCCCTTCTTGGAGTGGACGAGTTTCTAATCTCCCATGGGGTTATGAGACATGCCTCCACGCCTGAGGAGGTTATTGAGCTTCTGCCAGGTGAAGAGGAGAGAGAGGCTATAGCAAGGAGAGCTTCGAGGTTAAGAAGAAAGCTTGAGGATCCTATTGAAGTTCTGAAAAAAGAGCTAGAGGCCTTTGACTATGACTCTTATACTGAAAATTGATCCTGAAAAGCCTGAGAGGGAGAAGATTCTAAAGGCAAGTGAATTTATCAGGAAAGGAGAGGTTGTAGCCTTTCCTACTGAGACAGTCTATGGCCTGGGTGCTGATGCTTTAAATCCAGAGGCTGTAAGGAAGATTTTTGAAGCAAAAAAAAGACCACTGGACAATCCCCTGATTATTCATGTCTCAAAAAATGAGCAGGTCTACCAGCTTGTTGAAGAGCTTCCGCCAGTGGCTGAGAGGCTTATGGAAGCCTTCTGGCCCGGTGCCCTGACATTAATTCTCAGAAAATCTTCAAAGGTTCCACCTGAGGCAACAGCTGGCCTAGATACTGTTGCTGTGAGAATGCCAGACCACAGAGTTGCCCTTAATCTGATTGAGGAAGCTTCAACGCCTATAGCTGCGCCCAGTGCCAACCTCTCAGGAAAACCCAGTCCTACCAGGGCTGAGCATGTTATTGAAGACTTCTACTCAAAAATTGCCTGTATTGTAGACTCAGGTAAATGCAGAATAGGTGTTGAATCCACTGTGGTGCTTCTAACTGAAAGTAAGCCTGTTATTCTTCGCCCTGGAGGGGTTACAAAGGAGGAGATTGAAAAAGTTATCGGTGAGGTGGAATTTCATCCAGGAGTATTTAAAGCTGGTGCTGAGGAGAAGCCTCTCTCACCAGGGATGAAGTACAGACACTATGCGCCAGAAGCTGAGCTGTGGCTTGCTTCAAAGGGAGCCCTGGAAGAGGCAGTAAGCGAAGCCCTAAAAGCCGGGAAAGAGGTCGGAGTTATAACAAGAGGAGAGAAAAATTTCCCAGGTGCCCTGGTTTTTAATGCGGGCAGTAGCAAGGAGGAGTATGCTTCAAACCTCTTTGCTGCCCTCCGCCACCTCGACAGCATAGGTGTTGAGATAATAGTTGCAGAGAGCGTTGAAGAATCAGGTATAGGAATTGCTGTTATGAACAGGCTGAGAAAGGCTGCTACGAGAGTTATGATAACTAATACACACAATACAACAAAGAAACCTTAATTACCCAAAGTACATAAATTAAACTTTTTTTGAGAAAATTTTCCCATATATTATCATAGTAAAAAGGATTCCAAGAATTATAACAAATACTTTAATATCTGCCTTTGAAAAAATTGAACCTGGAAAAATTTCCCTTGAAATAAGTACAACAAAAAACACTCCTATGAGCATCAGAAAGGTCCTTATAAGTATGTCATTAAAATCACTAAGTATATGGGCAACCTGTAAGCCATTTTCTGAGATTTCATTACTTTCTAACTCTTCCTCTATTTCATTTTCAAATAATGCCTCTTCCTCCTCAATAATAGAGTAGCTAAGGAATGTTATTAAAAGTGAAGTATTTACGGCAAGGAGTAAAGAGATTATACCAAGATGTGAGAATTTAAGAAGAATTATCCAGAATCCAGCAAAACTCAGCAATATAATCCAGAAATCATCAAGATATTTAAGTTTTTCAAATCTATTGTAAAGAGCAAAAGTTAATAATAGACCTGAAGTATAGAACAATAGACTTACCATACTGAACTCCATAGTTTTTATTGCATATGCAAAAGTAGAAGTCAACATAAAGCTTATTCCAGCATAAGCTGAAGCAAAGGAAATCCTTTCATCCCTGAAAAAGGTGGATACAAGTAGGGACACTAAAAATGTGCCAAAAATAATAAGTGCTGTATAGTACTCCAAAGAACTCCTGAAATTCTCTCTCCCATATACCACACCTGCCAAGAGAATTGATACAAAAATTATTAATACCGCATTGATTATCTTCCAGAAGTTCTTCATTTATTATCACCCAGCAGGCTACTCAGGAATATAACTATCTCTCTAAGAATCAGATCAATAATACCTTTTTTTTCATATTCCTGGTTATTCTGTATCATGGTAGTATTAATTCTTTTAATTTCCCCGGATTCAATAGAAGAGTTTATTATAACTTTCCTTTTATTTGAAATTTCAGAACTATTTGAATTATTCATAATTATACTTTCAGGAATCTCTTTGTATTCCATCTCAAACCCTTTAATAAAACCCTCTACAGCATTTATAACTGCCTCCCTGTCTTTACCACTTATAATAATAACAGTGCCCCCTTTATAATTCCTTAAAACTTCTATATTACCACTACTTTTATTCCAGTTAACAGTAGATTTGTTTTTTCTTATAATATTTTTAATTAGGATATTCTCCTCTGGAGTACCAATAAGAATCATATTCCTGTTTTTTTTAGTATTCCCTGCAATTTCAGTACTAATCTCAGGATATACTATCTCATTGGAGATAAATAAAGTAAGATCATCCTTAATAAAATCCCTCCAGGGCCATCTGTCTGACTCAAGACATTTACCTGGATTTATTTCTATATTTTTCTTCCTTGTGATATCTATTTTCCCATTATTAAAAACAATATAGAACTGTGTTCCTTTAATTCTTTTTGAATCCCCATCTTCAAGAGTTATTTTTTCTCCGAAGAAAGCAATCTCACTCTTATTTAGATAATTAAAATCAATCTCTACATTTTTATATTCCAGCCATGGCTCTCCATTATAT
>CAZCRG010000091.1:0-7275 GCA_964501105.1 Candidatus Hydrothermarchaeota archaeon | reverse complement strand
ATATAGATTTCTCTTTTAACCAATTCGTCTTGAATTTTGGTTAAGTAATTTCTCAGGTCAATTATAAATCTTGCTTCACCTTCATTCAGACCTTCTGGTATTATTACTATATCAGTGTGGTCTCTCAGAAGAGGTTGATATAAATGCACATCTAAATAAACATTTTTTATGATTTTATTGAACTCACCATAAAATGGTGCATATTGCTTTTTCTCAAGCAATTCAATAAGTTCTTTGAAACGCTCTATATAACTTTCTCTAACTTTGATAACATATTTTTCGAAGAAATTTTTGTCGTTTTCCGTAAGAACATAAGACATCAGATTCTTGCGTTCCTACAGAATCTTATGTCGATTGTAATATGAAGTTATGTATTTTTATAATAACTTTTATAAAATAATCAGAGTACGTCAACTTCTGGATTTCCAGGGTTAGAAAATATTTAAGGATTGTAATGTGCCTAATACATAACATATAGCAAGAGATAAACCAGTATTCCTGAGACAAAGGAGAATAGCCAGGTTACAAGTGTTATCTTTCCATACTTTCTGTGCCTGCCTCTATTGGCTGGCTCCATAGCAAGTTTATCTCTGTCGAAATTTTTTAATCCATTGTACACCATAAAGGCTGCCAGCAGGAGAACCACTATTGAAATTAAAGAGTGAAAGGCCACGACAGGCAGATATACAAATTTATAAACCTTCTCAGGGCCTGCAAAATCTGTTCTTCCTTCCACCAGTGACTTTACCATATAACTCACCAGAAAGGCTATATCCAGCCCAAAAGCAGTTGCCATAAACTTTGGATGAAGCCTGAAATTCCTCTTTTTTGCAAAATAATAACCTGTAAAGAAAAGGAATGAGACCAGAAATTCCAGTGTAAAAGATATATCAGAATACACACTGGCCTCTGTACTGTATATGCCCATAAATTTATTCTTAGTAAGATTTATAATATAAGTTTTTGCCAGAATATATCCAGCTATTTCTCTGACTTAAGGAATAAAGCATATTCTGAGCTTCAACGCCAGAGCACCTCCACCTCATCAGTGCGCCAGCGCTGCCTCACAAAGCTCTCCTCAAGTCTCATTCTTTTCCCGTGACTATACTCAAGAAGCCCCAGCCATGCTATCATGGCTCCATTGTCGCCCAGAACCTCCCTGGGCGGAGCAAAAAAGCTTGAGCCCCTCTCCTCTGCCATGGTTTTTAGCATTTTCTTAAGCCTCTTATTAACTGCCACCCCACCTGCAATGAGAAGTTCCTCCTTGCCTGTATGAGCTAGAGCTCTTTCAGTAACTTCAACCAGCATGGCAAAGGCCACTTCCTGTAAGCTGTAGCAGACTTCCTCTACACTATAGCTCTTCAGAGCTCTTTTGGCTGCAGTCAGTAGCCCTGAATAGGATAAATCCATGCCCTTGACAGTATAGGGAAGCTCTATAAAGCTTCCCTTCTTTGCGAGCTTTTCTATCACCGGGCCACCTGGATTGCCAAGATTTGCTGCCCTGGCAAACTGATCAAGAAGATTTCCCAGAGCAATATCAAGAGTCTCGCCGAAAACTCTGTATCTTCCTGAAACAAAGGCTGTTACCTGGGTATTGCCCCCCGAAACATAGACCGTTAAGGGGTCCTGAGCCTCTGTGGTTAGCCTTCCTATCTCTATATGGCCCACGCAGTGATTTACTCCCAAGAGGGGTAAAGAGTATTTAAGAGCCAGAGTTCTTGCCGCCACTGCTGCCACTCTCAGACTTGGCCCCAGACCAGGGCCCTGAGAAAAGGAAATTAAGTCTATATCTTTAAGGGTAAGCCCTGCCTTCTGGAGGGCTTTGATAATAAGGGGCTTAATATTCTCGGCGTGGTGCTGGGCGGCTTCTCTGGGATGTATACCTTCAATCAAGGGCTTATACTTTGTTATGTTGGCTAGGATTTCTCCTTCTTTGCTAACTATTCCAACACCAAGCTTTTCTGCTGTAGCCTCTATACCAAGGCATATCATTTCTTTTTCCAGACTGTGTAGCCACAGGTGCCACAGGAAAATCTATCCTTGTGCTCAGCCAGGAAAACTCCATCGCCGCACCTTGGGCATGCCTGACGCAAGCGCTCCAGCTTGTCGCCCTCAGCCTTATAGTACTTCCACTTCTGACCCATGTCTAAGCCTCCTGCTCTGCAGCTTCAGCTTTGCCACCTTTGAGAGACTGAAGCTCCTCCTCAGAGAAGTTCTTTCTCAGAAGGTGCTCAGCCTCAATGTTAAGCATGGCTTCCTTGCTATCATAAACCTTGGCAAAGCCCTCTGAAACTCTTGAGCCAAAGCTTGACTCTATTTTCTCAACCACAAAGGCATTCTTATCTGCACTCAGGAGAGCAATAAGCTTCTCTCTAACTTCAGCTCTTGAAGGTGTTGCTCCTTCGTGGATAACCTTAAACCTAACCTCTCTCCTGTGCAGAAGAGGATTTTTTCTGTCTTCAAGTATTTCAATCTCCATACTCTTACCTCCTTACATCTTCAGTTCTTCTCTATCCATTATCATTTTAATTATTGTACCTACATGAAATTTAGAGTCGTCATTACAGCTAACAAGAACTACGCCCTCCTCTGGCTGCCCGTAAATTACATAATCGCCCCAGTCTGCCTCAATAACTGCAGGAAGCACAGCCAAATCTTCCTCGCCATCAACAACCACAGTAACATCCTCACTGCTGTTAACAGCCTCATGCACAGCATCCCAGAGCTCCTTGGTAATGTGGGCAGGAGGATTTTTAACCTTTATTACTCTACCAGAGAGCTCGTACTTCTCCATATCCTCTCTCTTGGTTCTGAAGTCTATAATTTTAACTTTAGGCTTTATTCCAGCCTTCTCTGCCTCCATAGAAACAATGTCGCCCACTGTTATAACCCTTGAATCCTTAACCCTCTCCTTAATTCTTTTCATGGCCTCTTCGCCTGTAAAAAGCTCGCCGAGAGGCTTTTTCAGATAGGGTCTAAGGCTCTCTGGTAAAGTCAGGTCTTCCATCATCTAACCCTCAATGCATATCTGCCCTTTACATTAACTCCCAGCTTCTCAGCTATTTCTGACTCCTCGGGATTTATAATCTGCACAAAGCCGAACCATTCCTCAGAGGTGGGCACATTGCAGTAGATACAGGTATCTTCTGGAGTTATTCTCCTGCATTCCTTGCAAGCCTTTTCCTTCTTTGCCATTTCTACTTCTCCTTCTTCTCGGCCTTTTTCTTGGCTTCTTCAATCCACTCGAACTTACCCAGGCCTGGTTGCCTCATGGTAAGATTTATCTTTGACTCCTTCTGTTTCTCAGGATTAAGGCTAACTGCAACAATCCTTGCTCTGACTTTATCATTCACTTCAAGAACCTTTCTTGTTTCCTTGCCCACAAGGGCCTCTCTCTTCTTGTCGTAGCTTATATAGTCATCTGTAATTTGCGAGACATGCACAAGGGCATCAAAGGCGGCAAATCTTATAAAGGCGCCAAACTCCACAATTTCAACAACCTCACCATCAATAATTTCATGAAGCTCTGGCTGGAAGACAAGAGCTTCAAACTTTGTCCTGTGGTAGGCTGCGCCGTCGCCAGGGATTACTCTGCCCTCGCCTATCTCCTTAATTTCATAGATGGCGAGGATCATTCCCAGGTCAGGGTGAAGTCTTCCTTCAAAGCCGCCTTCCTGCCTTCCTTTAAAAATATATCCCCTTCTGAGGATGTCCTCTATAACCTCTTCTAAGGGGTATCCAAATCTTTCTGGAGGGACTCTTACAAGTTCTTCCATCAAAGCTATCTTGAATATTTTTATACCTCCTTCAGCCCAAGAGGTAGTGACCTGCTATGAGAGGAGCGAAAATCACTGCTATAGTGTTCATAACTTTAATCAAGGGGTTGATGGCTGGACCTGCAGTATCCTTGTAAGGATCGCCCACTGTATCTCCAACAACAGCAGCCTTATGAGCGTCGCTGCCCTTTCCACCAAGATTGCCTTCCTCTATGTACTTCTTGGCGTTATCCCAGGCACCACCGCCATTGGCCATGGTGAGAGCCAGAAGCAGACCTGCCACTATACTTCCCATGAGAAGGCCTCCCAGGGCAAGAGGACCGAGTAAAAAGCCCACAACAAGAGGACTCAGGACTGCAAGTAGAGCTGGAGCGCTCATCTTTTTCAAAGCTCCTGCAGTAACTATATCAACACAGCGAGCATAGTCTGGGTCAGCTGTGCCCTCCATTATCCCTGGAATTTCCCTGAACTGCCTTCTAACCTCTTCTACAACTCTATGAGCAGTAACACCTACTGCCTCCATGGCATAGGCTGCAAAGAGGAAGGGTACCATTCCTCCGACAAGCAGCCCAGCAAGAACAAAGGGATCAGCTATATTGAAGCTTGCCAGTGTAAAATCAGAAGTTGCTCTGGTGAGCTCCTGAGTATAGGCAGCAAAGAGAGCAAGAGCAGCCAGACCTGCACTTGCAATGGCGTAGCCCTTCGTAACTGCCTTTGTTGTATTGCCCACTGCATCCAGAGCATCAGTTACCTCTCTAACACTCTCAGGTAGGTCAGCCATCTCAGCTATACCTCCGGCATTATCTGTTATAGGGCCATAGGAGTCCAGAGCAACTATAATTCCTGTCACGCTTAGCATGGCCATGGCTGCAAGGGCAACGCCATATAAACCAGCAAAGTGGTAGCTCACAAGTATACCTAAGGCCACAACAACCACAGGGAAGGTGGTACTCTTATAACCAACAGCCAAGCCTGTTATAATGTTTGTAGCCGGACCTGTGGTTGAGGCTTTTGCTATACTCTGCACAGGGAAGTATTTTGTGGATGTGAAGTACTCTGTAATTACAATCATGGCTATTGTAATGGCTATACCAACAAGGGTAGCTATGAAGACTTCAGTCGGGCCAATAACTATACTCCCCCTGAAGGGGTCCTCATAGCTTAAAGTATTTCCTCCCAGCAGGTAGTTTATGAGTATATAGAAAAGAGCTATTGATATAACACCACTGGCTATTGCTCCCTTGTAAAGAGTGCCCATGATGCTTCCATTGGAATAGCGCACAAAGAAGACTCCAAGAATGCTAGCAACAATTGCAGCAGCACCCAAGGCAAGGGGCAGTTCAACAGCAAGAGTTACACCCTTCATGAGCACAGCACCAAGAAGCATGGCACCTATTGCAGTAACAGCATAGGTCTCAAAGAGGTCTGCTCCCATTCCTGCACAATCTCCAACATTATCACCAACATTATCTGCAATCACAGCAGGATTTCTGGGATCATCTTCTGGTATTCCAGCTTCGACCTTTCCAACTAAATCTGCTCCAACGTCAGCAGCCTTTGTGTAAATTCCTCCACCAATTCTTGCAAAGAGGCTTATAAGGCTTCCGCCAAAGCCAAAGCCCACGACAAGAAGTGGATCCCTGAAAAGGTAGTAAAAGAGGCTCACACCCAGTAAGCCAAGGCCCACAACACTCATACCTGTTACAGCGCCGCCCCTGAAGGCGAGAGGTAAAGCTTCACCTAAGCCCTTGCTGGCAGCATTGGCAACTCTCACATTTGCCCTCACAGATATATTCATTCCTATATAACCAGCAAGGGCTGAGAAGGCTGCCCCTACTAGAAAGCTTATCCCGGTTTCCCAGTTTATTGCCACTCCCAAGATTACAGTTAAAATTACAGCAAAAACAGCAATAGTTTTATACTGCCTGTTTAGATAAGCCATAGCACCCTGCTGCACAGCCCTGGCAATCTTCTGCATTCTCTCATTTCCAGGGTCGTAACTAATTATGCTTCTCACTAAATATCCTGCGAAGAGAAGAGCAAGAATACCAGTGCCAATTCCAATTAAAGCTATCTCCATTTAAATACCTCCATAACCGCTTATGTTTAAAACCTTTTTCTGCCTTAAAAATATTACTGCCTTTCCCATTTTTCTTATTTTCTCCTTTAAAAGCTTATCGTTAGTAGCAACAATATAACCCTTCTCAGCCAGCTCAATAAGAGCTTCATCCCTTCTGCCCTGGGTCTCAACCACTCTATATCTCCCGGCAAGCTCCAGGGCAAGTTTTGCCTGTCTTGCAACTTTTCCCTTTCCATAGGTCAGGCCTGTGAGCTCTGAAATAACAGAACGTGGAACTACAATCTCAGCCTCCGGGAGAATCTCCTTAAGCTGTTCTTCTATATCAATCTTAAGCTGAAAGGGCAGTAAGAGAAAGTTAGTATCCAGAGCAATTCTAATCATATCTATCAACATCCTAAAATATTATTATTTAATTAATAGTAATTTCAGTATAAAAAGAAGTGTTAATATTGCAAGAATGTTATTAAAAATTTAAAAAAATTAGTATAATAATTTCTGTCTCAGAATAAATTCTCTCAGACTGCCTAATCTTATATCCTCAATTATGCAATCTTTAATTCTGGAAATTGGGACCTCTAGCTTTATTTCCTTTGTTCTTCCATATCTTCCTTTACTTATCACTCTGGAGTTTAATATACCGAGAAGATCAAGCTCTGAAATAAGATCTGATATCCTCCTCTGCGTTAGAGGATCAATAGAAACATACCTGCATAATTTCCTATATACATCATAGATTTTACCTGTGCTTATAAATTTCTCTTTCCTTTCCTCTAAGTATATTACAGAATAAAGAAGAAGCTTTGACTGAGTTGGTAAGGTCTGAACAGCCTCAACAATATTGTCAGATTCTATCTTACTATTAGCCTCCCTCACATGCCTCTCAGTAATTATACTTGCATTTTCTCTTTCTGCCATCTCTCCACTTACTCTTAGAAGATCCAAAGCCTTTCTCGCATCACCATGATCCCTTGCTGCAAGAGCTGCGCAGAGGGGTATAACATATTCATCAAGAGTTCCATCCAGAAAAGCCAGTTCAGCTCTTTTTCTTAAAATATCTTCAAGCTGCCTTGCATTATAGGGTTTAAATATTATCTCTTCTTTTCCGAGAGTGCTTAAAACTCTATTATCAAGATAATCAGTAAACTTAAGATCATTAGAAATACCTATAACACTTAATCTTGAATTTTTAAGTTCAGAATTTATTCTGGTAAGATAATACAACACTGAATCCCCATGTTTTCCCACAATTCTATCTATTTCATCTAAAACTACTATTATTATATTATTTTCCTTGTCAGCAGCTTCCTTAAAAGTATTATAAACTTTATCTGTAGGCCAGCCTGTAAAAGGAACATTCTTACCAAATTCTTTGGCAAGTGTACATAAAATTCTATATTGAGTATTTACAAGCTCACAGTT
>CAZCRG010000090.1:0-7460 GCA_964501105.1 Candidatus Hydrothermarchaeota archaeon | reverse complement strand
CATTAAATATATTTTTAACTTATTATTAATCGCTATAAATCCTATTGATAAAACTTACTCCACAGTAAAAGTACAGAGTTCAATTGATGAAGTTAGCAGGGGGCTTTACTCAAGGAGTCTCTCCAGAGTAGGGCAAAACTTAAAAATAAAGTATTTGTATGACAAATTAAAAATTTCTGTATTTATTTTTTTAAAATAGATATAAAACCAGACGACTGGCAATAGTAAAAGCTGAAGAAAGGAAAAACTTTAATTCTTTTTGAGGTCACACAAACTATATATTTAAAATCTCAATAAAATTTTCCAACAATAAAAAATCTCAGGTGTTTAATATGCTGAATGAGAAGGCTTTTAAAATAGTAGAAGACATGATTTCAAGAAGCGAGGAGCTCGGGATTATCCACACAAAGGAAGAAGCAAATATAATAGATGCTGGAGTAAAAGCTGAGGGCAGCCTTGAAGCAGGACAGCTTCTTGCTGAAGTCTGTATGGGCGGTCTAGGCAGGGTTGAGCTTTCTCTGAAGGACTACTCTGGATTACTCCTTCCAGAAGTTGTGGTAACCACAGATAAACCAGCTCTTGCCACACTTGCCTCACAGAAGGCAGGCTGGAATCTTAAAGCAGATAATTTCTTCTCTCTTGGCTCAGGCCCTGCCAGAGCTCTGGCAAAAAAGCCAAAAAAACTCTATGAGAGGCTGGGCTACAATGAGAGTTATGACAAAGCAGTTATTGTCCTTGAGGCTTCTCAGTACCCGCCCAGAGAAATTGTGAAACTAATTGCTGAGAGCTGCAGTGTAGCCCCTGAGGATATTTATATTCTAATAGCAAAAACCTCTTCAATAGCTGGAGCTATCCAGATATCAGCCCGAGTGGTTGAAACTGCTCTGTATAAACTGGACCACATGGGCATTGACACCACAAAGATAAAATTTGCTTCTGGAAGGGCTCCAGTTGCTGCTATAGTAGGCGGAGATGGAGAGATGATGGGAGTAACCAATGACATGATAATTTATGGCGGCGAAGTATTCTTGGCCAGTGAGGCTGACTTCAATATTAATGAGGTACCCAGCAATGCTTCACCAGCCTTTGGAAAGCCCTTTATGGACATCTTCAAGGAAGCTGGCTACGACTTCTACAAGATCAATCCAGCAATTTTTGCACCAGCCAAAGTTACAGTTAACTTTCTGAATTCAAAGAAGATTGAGAGTGCTGGAGAAGTTGCTTTTGATGTAATAAAAAAGAGTCTGAAGGTTGAGAAATGAAAAAGGTTTACCTTGTGGGCGGCGGCCCTGGTGACCCGGAGCTTATTACTGTCAGAGGAATGAAGCTTTTGAACCAGGCAGATGTTGTAATCTACGACAGGCTCATTAGCAGAAAGCTTCTCAAATATACAAAGCCTGAGGCAGAGCTCATATATGTTGGAAAAAGCGCTGGAAAGCATGCCATGCCCCAAGAAGAGATAAATAAACTTCTTGTGGAGAAAGCCAGTGAGGATAAAATTGTGGTACGCCTCAAGGGTGGCGACCCCTTTATCTTCGGCAGGGGGGCAGAGGAAATTTCAGCTCTCGTCGAGGCTGGAATAGAGTTTGAAGTTGTGCCCGGGATTACCTCTGCAATTTCAGTGCCTGAGCTGTCCTGTATTCCTCTGACTCACAGGAAGCTTTCCTCCAGTGTAACTCTTGTAACTGGACACTTTGCTCCTGGAAATGAAAATAGAGTGGACTTCTCCGCCCTCAGGGCTGATACTCTAGTAATTTTAATGGGGGTGAACAATCTTCCAAAAATTGTACCCCAGCTTTTGAAAACAAGGCCTGAGACAACGCCAGTTGCAATAATAGAGAAGGGCACCACAGAGGAGCAGCGCATAATTCTGGGCACCCTTGGTAATATAGTGGAGAAGGCAAGGGAACACAAAATAAAGCCTCCCGCAGTAACTGTAGTTGGTGAGGTGGTGAATCTCAGGGAAAGCTTCAGAAGAGGAAGTAAAAGATGTTAGCTCTTGTTGTGGCAGGCACAAGGCCTGAGGTAATCAAGCTATCTCCTGTGCTCAGAGCCTTTGAAGACTCTGGTATAGAGTATATCTTTGTAGCTACAGGGCAGCACTACGACTTTGAGCTATTCTGGAGCTTTATAGAGGAACTGGAACTTCCAAAGCCTGAGTACAATCTTGATACTGGCTCTGGTTCTCATGCTTACCAGACTGCTCGAGCTCTTGAGGGCCTTGAGAATATTATAGCTAAAGAGAAGCCAGATGTTGTAATTGCTCAGGGAGACACAAACTCTGTGCTGAGTGCTGCTTTAGCTTCTTCAAAGCTCAATACTGCCTTTGCCCATGTTGAAGCAGGGTTGAGAAGCTATGATATCACAATGCCAGAAGAAATTAACAGAATAGTTGCTGACCGCCTGGCTAATGTTCTCTTTGCTCCTACAGAGAGGTCTGCCCTTAATCTTCTCCACGAGGGGATTTCAAGGGAAAAAGTTTTCATCACAGGCAATACCATTGTGGATGCCACCCAGCAGAACATCAGGCTGGCTGAGAAAAAAGCTAAAATTGAGCTTCCTGAGGAGTACTGTCTTCTAACACTTCATAGAGCTGAAAATGTGGATTCTGAGAGGCGGCTCAGGACTATCCTTGAAACTCTGGAAGAGCTTGATGAGGAGATTATTTTCCCACTGCATCCCAGAACTGCTAAGAGGCTCAGAGACTTTGGCCTTATGGATAGTCTTCAGAATATTAACACCATAGAGCCTCTGGGCTATCTTGACTTCCTCTATGCATTAAAGAATGCTCGAGCAGTCTTCACAGACTCGGGCGGAGTGCAGGAGGAGGCTCTCACTCTTGGTGTGCCCTGCATTACACTTCGTACCTCAACAGAAAGGCCAGAAACTCTTGAGGCAGGGGGCAACTTTCTTGCAGGAGTTGAAAGGGAAGGAATTCTAAAAGCTGCTGAGAAGGCGCTATCGAGAAACTTTCCCTCCATATCTGAGAATCCCCTTGGTGACGGCAAAGCAGGCCGGAGAATAGCTGAAATTCTTATTAAGCTCGAGGGAGAGGGAAAGCTGGAGATCAGGAAGCCTGAGAAGAAGATTGGAGAGGAAAGGAGAAAATTTATTAAAGTGGGCAGAGAACTTGAGGGAAAGAAGCTTTCTGAGGTGAAGCTGGAGGTGCAGAGGGTTATTCACAAAGGTAAAGAGGTATTTCCTGCTGAAGAACTGGTTCTGGAGCAGGGCATGCTGCTAGAAACTATAGAGAGGAAATTTTACTGAGAATCTCCTTCTCGCTCTTTATTCCCATTAAACTGGCAGCCACCTTGCCACCTTTAACAAGAATTAACATTGGCACTCCAAGCACTCTGTAAGCCTTTGCAACCTCTGGCTCCTTTGTTGCGTCAACTTTAACAATTCTGTACTTCTTTTTCAGCTTATTTATTGTGGGCTCCATTCTTTTACAGGCACTGCAGGTTGGTGTAAAGAAGTATATCATGAAGAAGTCTTCTTCTTTCTTTGCCTTTTCAATTTCCTTATTGGCCAGGGGTACTTCCTCGCCCTTCTTTATACCATAAAATCTTGGAAGTATTCTGGATATCAAAATAAACCCAACCAGGAAAGCTATTATAAAGTTTATAATTTCCATGCACTTAGCACCTCTTTTAGCAAGGAAAATATTTTAGGTAAAGGTTTATTTATGCCCCTCCACCAATAAAATATCGATGAAAATTGTTGGAATGATTTTTGGCGAAGTTGGCTATGGCGATTTCAATTTTATAGTAGCAAAAGATGTTGGACTTCAAAGAGGGGAGTATGTTAAAGTTAAACATGAACTCTACGGCTGGGTTTTAGCCAAGGTAAGAGAGATAAAGAGATACAATGAGATGTATTCACTCAATGCCATCACTGGCTCTGCTGCTCCAAAGGCAGGTGTTGAAGAGCGCATAATCGCAGGTGCAAGAGTGATTGGTTATATTGACGAAAAGGGAATGCTAAAAACTCCAAAAATGCCCTTTAAGCCAGGAGAAAAAGTATATGAGGCAGATGCTGGAATTATAAAGAAGACCCTAAAACTCGGAAGTAAATCAGGTATTTATCTCGGTATTCTCGAAGGACCAAGAGGGAATATTCCAGTATATCTTGACCCCAATAAGCTGGTACAGAAGCATGTTTCTGTTCTCGCCAAAACTGGCGCTGGCAAGAGCTACACAGTTGGAGTACTCATAGAGGAGCTTATTGAGAATAAGGTACCCGTTGTAATTATTGACCCCCACGGCGAGTATTCATCACTGAAGAGGCCCAATGACAATCCCAGAGAACTCAAATTAATGGAACGTTTTGGTATTAAACCAAAAGGTTACAGCAATATTGTGGAGTATGCAACCCAGATGAATATAAATCCTCAGAGTGATAAGAAGCTCTCTCTTGATATAACAAGGCTGAATTACAGCGATTTTCTTGAGATTCTGCCAATAAAGCTGAGCAATGTTCAGGAAGGCCTTCTCTACCAGGCTCTAAATGTGGTTAAAAGCTATGGAAAGTATACTATTGAGGATATAATCAGGGTTCTGGATGAGAGTGACAGCAAATCCAAGTACAGGCTCATAACTAATCTTGAGATTCTTAAAGACAGCAAGATTTTTGACGGCGCGCCAGTGAAAACCTCAGAACTGGTGAGAAAGGGTATAGTGTCTATTATTAATCTTCGAGGCGTTGCACCTGAGGTTCAGGATATTGTGGTCTCAAGACTTGCCACTGAGATTTTTGAGGATAGAAAACGGGGCAAAATTCCTCCTCTCTTCTTCCTCATTGAAGAGGCCCACAATTTTGCCCCTGAGCGCGGCTTTGGAAGTAAAACTTCAACAAAGATATTGAGAACAATTGCCAGCGAGGGAAGAAAATTCGGTCTTGGGCTCTGTGTTGTAACTCAACGCCCTGCAAGAATTGATAAGTCTGTTCTCAGCCAGTGCAATACCCAGATAATTTTAAAGGTTACAAACCCCAACGACATGCGTGCCATATCTCAGAGTATAGAGAGCTTCACTTCTGACCTGGAGGAGGAGATAAAGCAGCTTGAGCCAGGCAAGGCATTAATTGTTGGCGAAGCTGTAGAGCAGCCCATCTTTGTTGAAATCAGAGTGAAGCGCACCAGGCATGGGGGAGCAAGTGTTGAAGTTGTGAGAAAGAAGAAAAGGAATGGAAAGTCTGCAGGTGGCCTTGAGGGCTTACTGAAAAAACTCTTCTCAAGGTATTAGAGTGGCAGGAAGAGGCCCTCAGGCCTTCTCCTCAGAAAATCTTTATATACCATCATTATAAAGGGAAATACTGCTGGAGAGGTGTTAATGAGGGTGAAAATTTCCTTTGGAGGAGGTGGCTTTGTCCCCTTCAACTATAACCTTTATCTGGCAGGTGTACTATACAGAGCTTTCAGAAAGGCCAATGAAGAGCTTGCCAGCTCCCTCCACTCGTCAAGAACAATAAAACTCTTCACTTTCTCAGACCTTAAAGGAGGCAAATCCACAAAACAGGGGCTGGTCTTCAACAGAGGAGGCTACTTTTTTGTATCTTCCCCAAGGGATGATGTGCTAAGAGCTGCTGTCGAGGGCCTTCTGGAAGAGGGCACTCTTAAGATAGGCTCTGCCAGCTTTCACCTTGAGTCCATGGAGGTTCTTAAGCCACCTGAGTTTAACGGCACTCCCGTGAAGCTAAGAACACTCTCCCCCATTAAGGTCTCCACCATGATTGATACAAGCTTGGGAAGGAAAAGCTGGGACCTGAATCCTACTGAGGAGAAGTTTTACACCAACATAAGAAGAAATCTTTTGAAGAAGTATGAGCTTTTCTACGGCAGACCTCCTTCTAACTTCGATCTGGATTTCAGCCCTCCCAGTTTTATAAAACAGCGTCGCATAAAAATCAGAAACACCTTTCACAGGTGCTACATGATGGACTTCGCAGTCTCTGGCTCAAAAGAACTCCTTGAAATGGGCTATGAATCTGGCTTTGGTGAGAAAAACTCAATGGGCTTTGGCATGGTTGAAGTGTCGAGGTAAAAGGCTTTGCCTCAGCTCTTTATGTTTAATATGCCCGGGCAAATATAATCCGGGGTCAGTTTTTCCCAAATAGTGTAGTTTTAATGGCATATCCTGGAATGAAGAGGACTGGATCTCCAGAGAGAATCGCTAAAAACTTATTGGAAATCTACAATCTCATTCTATTAAGAGGTGCTGTTATACCTTGTGGTCATATACAGAGAGAGTTTAATACCTCTCCACCACGAGCCCTTTAACTCGGGAGTAGTGCTCATCTCCTGTAAGTAACTTTTCTCCATGTCTCTTTACTATTCCTGCAATCATTGTATCTGCTACACCTATGTGCCTGCCCTCTTTTGCAAGAGTGGCGCCTATTTCACCAGCCACATAGCATGCTTCCATATCAAACTCAAGGATTTCAAGTGAAGATAGAAGTTCCATGGCAGCTTTAAGATATTTACCACCAATATAGTGGGCACCAATGAGAAACTCTGTGGCTGAAACAGGCGTGATGAATTTTGGTTCTCCTGATTCGTCAATCTCTCTTGCTATTGTTACAGCATGATCTTTACCTCTGAGAAGATCTATTAAGAAGTCAGTTTCGAGAACCACCACAATTCAGTACCTCCATCTTTTATCAGAAATCTCTCTTTCAATTTTGATTATTTTTTTAATTTCTTTTATCTTCTCATCTTCCAGTTCTGCCCATAAACCAGCAAAACTTGATAGAGGTCTCTTTTTAATAATTCTCTTTACAACATCCGAAAAGCTTTCACCAGGGAGTTTTGCCTCTTTCAGCAATCTGTAGGCTTCAATGGAGAGCGATATAGTTTTTGTGCCCATGCTTTATATATGCACAGATAACATGCACAGAGAATGTTGGACATTCATGCTGGAGTTTTCACTTTTCCGGCGGTGTAGGGAAAAGTTTATATTGCACCATGTTCTGAAGAGAATTGAAAAGTAAGTGGGGGTGTTGTGGATACCCTGGAGAGAAGAGAGTGTTGCGGCTGAGGAGGAAGTTGGAAGAGAAAATAAGAATAAGATTATTTTTTATGCTACTCCTGACCCTTGGATAAACAATGGACTAATTAAACTAATTCAAAAATTGGAAGAAGATAATTGTATTGAAATAAATATGTCTAAAGATACCGTTGAAGTAACCGCTAAAAATGGAATAAATCTAAAAGGGAAGATTTGCGATGCTTTAAAGGAAGTTGCGGCGGAAGACACTTACTATTTCTCTAGTATCCTGAAGATGTTAAATAATGAATTAGGCGCATCTTACCAACAACCAAAACCACTTCCGGAAACCGAAAAAGACCTAAATGCAGAAATAGAAATAATGGATGAAGAAGTGAAGTATCTAAAAAATAGAAAGGAAGGACGAATTAATAATCCTACTAAAAAGCAAAAAATATGGAAGCAACGTATTAGCTT